>JBKOVT010000178.1:0-9866 GCA_046724035.1 Pseudomonadota bacterium | reverse complement strand
GAAGCTAACAGCGGCGCACGGGCCGGTTTCGCCACACTCTCGCGTTCCGCAATCTGCGGAACGGGTGGGACACCTAGCGATTGCAAGCGGCGGAAACGGCCCGGCGGCAGTCGTTCTCTTGGGTGAGACCCACTGATCAGGAGCAGGAGATGACCAATCGTTTTGTCGTCAGTGCCGCCGCCGCGATGTTGCTGCTGGGCACGGCAGGCGCGGCGGTTGCCCAATCGGCCTCGACGGTCGGCACCGGCGCGGGCTCGGCCGGGGCAAGCGGGTCGAGCGGCACCGTCGGGACCGGCGGCAGCGCCGCCGCGGGAGGCACGTCGGCTTCCTCCCTCGGGCTCGGGGCCGAGTCGAATACCCCGAGCGCCTCATCATCGAGCCTTGGTACGGGCGGCAGCGCCGCGGCGGTCAACGGGCATGTCATGAGCCATAGCGGCGTGCACGGGAACCAGAACATGAGCGGCCAATCGATCGACCAGGCGCATCAGCCCGGCGGCGTCTGGAGCAAGTCGCACACCGTCACCCACAATCATCGAGGAGAGCTGACGAGCCGCACCAAATCGATGGCGCACGAGCCCGGCGGACCGCCCGTCAAATCGAATAGCGGCAGCAGCGTCGATCTCGGCCGATAAGCCCCACACAAGGCGCTGCGAGACAGCGGGCCGGCTCCACTCAAGAGCCGGCCCGTTTTTTATTCAGATCTATCGGCTCAGGCCGATCCGCCGAGCAGCTATTTCTTCTTCTCCGGGCGATAGATCACACAGTCCGATCCGGCTGCGGCGGAAGAGCTGCCATTGCTCGAGCTGCTGCCGACTGCGACCGACGAGCTGTTGCCGCCGGGCGATATCGTCACCGACGAGCCGCCGCCTGGCGACACCGTCGTGCTGCCGCTGAGGCCGCCGGCGCCCGAGGTTATCGTTGTGCTGTTCGAGCCGTCCTTTGTCGTCACGACACGGCAGGGCTTGCCATTGACGATGACAGTGCCGTTCGAACTCGTGCCGACCGCGACGCTATCGGCAAGCGCCGGCGCGGTTACCGCCGCGAAGGCGAGCACGAACGAAAAAATCTGGCTGCGGATGCGCATCACGCAATCCTCCCAAAGGGGTGAAGGCTTATTCGGGTAAACGCCGGTTATGCGGGGTGTGCACCTTCGATGTGCGATCCGCCTGTGAGCATTCTTTGTTATCGCCCGGCGGCGTTGTTGGCGCCGGACGCGCCGCTGCCGGGCAGGCCGCCGCCGATCGTGCTGCCGCCGACGCCATAGGCGGCTCCGCCGGTCGTCCCGGTGCCATAACCGGTCGGGACGCCGCCAAGCATTGCGCCGGGGCTGCTTGATCCGGTGCCGAGAGCCGGGGAGCCGTATCCGGTCGGCATGCCGGCGACCGTGCTGCCAGCCGTTCCGCCGGCGCCTCCGCTCTGAGACGCGCCGATGCTGCCGGTTCCGCCGATCGTCGCGCCGCCAACACCGTAGCTGCTGCCGCCCAATGTCCCGGCATTGCCGAAACCGGAGGCGCGGCCGCCGGTGCCGAGGCTCATGCTGCCGATGCCGAGGCTCATGCTGCCGATGCCGACGCTCGCGCTCGGACCGGTGCCCAAGGCGCTGCCGCTGCTGCCATAGCCGCCAAATCCCGGTGTTGCGCCGCTGAGGCCGCCGGCTCCGCCGGAACTCATCCCGCCGGCCCCGCTGCTCGGGGCAGCGCCGCCGCTGCCCACGGCGCCACCGCCTCCGCCGCCACCGATCACGGAGCCCCCGCCAAACCCGAAATTCGAGCCGGTCTGGGCCCATGCGGCCAACGGGCTCACCCCCAGGAGAGCGATCAGCAGGACCTTGCCGAATAATCTGCCGCGCATCGAGTTTCCCTAGAAACAGCTATTGCTTTGACCGATCAACGCCGGCAGTCGCGACTTTTCCCCTGACCCGGACGGAAGCGCGCGAAGACGCGGCGGCTTTCATCGATTGCGGGATATCGCCGCGGACCTCTGCCTGTCTTGTCGCGCCGCCGTTTCCCGGCCACACTACCCGGCCCCGAAATTGGAACGACGCCTCATGCGAAACCAGCCGCATCCGCATACCGGCCGCCATTTCCTGCAGATCCCCGGACCGACCAATGTGCCCGACCGGGTCTTGCACGCGATCGCCTTTGCGACAATCGATCATCGCGGCCCGGAATTCGGGGAACTCGGCAAGGAGATCGTCGCCGGAATGCGGCGGGTGTTCCGAACCGAAGGCACGGTCGTCATCTACCCGTCGTCAGGCACCGGCGCGTGGGAGGCGGCGCTCGTCAACACGCTGTCTGCGGGCGACCGCGTGCTGATGTTCGAGACCGGTCATTTCGCGACATTGTGGCGGCAGATGGCGAGCCGGCTCGGGCTCGATATCGAGTTTGTGCCGGGCGATTGGCGGCACGGGGTCGATCCGGCGCAAGTCGCCGAGAAGCTCGCCGCCGACCGCGAGCACCGGGTCAAGGCGGTGTGCGTCGTGCATAACGAGACCTCGACCGGGGTTACGACCCGCATCGCCGATGTGCGCGCGGCGATCGATGACGCCAAGCATCCGGCGCTGTTCATGGTCGATACGATCTCCTCGCTCGCGTCGATCGAGTACCGGCATGACGAATGGGGTGTCGATGTCACGGTGGCCGGGTCGCAGAAGGGGCTGATGCTGCCGCCGGGGCTCGGCTTCAACGCGGTGTCCGAGAAGGCGCTCGCCGCCTCGAAGAGCGCAAAGCTGACGCGCTCCTACTGGGATTGGCAGGCGATGCAGGAAACCGGCAAGACCGGTTTCTTCCCGTACACGCCGGCGACCAACCTGCTCTACGGGCTGCGCGAGGCGCTCAAAATGCTGCTCGACGAGGAGGGGCTCGACGCCGTCTTCGCGCGCCATGCCCGGCATGGCGAGGCGACGCGGCGCGCCGTCAATGGCTGGGGCCTCGACGTGTTGTGCGCCGAGCCGCGAGAATACTCGAACTCGCTGACCGCGGTGCTGGTGCCGGACGGGCATGACGCCGATCGGGTGCGCGACATCATTCTCGACGGCTTCGACATGTCGCTCGGCACCGGGCTCGGCAAGATGAAGGGCAAGATCTTCCGCATCGGCCATCTCGGGCATTTCAACGATCTGATGCTGTGCGGCACGTTGTGCGGTGTCGAGATGGGGCTGCACCGCGCCGGCATCCCGCATCGCGGCGGCGGCGTCTCGGCGGCGCTGGAATATCTCGGCGCTATCGACGCGGCATAATCTGCAAAAGCTTGGAGTATCGCGATGAGCCCGGAACAGATCGAAGCGGCGGCGGCAGCACTCGTCACGGCGCGGCAAGCTCAGCCAATCTCCGGCCTTCCGGAAACCGGGCGGCCGCAATCGGAGGCAGATTCCTACGCGATTCAGGCCTCTGTCTTGCGCCGGCTCGGCGAAAGTGTCGGCGGGTACAAAGTAGGGCTCTCGCCCGAAGGCGGGATCTTCTGCGCGCCGATCTATGGATCAAAGGTGCATGCCAGCCCGGCGCGGCTGCCGGCGCGCGGTTTTCATCTGATCGGGATCGAGTGCGAGATCGGCTTCCGCGTCAACCAGGCGCTGGCGGCGCGTGCGACACCCTACAGTCGTGACGAGGTGCTCGCTGCAGCCTCGCTGCATCCGACAATCGAGGTCGTCGATTCACGCTACCAGGATTTCCGCTCGCTCGACCGGTTGCAGGTGCTGGCCGACAATTTCTCGAATGGCGCGCTGGTTTATGGCGCGGCGGCATCGGAGTGGCAGGGCATGGATTTGGTGCACCCGCCGATTGCCGTGACGGCCGATGGCAAGCCGTTCGCGGATTGCACCGGTTTACGTGCCGGCGATCCGATCGGTCTCTTTGTCGAGCTGGTCAACTTTGTCGCGAATAAGCGCGGCGGCGTACCGGCCGGCACCTTTGTCACGACCGGAACGCACACCGGCCTGGTGTTTACCGAGCCGGGCGTGACGATCCGCGCCGAGTACGGTCCGCTCGGGCGCGTCGAGGTGTCGTTTCCGGCATAGGGCCCGGCACGGGCTGCGCGCCGGGCACGCCACCCCGGCTGAGACGGATGGCGCGACGCGTCAGGGAACGAGCGAGAGCTTGGCGCGAAAGAAATCGATTGCCTCGCCGAGGCTGCGCGCGACCCGCAGCCGCTGGCGCCCGCTGAGCACGATGAATTCGGCCGGATGCGCGGCGGAGGAGGCGGTTTTCACGATCGTATAGGCGGCGCTTTCATGGGTGTGGCGGAACACTGAAAAGAGCGCCTGTCCGTCGCGATGGTCGATCGCATAATCACGCCAGACGCCGCGTGCGACATTGCGGCTGTAGAGCCCGAGCAGCTGGTTCAGCTCGGAGCGCGTGAAGTACAGGGTGCGGCGCCCGCCTCGATAATCCCTGAGTGGCAGGACCGTCGCCTTGTTACCGATCATCGCCCGGATTCATCCATCGCTGCTGGCGTTATTTTGACCATTTCCGCGCGGGCGTCCAGCCGTCTTGCCGGCCCGCGCCGCCTGCTTCCGCGCCAAAGCCTGCGACCGGTTGCCGCCGCCTCGTACCCGCGGATACCGCGGTTTGCGTCGCTCCGGCCGAGCGGATATGGTGGCCGCGCGGTAATGAAACCGGTTCGGGGCGTGTGTGAGCGACATCTTTCGTGAAATCGACGAGGAGCTGCGCCGCGAAAATCTCCTCAAGCTCTGGTCGCGCTACGGTAAATACGTCATCGCGGTCGTCGTCTTCGTCCTGGTTGTGGCCGGGGCTATCGCTGCCTGGCGGAGCCACGAGGCTTCCGAACGGCGCGCCCAATCCGGGCGCTATTCGGCGGCCCTGGCGCTGGTGCGCGAGGGCAAGACCGCCGACGCCTCGCGGCTGTTCGCAATGCTGGCTCAGGAGGGCGGCGGCTATGGCCTCTTGGCCTCCTTCGCGGAGGCCGAGCTTGTCGCAAAGAACGGCGACCGGAAGGCGGCGGTTGCCGCTTATGACCGGCTGGCGGCCTCGTCCGGCATCGACCGCGAGTTCCGCGATCTTGCTGTCCTGCTGTCGGTCACGCATGGATTGCCCGATGACGATCCGAAAGTCGCCATCGAACGCCTGCAGCGATTGACCGAGAACGGCAATCCGTGGCGCGCCAGCGCGCTCGAACTGACCGCCGCGGCAAAGCTGAAAGCGGGCGACCGCAACGGCGCGCTCGAAATCTACAAATCGCTTGCCGACGATCTGTCCGCGCCCCAAAAGCTGCGGGCGCGAGCCGCCGAGCTGGCGGCTGCGCTCGCGACGTAGTCACCGCTGCTATCCGACACTTCCCTGCGATGAACCGACGCGAGTTTGCTGCGCTGCTGCTATCGCTGACGCCCGCCGGCTGCGACTGGTTCAGCGACAAAAAGCAGCCACTCCCGGGTGAGCGGATCTCGGTGCTTGGTCTCGAGACCACGTTCGATCCCGATCCACAGCTCGCCAGCACGCCGGTGACGCTGCCGCCGCCGGCCGTCAATGCCGAATGGCCCGAGCCCGGCGGGAACCCGGCGCATTCGATGGTGCATCCGGCCTTGCCGGACCGGATCGCGCGGGCCTGGGAGACCGGCATCGGCGAGGGCGCCTCGCGCCGGACTCGCGTGCTCTCGCAACCGGTTATCGCACGCGGCCGGATCTTCGCGATGGATGGCGGCGTGCAGGTCAGCGCGCTCGATGCCGGCACGGGCAGCCGGATCTGGCAGGTCGATCTCAAACCCGAAGAAATGCGCGGCAGCGCCTTTGGCGGCGGGCCGGCCTTCTGGAACGACCGTCTCTACGTCTCGACCGGCTATGCGCAGGTGCTGGCGCTCGATCCAGCCGATGGCAAGGTGATCTGGCGGCAGAATGTCACCGCGCCGGTGCACAGCGCGCCGACCGTGGCGGACGGCCGCGTCTTCGCCGTCACAGTCGAGAATGAGCTCAACGCGCTGTCCACCGATGACGGGCGGAAGCTATGGTCGCATAACGGTATTCCGGAGCCGGCGGGATTGCTTGGCGGCGCCAGCCCGGCCGTCGAAGGCGAAGTCGTGATCCCCGCCTACACCTCTGGCGAGATCTTCGCGTTGCGCGTTGAGAACGGCCGCGCCGTCTGGTCGGACAGCTTGGCATCAACGCGCAGCGTCAATGCAATTTCTGGCCTTGCCGATATTCGCGGTCGCCCCGTTATCGATCATGGCCGTGTATTTGCCGTCAGCCACAGCGGCCGCATGGCCGCGATCGATCTGCGCAGCGGCGAACGCGTCTGGGAGCAGGACATCGCCAGCAGTCACAGCCCCTGGGTCGCCGGCGAATTTGTCTTTGTGCTGGCGAGCGATAACACGCTTGTCTGCCTGACGCGCAAGGAGGGCAAGATCCGCTGGGTGCATCAGCTCAGGCGCTACGAGGACGAGAAGGCGAAATCGGATCCTATCCGCTGGGCCGGCCCCGTGCTCGGAGGAAACCGGCTGATCGCCCTCTCCTCCCTGGGCGAATTGGTGTCGGTCTCGCCCGATGGCGGGCAGCGGGTCGGTGGCCAAGCGCTGTCGGGCAGCGCGTTTCTCGGGCCGGTCATCGCCGAGAACACTCTTTACTTGCTGACCGACGACGCAAATCTCTCCGCGTATCGATAATCTCGCGGCGCGGAGCCAATCCGAAATGAGCGTCACGGTCGCGATCGTCGGGCGACCGAATGTCGGCAAATCGACCCTGTTCAACCGGCTTGCCGGGCGTCCTCTGGCGCTGGTCGATGACACGCCGGGGGTGACTCGCGACCGTCGCGGAGGCGAGGGCCGGATCGCCGATCTCAGTTTTCAAATGATCGATACCGCCGGGCTCGAGGAAGCGGCGCCTGACACGCTCGGTGGCCGCATGCGGGCGCAGACCGAAAGCGCTCTCGCTGAAGCCGATGTCGCGCTGTTCGTCATTGACGCGCGGGCCGGGCTGACGCCGCTCGACCGCGATTTCGCACACTGGCTGCGGCGCGGTGGCAAGCCGGTCATCCTGGTGGCGAACAAGGCGGAGGGCCGACGGGCAATCGCTCAGGCGGACGAAGCCTATGCGCTCGGCCTCGGTGAACCGGTATCGCTTTCGGCGCAGCATGGCGAGGGGTTGGGTGAGCTCTACGAGCGATTGCAGCCTCATATTGCCGCAACCGAGGAGACGCAGGCGTCGGCGGGGCTTGCGGAAGAGAAGCCGCTGCAGCTCGCGATTGTCGGGCGCCCGAATGTCGGGAAGTCGACGCTGGTAAACCACCTCATCGGCGAGGATCGCATGCTGACGGGACCCGAGCCGGGGATCACCCGAGACGCCATTGCGATAGATTGGCTTTGGCGTGATCGCGCGATCCGGCTCGTCGACACGGCCGGGCTGCGCCGACGATCGCGTGTCGAAGACCGGCTGGAGCGGCTGTCGAGCGCCGATACGCGGCGCGCCGTCGGGTTTGCCGGGACGGTGATCCTGGTGCTCGACGCGCTGCAGCTCCTCGAGCGCCAGGATCTGACGATCGCCAATATGGTGGCGGAGGAGGGGCGAGCCTTGGTGCTGGCTCTCAACAAATGGGACGCGGTCACCGAGCGCGAAGCCGTTCTGAAGCGCATGCGCGAGCGTTTGGAGACGACGCTGCCGCAATTGCAGGGTGTACCGCTTGTACCGGTCTCGGGGCTTACCGGTCGTGGACTCGACGCGCTGATGCAGGCGGTGTTCGCGGCCGATGCCGTGTGGAACCGCCGCGTGCCGACTCCGGCGCTCAACCGTTGGCTGGCGGCGATCCAGGAGCGCCACCCGCCGCCGCTCGTCGGGGCGCGCCGGCTGCGGTTGCGCTACATGACACAGGTCAATACCCGGCCGCCGAGCTTTGCGTTGTTCGCCTCAAGGCCGGGAGAGCTCCCGGAATCCTATCGCCGCTATCTTGTCAACGCGCTGCGCCACGATTTCGATCTGCCCGGAACGCCGATCCGCATGATGCTGCGTAAGGGCAACAATCCCTACGCCGAGGGTTGAAGCGGTGCCTCGACGTCACGGCCCACCGGATGCCCGTTGTTGCAGACACGCCATTCCGGCAGGTGAACGCTTGCGACGGTGCCCCTGCCGGGCTCGCTGTCGAGCTCGATCGTGCCGCCATGCAGTTCGATCAATCGCTTCGTCAGCGGCAGCCCGAGCCCGACGCCGTCATGCTTGCGGGTCATGCTGTTGCTGATCTGTCCGAAAGGCGCCAAGGCGATCGGTATCTGGTCGGGCGACATGCCGATGCCGGTGTCCTCGACGCGGAAGGTGATGCCTTGCGCGGCACGGTGCTCCACACTCAGGTGAACCTTGCCCCCTGCCGCGGTAAATTTGACCGCGTTGGAGAGCAGGTTGACGAGGATCTGGGTCAGCTTCGCGGGATCCGCGACAACCGGCGGCAGCTCGTCTTCCATCTTGCTGACGAATTCGATATCGGCGCGGCGCGCCATGTCTTCCACAATTTTCGAGCCGAGCTCGACGACGTCCTCGATCACGACGCGCTCTTCCGCCAGCATCATGCGGTCGGCATCCGCCTTCGCGACATCAAGAATGTCCGTGATGATCGCCAGCAGGTGACGGCCGCTGTCACCGATGATGCTGGCATACTCCGCATACTTTTCGTCGAGCGGGCCAAACATGCGGTCGCTCATCATGCCGGAAAAGCCGATGATCGCATTGAGTGGCGTCCGCAATTCGTGACTCATATTGGCAAGGAATTCGGATTTCGCCCGGTTGGCGGCTTCCGCTGCTTCCTTTGCCGCGATCAGGCGTTCCTGATTGCGGCGGATCTCCTCGAAAGCACGGCTGGCGCGCAGGATGTAGCGGATGCGGTGGTTGAGGACGAGCCAGTTGATCGGCTTCGGAATGAAATCCGTCGCTCCCGCATCGTATGCGCGGGCGATCGACGGCACATCATCGAGGCTTGTCGCCACGACGATCGGGACATACGCCGATTCCGGCCGGGAGCGAAGGATACGGCAGAGCTCATAGCCATCCTTGCGAGGCATGATCAGATCGACCAGCAGCAGGTCGGGTCGATGCTCCTCGTATAGCCGGCAGCCTTCCTCGCCGTCGGCCGCCTCGACCACGGTAAAGCCGTCCGTCTTCAAGGTCGCGCGCATCAGCGAACGCACGACGGGATCGTCGTCGACGACGAGGATTGAGCCGGGCATCTCGGTCTTGTCCATCCGCAGCTCCAGCGATCTGGAACGCGACGCTCGGGTCGCCCTAAAGCGAGCCCCGCGCCGGCCGGATATTGTTGATAGGGTTGGTGAATTTAGCGCTAACGCGCTGCGCCAGGAGTGATTAGGCCACGCTTTGTTCGGCGCCCGCGAGCGCCTTCAGCTCATCGATCGCCCCCGTTAGCTCGGCCTCGAGAGCGGCCAAAAGCGCCCCGGAGGGCAGGATGCCGTTGTCGCGCGCCAGCGCCTCGATCTCTTCACAGCATTGTGACACTCGCCGGGCTCCGAGAGCAGCGGCGCTGGATTTCAGGCTGTGCGCGGCGCGCCATACCGAGTCGGGATCGGAGTCGCGGCTCTTGCTTCGCATCGTCGCCAAGAGAGGACCGGAGACGACCGCGAACTGCGATACCACTTGGCCCAGCATCGAGGAGCCATTGTCATCTGAAATCCGTCGGATCCTATCGACGGCAACCATATCGAGCCTGGGCGCCTCAAACGAAGGAGACGGCGCCGATTTTTCGGGCGCGCTCTTGTCGCTGGGAGTGCTCGGGATTGCCGCAATGGGCGTCAGCCAACGTCCGAGCATGTCGGCGATCTGCAATTCGTCGTATGGTTTGACGAGGAAGTCGTCCATGCCTGCGTCCAGACAGCGCTCCCGGACTTCGGCGAGGGCATGCGCCGTCAATGCGACAATCGGCGTGCG
>JBKOVT010000058.1:0-10491 GCA_046724035.1 Pseudomonadota bacterium | reverse complement strand
CTTGACCAGCGAGCGTTTCCTATAGGTTAGACCCACGCGAACCGCCGCCCCATTCCGGACCGAGCCATGTCCTTCGCCGACCACATCCGCGCCTGCAACAATTTCGACCGCGCCCGGGTCGTGCCCTTGCTCGCCGGCGGGAGCCGCATCGGATGGCTGCGCCGCGACAACGCCGCCGCTCTCGCCGCTTTCAGGTCGGTGTTCGCGGTCGAGCCGGAGCGGGTCGCGCTCGTCGCGTCGGGCGGCGTCGATGCGGTGAGCGCCGCGGTCGACGAGGTCGTCGAGGCGCTGGTCGCCGAGCGCAATATCCCGAAATGGCGTAACGAGACCTTCGATGTCATGGCGCGCTGGGGAGAGCCGCCGCTGTTCCGCCTTGACCGCGGCGCCGTGCCGTTTTTCGGCGTGCGCGCCTATGGCGTGCATCTCAACGGCTATCGCGTTATCGACCGCCGCATGCATCTCTGGGTTGGTCGCCGCGCGCCCGACAAGCGCGTCGCCCCCGACAAGCTCGACAACATCGTCGCCGGCGGCATGGGCAACGGCCACGGCATCTACGAGACGCTCGTCAAGGAGAGCGAGGAGGAGGGCGGCATCCCCGAATTCCTCGTGAAGGATGCCGTGCCGGTCGGCGCCGTCACCTACTGCATGGAAACCGAGCTTGGCATCCGCGACGATGTGCTGTTCGTCTATGACATCAAATTGCCGGACGCGTTCGAGCCGAAGAACAGCGACGGCGAGATCGTCCGCTTCGATCTGATGCCCGCCGAGGCGGTTGTCGATCGCGTGCGCCGCACCGATGATTTCAAGTTCAACGTCAACCTCGTGATCCTCGATTTCGCGCTCCGGCACGGGCTCATTTCAGTGGACGACCCGGAATATCTCGACGTCGCGAGCGGCCTTCACCGCCCGCTCGACTGAGCCTCGGTCAAGACGTCCTCGGGCGAGCGGCCGGCCTCGCGCATCGCCCGGATCGTCAGCGCGCGATCGCGTTTCGCCAGCCGTCGCCCGCTCGCATCGGTCAACAGCGGATGGTGCCGGTAATGCGGCACCGGCAGATCGAGCAAGGCCTGCAACAGGCGGTGGATATGTGTCGCGGCAAACAGGTCGATGCCGCGCGTCACCAAGGTCACGCCTTGCACGGCGTCATCCACCGTCACCGCGAGGTGATAGCTCGTCGGCATCTCCTTGCGCGCCAGCACGACATCGCCCGAGGCTGCGGGTTCGGCTTCGATGCGCGCGTCGTGCTCATGCCAATACAGCGGCCCGGTGCGCGCCAATGCCGCGCCGACATCGAGCCGCAGCGCATAATCGGCGGCGCTGTGCATGCGCGCCTCGCGTTCCACCGCGCTGAGCTTGCGGCAAATGCCGGGGTAGGGGGCGCCCAACTCGCCCTGTGGCGCGCCGCCGGCTCGCGCAATTTCCGCCTGGATCTCGCGCCGCGTGCAGAAGCAGGGATAGAGGAGCCCCATCGCATCGAGCTTTGCGAGCGCTGCGCGGTAATCGTCGAAATGCTCGGATTGTCTGCGCACCGGCCCATCCCAATCGAGCCCAAGCCAATGCAGATCCTCGACAATCGCGTCGGTGTATTTCGGGCGGCAGCGCGTATGGTCGATATCCTCGATGCGCAGCAGAAACCGCCCGCTGGCGTCGCGCGCCGCCCGCCATCCTTCGAGCGCCGAGCGCACGTGCCCCAAATGCAGATAGCCCGTCGGGCTCGGCGCAAACCGCGTGACAACAGTTTCGCGGCTCACGCCTGGCTCCTCACCGGCGCTGATGACAGCGGCGCGGCGGATCGGCTATGCCTCGCGACGATTGTGTCATCCCTGAGGAGCCGCCGCCGATGCTGGGCCAATTGACCGGACCGAGCCGTCCGCCCCTCGCCGGCGGCACGCCGCGCCGGCTCGTCATCCTGCTGCACGGTCTCGGCGCCGACGGCAACGATTTGATCGGCCTCCAGCAATATTGGGGGCGGCTTGTGCCCGATGCGGAATTCATCTCGCCGAACGCGCCCTTTCCCTGCGACATGGCGCCTTACGGCTATCAATGGTTCAGCGTGCAGGACCGCACCGCGGCCGCGGTCTTGGCGGGCGTGCGCGCCGCGGCGCCGATGCTCGACGCCTTCATCGACGAGGAAGTGCAAAAGCGCGGACTCACCGAAAGCGACACCGCGCTCGTCGGCTTTTCGCAGGGCACGATGATGTCGCTCTATGTCGGGCTGCGCCGCGCCAACCAACTCGCGGGCATCCTCGGCTATTCCGGCCGGCTGATCGCGCCCGAGCTTCTGGCGAGCGAGTTGCGCTCGCGCCCGCCGGTATTGCTCGTGCACGGCACCCACGATCCGATGGTGCCGTTCGAATCGCTCGCGCATGCCGAGACGGCGCTCAAAACCGCCGGCGTTCCGGTCGAGACCTTGGCCTGCCCCGGTATTGAGCACTCGATCGATCCAGAGGGGCTGCAGCGCGGCGGCGCGTTTCTGCAACGCGTTCTCAGCGCTCCGCCCGCTTGAGCTTTGCATCCTCGGGCGCATCCGGCAGAAACGGCTGCAACACCTTCGACATCTTCTCGGAATCCCATTCGGCGGCGCCCTCGACCCGGCCGACCACTTTGCCCTCACTGTCGATAATCAGCGTCGTGGGCAGGCCGCGCACCGAGAAGGCGTGGCCGACCGCGCTCTTCGGGTCGAGATAGGGTTTGACCTTGTCGAGCCCGAGCTTCGCGATAAACGGCTCGACGACATTCTTCCCCCCGCGGTCCTCGGATACCGCCGCCACGGTGAGCTTGTCCGCGCGGCTCGCCTGCAGTTTTTCGAGCGACGGCATTTCCTTGAGGCAGGGTTGGCACCAGGTCGCCCAGAGGTTGAGCAACACCAACTTGCCCTTGAAATCGGCGAGAGCCACCCAATTGCCTGAGAGATCTTGGAAAGAGGCCTCGGGCGCTGGTTGCGGCGACGAGGCCGGGATAAACTCGCCGGGTTTGAGGTCTGGCTCGGCCGCAAAGGCGGCCCCGACCGTGAGCAGGAGCGCGACCGCGACCGTGCCGAAGGAGGCCAAAAACCGGCCCGACCCGCCCGGGTCAGATCCAGCCGGGTCCGATCCCGCGGCACCTGGTGCCGCCGGGCCGAATGCCCTATGGGGCGGCCGCTTCGCCGAGGGCCCGGCCGCGATCATGCGCCGCATCAATGCCTCGATCGGTTTTGACAAGCGCCTTCATGCCGAGGATATCGCCGGCTCAAAGGCGCATTGCGCGATGCTGGTCGCGCAAAACATTCTCTCGCCGGAAGATGGCGAAGCGATTGCCCGGGGTCTAGAGCAGATCCGCGGCGAGATCGAGGCGGGAGGCTTTGTCTTCCGCGACGAGCACGAGGACATCCACCTCAATATCGAGGCGCGACTCGCCGAGCTGATCGGGCCGGCGGCGGGCCGGCTGCACACCGCGCGGTCGCGCAACGACCAGGTCGCGACCGATTTCCGTCTGTGGGTGCGGAACGCGATCGACCACATCGAGACCGGGCTTCGGGAGCTTCAGAGCGCGCTCATCGATCAAGCCGAGGCCTATGCCGATTGCGTCATGCCCGGCTTTACGCATCTGCAGATCGCGCAGCCCGTGACCCTCGGTCACCATTTGATGGCCTATGTCGAGATGCTCGGCCGCGACCGCGGCCGTTTTGCCGATTGCCGCCGCCGCCTCAACGAATCCCCGCTCGGCGCCGCCGCGCTCGCCGGCACCGCGTTTTCGATCGACCGCGACCGGACCGCTGCCGCGCTCGGCTTCGAGCGCCCGGCCGCCAATTCGATCGATGCGGTTTCCGACCGGGATTTCGCGGTCGAGTTTCTCGCGGCCGCGGCGCTCGCCGGCACGCATCTGTCGCGCTTTGCCGAGGAGATCGTCATCTGGTCGAGCGATGCCTTTGGCTTTATCCGGCTCAGCGATGCGTTTACGACTGGCAGCTCGATCATGCCGCAGAAGCGCAATCCCGATGCCGCGGAGCTGGTGCGCGCCAAAACCGGCCTCTTCAACGGCGCGCTGATTGCATTGCTGACGGTGATGAAGGGGCTGCCGCTCGCCTATCAGAAGGATATGCAGGAAGACAAAGTGCCGGTGTTCGAGGCCGCGGATGCGCTCGAACTGTGCCTTGCGGCGACGACCGGGCTGGTGCGCGACATGCGTCCCGACCGCGAGCGGCTGCGCGATGCGGCGGCACGCGGTTTCAGCACCGCCACCGATCTCGCCGATTGGCTCGTGCGCGCTCTCGATCTGCCGTTCCGCCGTGCTCACCACATCACCGGTGAGATCGTCAGGCGCGCCGAGGTGCGCGGCTGCTCCCTCGCCGAGCTGCAGCTCTCCGAGCTTCAGGCGGTCGAGCCGGCAATTACCGATGCGGTTTACGATGTCCTCGATATCGAGCGTTCGGTCGCGAGCCGCGCCAGCTTTGGCGGAACCGCGCCCGCGCAGGTGCGCGAAGCGATCGCTGCCGCGCGCCGGAAATACCTCTCATGAGCCCCTTGTTTCGTATCGTGGCCCTCCTGTTGATTGCCGTCGCGCTCGCCGGCTGCGGCAAGAAGGGCAATCCGCAGCCGCCGCCCGGCGTGCCCGATACCTATCCGAGGACTTATCCGAGTGAATGAGTTCTTCCGCTATCGCGGCGGCCAGCTCTACGCCGAGGAGGTGCCGGTCGCGAATATCGCCGCCGCGGTCGGGACGCCGTGCTACGTATATTCCGCCGGCTCGATAGCCGCGCGCTACGGTGAATTCGCGGCCGCGTTTGCGCCCGAGGCGCCGCTGATCTGCTACGCGGTCAAGGCGAACTCGAACCAGGCGGTGCTGCGGCTCCTGGCCGGTCTCGGCGCCGGGGCCGACGTGGTCTCCGAAGGCGAGTTGCGACGCTCGTTCGCCGCCGGCATTCCGGCGCAGCGCATCGTCTTTTCCGGGGTTGGCAAGACCCGCGCTGAACTTGCCGCCGCGCTTGATGCGGAAATCCATCAAATCAACGTCGAGTCGGTGCCGGAATTGCGGCAGCTGGCCGACGTTGCGGCATCGCGCGGGCAGACCGCGCGTGTCGCGCTTCGGGTCAACCCCGACATTGACGCGAAGACGCATAGCGACATCTCGACCGGCCGCAAGGAAGATAAATTCGGCATTGCCCGTGACGATGTGCTGGCGGCCTATCGTCTCGCGGCCCAGCTACCGGGCATCGAGCCGGTTGGTCTCGCGGTGCATATCGGGTCGCAGATTGTCGATGTCGCCCCCAGCCGCGCCGCCTTCACCCGCGTCGCCGAGCTGGTTCGTGTGGTGCGTCAACAGGGGATGACGGTCCGCCAGGTCGATCTCGGCGGCGGACTGACGGTGCCGTATGGCGATGAGGTTCCGGCAACGCCGACGCAATATGCGGCAGTGGTGCGCGAGATTTTCGGCGCGCTCGATGTCGGGCTGGCGTTCGAGCCGGGGCGGTTTCTGGTGGCCGGAGGCGGCCTGCTGCTGGCGAGCGTCGTCTCCGTCAAGGATGGCGACCGCCGCGTCGTCGTGGTCGATGCGGCAATGAACGATCTGCTGCGCCCGGCATTGTACAAGGCGGAGCACCGCATCCTGCCCGTGCGCGAACCGCCGGCCGGCGCGACCAAGGCGCCGGCGGATGTTGTCGGACCGGTATGCGAGACGACCGACACCTTCACCCGCGACCGGGCGCTGCCGCCGCTGGCGGAAGGCGATCTCGTCGCTTTTATGACTGCCGGGGCCTATGGCGCGGTGATGAGCTCGACCTACAATAGCCGGCTTCTCGTGCCGGAGGTGATGGCCAGCGGAGGGCGCGTTGCGGTGATCCGGAAACGGCCGAGCTACGAGGCAATGCTGGCGCTTGATACAGTCCCCGACTGGCTCGGCGATCCCGCCGAGACGCCGCGCCGGCGAGGTGCCGCATGAGCGATCTGGATGCAGCGCGGCAATTGCGCCGCCAGCTTCGGCAAGATCACCGGCTCCTTTGGCGGATGCGCCTTGCGCGCGCCGCCTTGCTCTGGGAACGGGTGTGGCCCGCCGCTTGGCCGCCGCTTGCAATCATCGGAATCTTCGCGGTCCTCGCGCTGTTCGACATCTTTGCGGCGATGCCAGGCTGGCTGCATGTCGCCCTGTTGGCGATGCTGGCGCTGGCATTTGCTGCGGCGATTGCCTGGGGTTTGCGCCATCGCCCTGGCTCCGCCGCCTGGAGCGATCCGGTGGCGGCGCGGCGCCGCATCGAGCGGGCGAGCGGGCTCTCGCATCGCCCGCTTCAGGCTCTGCTCGATAAGCCGAGCATTCCGTTGGACCGCGCGGCGGCGGGATTGTGGGCGGCGCATCGCCAGCGAATGGAAGCCGCGATCCGCCGCCTGCGCGTCGGCTGGCCGGTCGCCGGCCTCGCGCAGCACGATCCCTGGGGCTTGAGATCGGTCCTGGCAATCCTTCTGGTGCTGGCGGTGATCGACGCGGGCGCCGATTGGCGCGAACGCGCGGTGCGGGCATTGACGCCGAGCTTCTATGGGCGCGCCGCCGCGGTCGTGGCCAGTTTCGATCTGTGGATTACGCCGCCCGAATATACCGGGCTGGCGCCGCAATTCCTGCGCGCCGGCGATCCCGGCCCGATTGCGGTGCCGACCGGAAGCGTGCTGCTCGCGCAGGTGCATGGCGGCGGCCGTGTGCCGCAGCTGGCGATCGACGCCGAAGGGCGCGATCTGCAGCCGGTCGACAAGCAGAATTTCCGCATTGAGACGACGCTGACCGGCGGCACGAAGCTGTCACTGGCCCAGGGCGGCGCGACACTGGGCCAATGGCCGATCCAGATCGTGCCGGACAACCCGCCGGCGATCGCCTTCGCTCAGCCGCCCAAGGGAACCGCGCGGGCCGCCCTGCGGCTCGACTACCGCGCCAGCGACGATTACGGCATCGAGAGCGTCAAGGCCGTGATCCACCGTACTGGTGAAAAGCCGGGGGATCCGCCTTCCGAGGAGGCGATCGAGCTCGAATTGCCCCTCCCGGGGCTGCACCTGAAAGACGCGCAGGCGACCAGCTATCACGATCTGTCGCCGCATCCCTGGGCCGGCCTGCCGGTCGAGATCCGGGTTGTCGCGACCGATGCGCTCGGCCAGATCGGCCAGAGCGAGGCGGTGGCGATGACGCTGCCCGAGCGGGTCTTCAATCACCCGATCGCCCGCGCCATCATCGATCAGCGCCGCGAGCTGGCAAAGGATCCCGCATCCGCCCCCGCGGTCGCTGAGATCATCGGCGATCTGAACACGCGCCCGGTGCTCTATCGCGACGACACCGCCGTCTATCTCGCGCTGCATTTGGCGCAGCTGCGCCTGCAGCAGGGTAGCGACAAGGACACGATCGCCGGAGTTCAGCAGATCCTCTGGGAAACCGCGTTGCGGATCGAGGATGGCCGGATGGCGCTGGCCGAGCAGGATCTGCGGCGCTTGCAGCAGCAATTGCAGGATGCGCTCGCCAAGAACGCGCCGGATGCTGAAATCGAGCGGCTGATGAACGAGCTGCGCCAGGCGCTCGACCGTTATCTTCAGTCGCTCGCCGAGGAAATGCAGCGCAATCCGGATGCGGCGCGGCAGCCGGCCGATCCCTCCAAGGTCATCACCGGCCGCGACCTCCAGCGCATGCTCGACCGCGCCCGCGAGATGGCGCGCAGCGGGGCGCGCGACCAAGCCCGCGAATTGCTGTCGCAAATGCAGAATATGCTGGAAAACCTGCACGCCGCCCGGCCCGGGCAGATGCAGCGCGGCGCCAGCGAAGCGCAGCAGATGATGCGCGGCTTGCAGCAATTGATGCAGCGCCAACAGCAGCTCCTCGACAAGAGCTTCCGGGCGCAGCGGCAGCAGGGCCAACAGGGGCAGCAAGGCCAACAGGGACAGCAAGGGCAACAGGGCCGGCAGGGTCAGCGCGGCCAGCAGGGCCAGCGCCAACCCGGGAACGGCGATCAGGGCGAGATGGGGCAATTCGGCGAGATGGGTGACGAGGCCGGCGAGCAGGAAGGTTTGCGCCATTCTCTCGGCGACCTGATGCGCCGGCTCGGCGAGGGCATGGGTGACATCCCCGACCCGTTTGGCCGGGCCGAGCGCGCGATGCGTGACGCGACCGGCGCGCTGCAGCGCGGCGAAGCCGGCGAAGCGATCGGGCCGCAGACCGAGGCGCTCGATCAATTGCAGCAGGCGGCGCGCGATTTCGCGCAGCAATTGCAACAGCGGCTCGGCAAGGGCTGGGGCGATCCCAGTGATGACGAGGTCGGCGCTACCGACCGCGATCAGCGCGGCCGCGTCGAGCGCGACCCGTTTGGCCGGCCGACTTCCAGCAACGGCGCCTTCGACCAGAGCGATGTCCGCATTCCGGACGAGAATACGCTGCAGAAATCGCGGCAGATCCTGGACGAATTGCGCCGCCGCGCTGGAGAACGTTCTCGACCTGTAATTGAATTAGACTACATCGAACGTCTATTAAGAAGATTCTGAGCGCTTGATCTAAAACAAATCTTCGCCTTCTTAGGTTTGCCGGGTTTCATCTCCCGGAAATCTCGGTTATATATTGTTTCCGTCTGTGACGCTCTGTGACACGAGCGCGGCTCGGAACAGGGTGCATACGGGCGCTTGGGGCGGAAACATCTTTAATCCGGGGACAATGGATCGACGACTTTTTTTGTCTGTGATCGCCGGCACGGCTGCGTTGCCCAACATGCTTCGGGCCTTGCCTCTCCCGCCACCGCAGCCGCATAGGCTCAATCTCGCCAATCCGCATACCGGCGAGACCTTTAGTGGCATCTACCGTGACGACAACGGTCCGATCCCGAGGGTCATGGACGAACTCTCGGTGTTTCTCCGCGATTTCCACAGCGGCGAGAAGATCGCGATCGATGTCGGGGTGCTCGATTTCCTGTCCTCGGTCATGCAGGCGGTCGGCCAGAGCCAGGCGATGATCTTGTCGGCCTACCGCACGCCGCAGACCAACGCGATGCTCGCCAAGACGCATTTCGGGGTCGCGGAAAACAGTCAGCACCTCTATGGCCGGGCCCTCGATGTGCATTTTGGGGACAAGCTCGCCGACGCCATGAAAGCGGCTCGCGCGATGCAGCGGGGCGGGGTCGGCTGGTATCCGCATTCCGGCTTTATGCATATGGACACTGGGCCGGTGCGCAACTGGGACCTCGACCATCCAAAGCTCGTGACGCTGATCACCGGCAGCCGCCGCACCCATTTCGACAAAAAGGGCCGCATCGTCGGGGGCAGCAAGGCGCGGGCGCTCGGCGGGAATGTACGCACGGCGTCGGCCAGCAGCGGCCCGAGCGACGCCAAGCTCGTCAGCGGCACGACCTATCACGTCGACGGCAAGCAACAGGTCATCGTGCTGCGCGGCAATGGCCCGGTCGCGGTGAAAAGCAATGGGGTGGGGACCGTCGGCGATCGGCTGTCCCGCCTGCGGGACGTCGCTCGCCAGCAATTCGCCGCTCGAACCCGCTAAAGGCCCGAACCCGCTAAAGGACGGCCGGGCTATTCGGTGCCGAATGTCGCGACCACATCGGTCGCGGCAACGCTGGGGTGCTCGAAGACAGTCTTAAACCGTACGACCCCGCCGGGCGGCAGACTTCCGGCCGGCGGGTCGATCACCTGAAACTCAACTTCCCTCTTGGTCATGTCGAGCAGCGCGACCCGGACCGGCGGAATATTGACCGCCTCTCGGGTGGTGTTCGTGATCTCGCCGGTTACGATAAAGGCCCCGTCGCTGCGCAGCGGCGTGACCTGCACGTCGAGGCCGGCTCCGGGGGCTACGGTCTGTAATCCGACGGCCTGATAAAGCTTTGCGGATTCCGGCCAAGTCCCGACGACCGTATTCCGTCCCAGGATCGGAACGAGGATGACGGCCGCGACGATCAGCGCGGCTCCGACCTGCAGCAGCCCGCGCAAGGCCGGGTGCATCGCCTCGACCGCCGGCGCCGCGGCGCTGCCCAGCTCCAGGGTGGTGGAGAGCGCGGCGGCGCCATCCGGCTGCAGGACAGTGCCTGCCATGGCCGGACCCGCCCCCGGCGCAGCGCCGGCTGCTGCAGCGGCCCTCGCAATGGCGCCGGTGGATCGCGCTGCGGGCGCCGCGGCGGTTGGCGCCGGCACATGCTCTTCGAGCGATGGCGCGAAATGCCAGAGATAGCCGCAATTGGCGCAACGGACCTGCCGGCCGGCGGCGCGGTCAATCGCCGCCTCATCGACCTGATAGCGGGTCTCGCAGGACGGGCAGGTCAGAAGCATCGGCGCCTGCCTGGCAATCGGGTAATCACGCGCCCTTTCCCCCCGGATAACGGGTGCGTCATCGGTATAGCCAACCAATGATTAACAAGGCGCTTTCATCGACCAAACCGCCGGTCCCATCGTCTCGGATTTCCCGGATATTGTCGATGCGGCCCCCCTGCGGCCCGGCGGTTGCTTGACTTGACCACCCCTGCCCGGCACCTTCCGCGCGCGCAGAACCGGAATCGGA
>JBKOVT010000295.1:0-10500 GCA_046724035.1 Pseudomonadota bacterium | reverse complement strand
CCGCGGCGGCGCCTGAGCTGTAGCTGTTGACAGAGCGGACATAGCCGCCCGCGAGGTTCAAAAATCGGTGCAGCTGGTGCTGCGCGTCGTGAAAGCGGCCGGCGCTGGCCCAGCCATAAGAGCCGCCGAACACGGCGCGCGACCCATGCCGGTCATAGACCCGGCGCAATTCGCCGGCGAGCCGCTCGAAGGCCTCGTCCCACGAGACGGCTACAAATTCGTCGCAGCCGCGGCGCTCGTCGGCTCCGGGGCCGCGGTCGAGCCAGCCGCGCCGGATCATCGGTTGGGCGATGCGCGCCCGGTGTGACACCGCCGCCGGGATATTGCCGAGAAGAACTGAGGGGGCGGGGTCGCGCGGATGCGGCAGGATCTCGAGGTTCTGCCCCTTGACCAGCACCGAAAAGGCGCCCCAATGCGAGCTGTGCGGCAAGCCGTTTCTATCGTCCATCGCCTGAATGTTCCATGCCGGCTCGGGAAGCACAACCGCCGGGGCCCGCCGCCCGCCCGATGTAATTGAGCTCGGAATCAGCTAAGTTGCCGGCAATCTGGAAAAGGCCCGAACCCGATGCCCGATGCGATAATGCCCGTTGCCCGCGTGGCTCAGGAGACCGAGCATTTCGACGTGCTGATCGTCGGCGCCGGCATCTCCGGGGTCGGGGCCGCCTACCATTTGACAAAACAATGCCCCGGCACGAGCTTTGTCGCGCTCGAATCGCAGGACACCTTCGGCGGCACCTGGATCACGCATCGCTATCCCGGCATCCGCTCCGACAGCGATCTCTACACGTTCGGCTATCGCTTTAAGCCATGGACCGGTGCGCCGATCGCATCGGCCGCCGAGATCCTGCGCTACATGGGCGAGGTCATCGAGGATAACGGCCTCGCGCCGCATATCCGCTACCGGCGCACGCTCTCTTCGGCCTCCTGGTCGAGCCGCGACAATCGCTGGACGCTCGAAGGCATCCGCACCGACACCGGCGAGGCCGTCCGTTTCACGGCAAATTTCCTATGGATGTGCCAGGGCTATTACCGCCATTCCGAAGGCTACACGCCCGAATGGCCCGGCATGGCCGAATTCAAGGCCCCCATCGTGCACCCGCAGAACTGGCCCGAGGATCTCAGTTACACCGGCAAGAAAGTCGTCGTCATTGGCTCGGGCGCGACAGCGGCGACGTTGATCCCGGCGATCGCCGCCGATTGCGAGCACGTCACAATGCTGCAGCGCTCGCCGACATGGTACCGCACCGGCCGCAACGCGATCGAGCTCGCCGATGAACTGCGCGAATTGCAGGTCGACGAGACCTGGATCCACGAGATCGTGCGCCGCAAGATCCTGCACGATCAGGCGGTCTTTACGCAGCGCTCCTTTACCGAACCGGAGAAGGTCAAGCGTGAATTATTGGCCGGCGTGCGCGGGTATCTCGGCTCCGATTACGAGATCGACCCGCATTTCACGCCGAGCTATCGGCCATGGCGGCAGCGTATCGCCTTCATTCCGGACGGCGACCTCCTGCAGTCCATCCGCTCCGGCAAGGCTTCGGTTGTGACCGACGAAATCGAGCGCTTCACCGCGGCCGGGGTTCTGCTGAAATCCGGGAGATTGCTCGATGCCGACATCATCGTCACCGCGACCGGGTTTCATCTCAACGTGCTCGGCGATATCGAATTCGCCATCGACGGCAAGCCGCTCGTCTTCTCCGACACGGTGACCTATCGCGGCATGATGTTCACCGGCATCCCCAACATGGCATGGGTATTCGGCTACTTCCGCGCGAGCTGGACATTGCGGGCCGA
Source organism: Pseudomonadota bacterium (assembly GCA_046724035.1). Classification (GTDB taxonomy): domain Bacteria; phylum Pseudomonadota; class Alphaproteobacteria; order ATCC43930; family CGMCC-115725; genus DATARH01. Next base: position 8,706 of record JBKOVT010000295.1, on the reverse strand, counting down.
TCTCGTCGCCGATTTTGTGTGCCGCCTCCTCAACCATATGAAGGCGATCGGCGCCCGCGAGGTGACGCCGGCGCTGCGGCCCGAGGACAAGGACATGCCGATCCTGCCCTGGATCGATCCGGAGAACTTCAACCCCGGCTATTTGATGCGCGGCATGCATCTCCTGCCAAAGCGCGGCGACAAGCCGGAATGGCAGCACACCCAGGATTACTGGACCGAGAAGGACGAATTCGCCGCGATCGATCTCGACGATCCCGTGTTCCATTACGAGTGATCCGCCGCCGAAAGGGCGTTGCTCGGCTGTGGCGGGCATGCTGATATCCCCGGAGCCGGCCGGCAAAGCACCGGTGAGGGGGAGCATGATCAGCCAGAGATCGTCGAGAAGGCGTGGATGTCGCCGCCTCGCGCCTATCGCGGCGGTGCTATCGATGCTGCTTCTTGCAGCACCGGCCCTCTTCACTCAAGCGGCCTTCGCGCAGACCGCGCCGAGCGGCAACCCCATCACGATCGGCTTCTCGATGGCGCTGACCGGCTCGCTCGCGGTCAACGGCAAGAGCGGGTTGCTTGCCTCGCAGATTTGGGCGGAGGACGTCAATGCCAAGGGCGGGTTGTTGGGCCGCCCGGTCAAGCTGATCTTCTACGACGACCAGACCAACCCGTCATTGGTGCCCGGGATCTACACAAAGCTGATGGATGTCGACAAGGTTGACCTCGTCGTTTCGGGTTACGGCACCAATATCGCCGCCCCGGCGATGCCGGTCGTGATCCAGCACAACGCGACCTTCATCAGCCTTTTCGCGCTCGACATCAACGAAGAGTTCAAATACCCGAAATACTTCTCGATGCTGCCGGTCGGCCCCGACCCGCGGCCGGCAATCACCGCGGGGTTCTTCGACATCGTCAAGGCGAACAAGGAAAAGCTCGGCCTCAAGACGATCGCGCTCGCGACCGGCGATGGCGAGGCGACGCGCAACGGCAGCGACGGCGCCCGCGTGAACATCAAAAAGGCCGGGCTGGATATCGTCTACGACAAGACCTATCCGCTGACGACGACCGATTTCAGCCCCATAATACGCGCCATCCAATCGACCAATCCCGATGTCGTGGTGATCTCATCCTATCCGAACGACAGCGTCGGCGTGATCCGCAGCGTCAACGAGCTCGGGTTGAAGACCAAGGTGTTCGGCGGCAACCTGACCGGACCCCAAAGCACCTCGATCAAAACCTCGCTCGGCCCGAGTCTCAACGGCATCATCACCTTCGACTGGTGGCTGCCGGCGCCGGCGATGCGGTTTCCCGGCGTCATGGAGTTCCTGAAGACCTATCAGGCGCGCGCCGGCCAGGAGGGTGTCGATCCGCTCGGCTATTATCTCGGTCCGTGGGCCTATGCCCGCATGCAGGTCTTGGGTGAAGCGATCGAGAACACGAAGGGCCTCGACCAGGACAAGATCGCCGAATACATCCGCAGCCATTCTTTCAAGACCGTCGTCGGCGACGTCGCCTTCGGCGAGAAGGGCGAGTGGAAAGAGGCGCGAATCCTCACGGTCCAGTTTCAGAACATCAAGGGCACCAGCGTCGACGACTTCCGCGACGGCAAAGGCGAGGTCGTGGTCGGGCCGGACCAGTACAAAGCCGGCGATGTGATCCTGCCCTATTCCAGCAACAATCGTTGATGCGGGTCGTAAAACCGCACCCGGGCAGTAGGATCGGTCGCAGCTGATGGTGTCGCTCGATCTGCTGATCAACGCGATCGTCGCCGGGGTGTTGCTCGGCGGCTTTTATGCCGCGGTCACTGTAGGGATCACGATCTCGTTCGGTATGCTCGATATCGCCAATATCGCGCAGCCGGCCTTTATCCTGCTCGGCTCTTACGCCGCCTACATCATCACTTATTACGTCAATATCGATCCGATCGTGGTCGGCTTTTTGATGCTGCCGGTCTTCTACGTGATCGGCATGGCGGTCTATCGGCTCTACTACTATTCCTTCGAGCTGCGCGGCGAGCAGTCGATCCAGGGCCTCGCCTTTTTCTTTGGCCTGCTGTTCGTCGCCGAGGTGTCACTGGTCTTGGTATTCGGCGTCGATTACCGCTTTGTCGAGGCGCCCTATATCGGCCCGAGCCTGCATTGGGGAATCATTGACCTGCCGCTGCGCATGCTGATCCCGTGTCTCGTCTCGCTGGCCATGATCGCGGTATTGCAGCTCTATTTATCGCGCAGCTTTATCGGCCGCGCGATCCTGGCGGTGTCGCAGGATGGGCTTGCCCTCCAGCTGATGGCCGCGAGCCCGACCCGGATCAAGCAGATCGCCTTTGGCATCTCGGTCGCGACCTGCTCGCTCGCCGGCACGTTTCTGATCATTATTCAGCCGGTCGAGCCGTCGATCGGCCGCGACTATATCGGCCGCATCTTCGCGATTTGCGTGTTGGGCGGCATGACCAGCTTTCCTGGCATGGTCGCCGCTGCGCTGCTGATCGGGATTGTCGAGAGCATCACCGCGACCTTTTACGGTCCCTCCTGGGCGCCCGCCGTCGCGTTCGGCTTTCTATTGATCACGCTGGCCGTACGGCCGGCCGGCCTCGCAGGCCGCTAGCGATGCGCACCGGCACGTTCTTGATCGCCGCCGCGCTCGTCGGCGTGGCGCTCGTGGTCCTGACGCGGATCTTTTTCACCAATGACTATTTCTTTTTTGCGGCTTACGTCGTGCTGCAATACATCGTCCTGTCGACCGCCTGGAACATTCTCGGCGGCTATACCGGCTACATCAATTTCGGCACCGGCGCGTTCTTCGCGATCGGCGCTTATAGCGCGGTCGTGCTGCACAAATTGCCGGCGCTCTTGAAGACCTTCGACATCGCGATTCCGGGGATCCCGCTGCCGGTGATGATCCTGATCGGCGGCATTGTTTCGGGCATTGTCGGGCTCGGCACAGGTTATCTGACGCTGCGGCTGCGGGGTGTCTTTTTTGCGATCGCAACGCTCGCGCTCGCCGTGGTCGTGCAAACCTTGATCGTGAACTGGGATTATGTCGGCGGCTCGCGCGGCATCTATATCATCCGCCCGGCGCAGGCGCCGCTTGGCGGTGGCTACATCCAATACCTCTACACGCTGATGATGGCCCTCAGCGTCATCTCGGTCTGCATCGCCCGGTGGATCGAGCGCTCGCGATTGGGGCTCGGCTTTGCCGCGATCCGCGATGACGAGCTTGCCGCGGAAGCGGGCGGTGTCCCGACCCTGCGTCTCAAGCTGATCGCGACGACATTATCCGGCGCGCTGATGGGCATGGCCGGGGCGCCCTTACCCTATTACGTGACCTATCTCGATCCCGCTTCGAGCTTTAACCTGGCCTACGCCGTCAACAGCGTCGCGATGCCGGTCATCGGCGGCATGACGAGCTGGGTCGGGCCGATCATCGGCGCCGTGATCCTCGGCACGATCCAGCAGCTCGCGACTGTAACGATCTCCTCGGCGCTGAACCTTCTGATCGTCGGCGTGTTGTTGATCCTCTTCGTCATCATCGCCCCGAACGGGATTATGGGGCTGATCTCGGCGCGCCAGCGGCGCCGCGCCGCCATCATCGAAGCCGCCGTCCAGCAGCGGCAGGCGGCGGCATGAGCCCGGCCCAGACCGCCAACTGGCCACTGCTCGCCGTCAGCGGCCTTGGCAAGCGCTTTGGCGGGTTTGTCGCGCTGGAGAACATCGATCTGGCGATCGCCGAGGGCGAGCGGGTTGGTCTGATCGGCCCGAACGGTTCGGGGAAGAGCACGCTCGTCAACTGTCTCTGCGGCACGTTGCGCAACGAGACCGGCAGCGTCTTATTTGACGGCCGTCCGCTCGACGGTCTCATCGCACATGAGCGCACCCGCCTCGGTCTCGCGCGAAGCTTCCAATTGCCGAAACCGTTCCACACGCTGAACCTGATCGACAATCTACGCGTGCCGCTTCTCTACACCGTGAACGCGCGGCCGGGGCATTCCCTATCTGATACCGAGGTGCGAGGGCGTTGCGACGAGCTCTTGGAGGCGGTCGCGTTGGCCGACAAGGCCCGGCGCTTGCCGCGCGACCTGACGCAGGTCGAGATGCGCAAGCTCGAACTGGCGCGCGCTGTCGCGACCGAGCCGCGCCTCCTCTTTGCCGACGAGGCGATGGCCGGGCTGTCGCCCTCCGAGGTCGAGGAGATCATCGCCGTGCTCCTGCGGCTTAACCAGCAGGGCATCACGATCGTCCTGATCGAGCACATCATGCGTGCCGTGATGAGCTTCTCGACGCGTCTCCTCGTCCTGGTCGCTGGCCAGAAGATCGCCGACGGCCTGCCGCAGGAGGTCATGCGCAACCCCGAAGTCGAGCGAGCCTATCTTGGCGAATAGCCCAGGCTCCAGGAACAGCCTGTCGATATCCGGCCTCAACGCCGGCTATGCCTCGGTGCGGGTGTTGGAAGAGATTTCGCTTTCGGTGTCGCATGCCGAAACGGTCGTGCTGCTCGGCACCAACGGCAACGGCAAGAGCACCTTGATGAAATGCGTCATGGGCATGCTGCGGCCGTCCTCGGGCTCGATCCGCGCCGAGATCGACGGCACGAGCTACGATCTCGTCGGCCGCTCGACCGAAGAGATCGTCGATCTCGGCATCACCCTTGTGCCGGAAGGCCGCCGCCTATTCCCAAAGCTGAATGTCGAGGAGAATTTGCTGCTCGGTGCCTTCCGCGCCACTGCCCGCGGGCTGATCGAGCGTAATCTCGAATCTTCCTACGAGACGTTCCCGCGCCTCCGCGAGCGCCGCCGCCAGCTCGCGGGCAGCCTCTCCGGTGGCGAGCAGCAGATGCTGGCCTTAGCGCGCGCCTTAATGTCGGCGCCGCGCATCCTGCTGATCGATGAGCCGTCGGTCGGCCTCGCGCCGATCCTCGTCAGCCGAACCATCGACAAGATCAAGGAATTGCAGGAGCGGTTCGAGCTGACCGTGTTGATGGCCGAGCAAAACTTCAATCAGGCGGTTCGCATCGCCGATCGAGGCTATGTCATCGTGCACGGCCAAATCGCGTTCGAGGGCCGCAACGCCGACGAGCTGAATAACAACGAGCTCGTCCGTAAATTCTATCTCGGCCTGTAAGTTCCTACAGCTCCCGTATCGCTCTCCAGCCGCGCACATTGCTTTCGCCGCCGCCGGCATTGTTGACGACCGGCCGGCCGAGCGCGAAATGCGTGTCGGTGATTTCCTCGGCGCAGCGAGCCGCGATGGCTTTCAGCCTCTCGGCATCGAAATCGGACCGCGGCGTCTGGCTCTGCCGGTCGAGCGTGTAGAGCAGGCTGATATGCGGCGGGATAAGCTCCGACGCGCCGACAATGTCACGCAGCCGCCCACGAAATTCGCGCATCTCGGGGCTGTTCTCGACCTCGATAAAGACGGCGCGAAACGGCGTGATGACCGCGCCTGTAACGGCCGTCTTCGCCACCCTGATCGGCAGCAGCCCGCACTCTCGGACATAAGCCGCCGCGGCATCGAGAACGTCGAGATCACCCGGGACGCCGCACACTGTCAGATGCGGCGCAAACGGGACGGTCCCGTGCTCCTGGGCGAGCCGGTCGATCAATGTTTGAAGCCGCTGCTCCTGTCGCTCCTCGGGTCGCAGCCAAATCGACGTCATCCTCGCCTCACAGCCTAACAGTCTGCGGCATTGCGGCCGCTCGCCGCGGGTGGTTATCGTATCCGAACAGCCTGAGGGGTTGCACCGGCGGATGGAAAAACCGGCCCACGATACCGTCGTGTTCGACCTCGGCGGCGTGTTGATCGACTGGGATCCCCGGCACCTCTACCGCAAGCTGTTTGCGGGTGACGAGCCGGCGATGGAGCATTTTCTTGCGAATGTCTGCACGCATGAATGGAACCGCTGCCAGGATGCCGGCCGCAGCTTTGCCGAAGGCGCCCGGCTGCTGAAAGCCGAACATCCGGATAAGAACGAGCTGATCGATGCCTATTTCGCCCGTTTCGATGAAATGATGCCTGGCCCGATCGCCGGCTCGGTGGAGATCGTCTCTGACCTTCGTGATCGGGGCACGCCCCTCTATGGCCTTACAAATTTTTCGGCCGAAACTTATGCCCCCACCTTCGAGCGCTTCGAATTTCTGGGGTCGTTTCGCGGAATTCTAGTGTCGGGCGAGGTCGGGCTCATCAAGCCCGATCCGCGCATCTTCGAATTGCTGATCCAGCGCTTTGCGATCGATCCGCGCCGCACCGTCTATATCGATGATGTGGAGGCGAATGTCGTCGCGGCCCGCCCGTTCGGAATTCACGCGATCCATTTTACGACGGCGGCCAGCTTGCGAGCCGAGCTCGTCGCACTCGGGCTGCTGCCATCCCGGCCTGTCGCAGCTTCGCAAACTTAGGTGACCGCACGTGGATTTCGCATTCACCCCCGAGCAATGCCGTCTGCGGCAGAAATGTCTGGAGCTGGCCGCCGATTTTGCGACCCGCTCGGCGGCGCATGACCGCGAAGCGAGCCACCCGATCGAGAATTACGACACGCTGCGCGACGAGGGGTTTCTCGCATTGACGGTCGGCCGGGAATGGGGCGGCGGCGGCGCGAGTTTGCTCGATCACACGATCGCCTATGAGGCGCTGGGGCAGGGCTGCCCATCGACAGCGCTCGCGTTTAACATGCACGCTTCTGTCGTCATGCCGCTGCTCGAAAGCCCGGAGGTCTCTCCCGAGACAAAGCGCCATATCGCCGATCTCGTTGTGCGTGAAAAGAAGCTGATCGCCGGCAACTTCTCCGAGCCGGTCACAACCTCGCTGATCGGCGAGCGGCCGTTGAAGACCCGCGCTAGGCGAGCCGATGGCGGCTATCGCATCTCCGGCCGCAAGATGTTCGCTTCGATGCTCGAAGCCGCCGATTTCGTGCTCGTCATGGTCTATCCCGACGGCGCGACGAGCCCCTCGGCCGCGATGATCGTCATGTTGCCGCGCAATGCCGAGGGGCGCCGCGTCGAGGCGGATTGGGATGTCCTCGGTATGCGCGCGACGCGCAGCGACTCGCTAATCCTCGACGAATGCTGGGTCCCGGAAGAGGCCGTCGTCTACCGATCCGACGACATGCGGCAGTTCCGACACGCCAATCTGAACTGGTTCTGGGGCTCCTATACGCCGGTCTATCTCGGCGTTGCGCAAGCCGCTTTCGACGAACTGCGCCGGGTTGTGCAGGCTCGGAAACCCGAGGGTTACACGCAATCGCTGGCCTATCACCCCGATGTGCGCCGCCATATCGCCGAGATGAGCGCCGATCTCGAAGCGGCGCGGCTCATCATGTACCGCTCGGCTTGGCTCAGCGACAAAGAAGGCCCGACGCCGGAAACCACCGCCGCCCTCTATCGTGCGAAATACATGGTCGGCGAGGCGGTCAGCCGAATTACCCGCGCTGCGCTGACCCTCAGCGGCGCGCACGGCATCTTCAAGACCGCGCGCCTCGAGCAATTGTTCCGCGACGGCGCGCTCGGCCCGCTGCACCCGCCGCCCTCGGATTTCTGCCTCCACGCCATGGGGCTTTATGAGCTCGGGCTCGATCCCGCCGACATCCTCCCGCCGCTGAAGCCGGGTTAGCCGCGGCCGCTGCGGTTATCGCGCCTTCGCGCGGGCGCGGGCCTTGTCGAGATCGGGGATGTTGCTTGCCGAGGCGACATCGCCAAGCCGCGAGCCGCGCGTCACCGCGAGGGCGGCGACCGCCGCCTCGTTCTCGGTGATCTTCGCCATGATCGCTTCCTTGGCGCGGTCGAAGACGCCGCGGTTGGTCGCGACGAAATGCTGCGATTGCCGCAGCCCGGCGAGATAGCCGTTGATCTCCGGCACGACATAACGCGCCACCAGGTCCCAGCTGCGGAACGTGTTCTCGGGGTTGGCCCAATCGTGCACAAAGCCGACCAGGGTGCCAAAGCCGCCGCTGATCTCCAGCACCGATTTGATGCGCGCGACGAGATCGTCGGGTGTCCCGATCGTGGCCGCGGCGTTCGGCGCGAAAGCGGTCTTCTCGATCGCTTCGTCCGGGTCCTTGAAGGGTGTCGCGCCCGGCCGCTGCAACGTGCCGACGATGTATTCGTTGTGATGCCGCATGAGGCCGTGGCGGGCTTCCGCGATCGCCTTCTCGCGCGTCTCGGCGATATGCCAGCTGAGCAGCACGCGCCAATCCTTGCGGTCGACTGTCGTGCCGTGCTTCTTCGCGGCGCTCTCGGCGAAACCCCATTGCGTCGGCAGCGCGTTGAGGCCTTCTTCCGACAGCGACCCGATCGAAATGACACCGATCCCGTGCTTGCCGGCCAAGGTCATGCCCGACGGGCTGATCTGTGAGGCGGTCGCGAACGGCATCTCCTCCTGCAACGGCAAAAGCTGCAGCTGCGCATCCTGCAATTTGAACCAGTCACTCTTGGCGGTGACGCGCTCGCCGCGCATGAGCCGCCGGATGATGCCGATCGCCTCGTCCTGCTGGTCGCGCTGCACCATCGGGTCGATGCCCAGGGTGTGCGCATCCGAGGCAAGGGCGCCCGGGCCGGAGCCAAAAATCGCCCGCCCGCCGCTCATCCAGTCGAGCTGCACCATCCGCTGCGCGACATTGAACGGGTGGTGATACGGCAATGAGACGACGCCGGTCGCGAGCTTGATGCGCTTTGAGCGCTCCGCCGCGGCGGCGAGAAACATCTCGGGCGAGCCGATCATCTCCCAACCG
>JBKOVT010000092.1:0-5174 GCA_046724035.1 Pseudomonadota bacterium | reverse complement strand
CCGAGATGGACTTTTCGGCGGACCCGGATTTTAGAAACTATCAGCGCTGAGCAACCGGTGAGCGTTGACGCCGGCCAGCGATCACCCTAGTTTCGAGTCATGATCGCGATGGCCCTTCCCCTGGAGCGACGCCGACGCCGCACTCGCGGCGGGCCTCGGGCGTATTGCGCGAGGGCTGCCGGTCGGAGAGGCTTATCAGAGCCGCGCTGACCGTCACCCAACAGCAAAAGACCGAACCCCGCCCGAACCCGTGGCGGGGTTTTTGTTAATCGAGAGGAGCGACAAGAAATGCCGACCAACAAGCCCAAGGTCTTCATCGACGGCGAAGCCGGCACGACCGGGCTCGGCATACGCGCCCACCTTGACGCGCTCGATGCGGTCGCGCTGAAGAGCCTGCCCTCAGCGCAGCGCAAGGACCCAGCCGCGCGGCGCGGCATGATGGCCGAGGTTGATCTCGTGATCCTGTGCCTGCCCGACGACGCGGCGCGCGAGGCGGCGGCGATCGCAGACGAGCTTGGCGACAGCGCGCCCAAATTGCTCGACGCCAGCACCGCGCATCGCGTCGATCCCGATTGGACCTATGGCTTTCCCGAGATGACCGAGGGCCAGGCCGAACGCATCGCCGCTTCGCGCAAGGTCGCCAACCCCGGCTGTTATCCGACGGGCGCGATCGGGCTCATCCGCCCGCTCGTCGAGGCCGGCATCATGCCGCGCGATTACCCCGTCACGATCAACGCGGTCAGCGGCTATTCCGGCGGTGGCAAGAGCATGATCGAGGCGCATGACCGCGAGGGCGGCCCAGCCTTCGAGCTTTACGCGCTCGGCCTCGAGCACAAGCATGTGCCGGAGACGCAGCTTTATGGCGGGCTGACGCGGCGGCCGATCTTTGTGCCCTCGGTCGGACATTTTCGCCAGGGCATGCTGGTGTCGGTGCCATTGCATCTCGACACCTTGCCCGGGAAGCCGAGCGGCGCCGACCTGCACGCCACGCTCGCGGCGGCTTACCGCGGCTGCAAATATGTCCGGGTGGTAGAGCCAACAGCGGGCGGCAAGCTCGAACCGCAAGCGCTCAACGACACGAACACGCTCGAACTCTCGGTGTACGCCAACGAGGCGCGGCATCAGGCCGTGCTCGTGGCGCGGCTCGACAATCTCGGCAAGGGCGCCTCAGGTGCAGCGGTGCAGAACCTCGAATTAATGCTCGGCCTCAACGGCACAGCATTCCAATAAAGCTGTTATTGCGAGGAGCAGAGCGAACGAAGCAATCTCGCGCCGAGTGCGCACCTGGCACGAGATTGCTTCGCTTCGCTCGCAATGACAGCAGAATTGAAAATCTCTCGGCGTAACGTGATGCTCGGCGTCGCCGGAGCGGCGGGTGCGCCGCTGTTTGTAGGGACGAACGCGATGGCGGCATCCGGAATGATCACGCGGCCGATCCCGTCGACGGGCGAGGCGATGCCGGTCATGGGGCTCGGCACCTGGCAGGCCTTCGATGTCGGCGACAACGCAGCGGCGCGCGCGCCGCTGAAGGATGTGTTGCGCGCGCTCGTCGATACCGGCGGCCGCATGATCGACACCTCGCCGATGTACGGCAGCGCCGAAACAGTGGTCGGCCATCTCGTCGCGGAGCTGGGATTACGGTCGCGTGTCTTTCTCGCGACGAAGGTATGGACGAGCGGCAAGGAGGCCGGGATCGCACAGATGCGCTGCTCGGCCGAGCGCATGAAGAGCCCGGTCCTCGATCTCATTCAGGTCCACAATCTGGTGGATTGGCGCACGCATCTCGCGACGTTGCGCGACATGAAAGCTAAGGGCCAAGTCCGCTATATCGGCATCACGCATTATACGACCGGCGCATTGCCCGAATTGGCGCGCATCCTCGAAAGCGAGCCCGGCATCGATTTCGTGCAGTTCGGCTATTCGCTCGCCACCCGCGATGCCGAGACAAAATTGCTGCCGGTCGCCGCGGCCCGCCGGGTGGCGACGATCGTCAACCAGCCGTTCGAGACCGGCGACATGTTTCGTCGCGTACGCGGCAAAAAGCTGCCGGACTGGGCCGCCGAGTTCGAGTGCACGAGCTGGGCGCAATTGTTCCTGAAATACACCCTCGCCGAGCCGGCGGTGACAGCGGTCATCCCGGCGACCGCCAACCCGGCGCATATGGAAGACGACCTCAAGGCCGGTTTGGGCCGCCTCCCCGATGCGCAGCAGCGGCAAAAGATCCGGCGATTGTGGGATAGCTTGTAATCGGACCGCGACCGTCTCGGCCGCAATCGCGATCAGGCGAGCGGGACGCCCGCGGTCCCGACCGCAACGACGGCCGCGAAGAGCGGCTCGATTTGCGCTTTCCCCAAATGGCGGGTGATGAAAACGAGCCGCGACCGGCGGTCATCGTCGGGCCAGTCCAAAAGCTCGACCGGGCGGTGCGCGACATGCTGCACGACATGGACGACGACGGGACCGCGGCAGCCCTCGACCGCGACGAGGCCCTTGACGCGCAACAGATCGGCGCCGCGCAGCCCGGTCAAAACAGCCATCGCCTGCTCGAACACAGCCCACGGCAACGGCCGGTCGAAAAACAGCGCAAAGCTGTCGATGCCGTGCGAATGGGCGTGCGCGTGATCGTGCCGATGCGTCGCGACGCGCGTCGCCAGATCGAGGCTTTCCTCCAGCAGAAACGCCGGGTCGATCTCGCCGTTTGTCGCGGCCGCGAGCGGCGCCGCGCTGAGTGCGCGCAAGCGCTCGGTCAGCGCCGCGGCTTTGGCGGTGTCGGCGAGATCGCTCTTCGTCACAACGATGCGGTCGGCGAGCGCGACCTGCTGGCGCGCCTCCGGCGTGTGGTCGAGATTGGCCACGCCGCCGGGCGCATCGACGACCGCGACAAGCCCCTGCAGGTGATAGACATCGCCGAGCGCGCGTTCGCTGGCGATGGTCTGCAGCACCGGGCCGGGATCGGCGAGGCCGCTCGTCTCGATGATGACACGCTCGAAATTCGGCGCCGCCCCCCGGCCGCGCTCGGCGAACAAGGTGCGCAAGGTTTCCTGCAGATCGGTGCGCACCGCGCAGCACAGACAGCCATTGCCGAGCAATACCGTGGCATCGCTCGATGATCTCAGCAGCGCATCGTCAATGCCGACCTCGCCGAACTCGTTCACGATGACCGCGGTGTTGGCGGCCTCGGGCTTTGTCAGCAATTCGCGGATCAGCGTCGTCTTGCCGGCGCCGAGGAACCCGGTGACGACGGTCACCGGCAGGCGCGCGCCGCGCGGGCGGCGCTGCCGCCGCCCGAATGGGCTCGCCTCACTCCCGGCAAATGGATCGGGCGTAATCAGAAATCCATTTCCAGCGTGTAGAGGCCGCCGAGGATGCGGTCGACGGCGAAGACAATGCCGCGGTCATCGACAAACACGTCGTTGATCTGGCACTGGCCGTTTCTGGCCTCCGGGATGTGCGGCACGAAATAGCCGACTTCCTTGGGCTGGTACGGGTTCGTCACATCGAAGGCCCTGAGACCGCCGCCGAAGAACGTGCCGAGGACGATGTCCTCGCTCTTCCAAGAGCCCTCCTTGGGCAGGTTCTCCCACAAATTGTGAGCGCCGTAGCGGCCGCCGCTGCGCGCGAAGGTCTCGACCGGCGGCACCGGGCAGGTCGCGATCGACACCGGGTTTTCCTCGGTGCGGTTGTCGACGATCCAGATCAGCTTCGGCCAATCGGCGCCATCAAATCGGGTGCATTCATCGCTGACGATGAGCAGGTCGCGCGAGAAAAACGGCACGACGGTGTGGGTAAAGCCCGGGTTGGGCGGGTGGTAGTCCCAGCGCGAGATCATCTTCGGATGCGCCTTGTCGGCGATATCGAGATTGATCATGCCGCCGTCGATATAGCCCATGTACACGCGGTCGGGCCGCTCGGGATAAACATTCGTGTTGTGCGGGCGGAAGCCGCTGTCGAATTCGGGATGCCGCACCGGCGGCGCGACATTGTCGCCCTGTTGCGTGCCCGGAAGCCACCAGCGTCCCACCTCGACCGGCTTCGACGGGTTGCGCACATCGATGCACTGATAGAACTGGTCGTCCTTCGGGTGCGTCGGCTTGGAATCGGCCGAACCCGAACTCATATGGATATAGTCGCCATCCGAAAACCACAGCTGATGCACGCCGCGCGAATTGGGGCCGGAGCGGTCGAAGAAGCTGATGCGCTTCGGGTTCTTCGGCACCGAAATGTCGAACAATTCGAAGCCGGCCGGCTGCAATCCGGGTTGCGCGGTCTGATAGGCGACCGCCAGGATGTCGCCGACTGTTTCGAGTGAGTTGGAGCGCATCTGCGCATGCGGCAGGTCGGCGCGAGCGACGATCTTCAGCTCGCGCGGGTCGCTGACATCGACGGCTGTGAAGTTCTTCGGCGCGCTTTCATGGGCGAGCCACAGAATACGGCGCCCGTCCTTCGCGAACTGCATCGACATGCCTTCGCCCATGCCGCCAAACCCCTCGAGCGAATTGTGCCCGAGCAGTTTGAAATTCCAGGTCAGCGAACCGTTCGTCTTGCCGCTTTCGGCCATTCCCTATCTCCCCAGCGCTGGTTCTCGCGAAATCGTAGCCGCGCCGGCCCGCCAAAGTCCATGCGCACGCGAATTCCGCCGGACATCTGAGCCCCGTGCCCGAATTAGATCCCGGCGAAGGCCGGGATCCATCTTTCAGCATCTCAGGCGCGGGCAAATAGGTCCCGGCCTTCGCCGGGACCTAACATTTTAGACGCTCATCACCGCGGAGCTTGAACCATCGGCATGTCCGAGCTCTGCTCGTGCGAAGGACGCCCGGGCTTACCCGCGGGTCGAGGGAGAGGCGCGGCCGGCAGGCTCGCGGGTGGCAGGCTGGCGGGCGGGGTCGGACGGCTCGGGGCTGTCGGGCCGGTGATTACATCGAAATCGTCGCGGGGCATGGGTCTGACCTCCTGATGGGAGGCCGCTCCATCTCTGGCGGATATTCGACAAACGAGGATCGAAAATGCGAAAGCCGCCTTGCGATGGGGCGGCTTCGGTTGAAACGCTGATGCGCGAACCTAGACCGCCGGTCTGTACCGGCGGTACCAAAATCGCCCAGCGTTATGGGCGGCGGTGTGGCCGGCGGCCGGCCTGTTCTCGATCATCGCGCCAAAATTAGGCGCGAGCCCCGCGC
>JBKOVT010000274.1:0-4680 GCA_046724035.1 Pseudomonadota bacterium | reverse complement strand
TTTGTCGATGATCGATTACCTCGGCCTCAAGCTGAAGCACATCGATTCAACCGATGTCGGCGGCTCCTCCTACCTGCTGCAGGTCGGTCATGTCGCCGAGGCGATCGCCGCCGGCAAATGCTCGATCGCGCTGATCACGCTGGCAGGCAGGCCGCGGGCCGAGGGCATGGCGACCGGCACGGCGCCGCGCGCGCCCGAACGGCCGATGCCGGAATCGGGGTTCGAGTTGCCTTACGCGCCCGCCACCGCGAACATGTATGCGATGGCGGCGATGCGCCACATGCACGAATACGGCACGACGAGCGAGCAGCTCGCCTGGATCAAGGTCGCCGCCTCACACCACGCGCAGCACAATCCGCACGCGATGCTGCGCGACGTCGTGACGGTCGAGGACGTCGTCAATTCGCCGATGATCGCCGACCCGCTGCACCGGCTCGATTGCTGCGTCATCAGCGATGGCGGTGGCGCGATCATCATGACGACTCCGGAAATCGCGAAGAGCCTGAAGCGCCCGCTCGTCAAACTCATCGGCGCCGGCGAAGCGCCAAAGCATCAGATGGGCGGCAAGGTGGACCTGACCTATTCCGGTGGGGCGTGGTCGGGCCCCCTCGCCTTCGCCGAAGCCGGCGTCAAGCCGAGCGACATCAAATACGCCTCGATCTATGACAGCTTTACGATCACGGTATTGATGCAGCTCGAGGATCTCGGCTTCTGCGAAAAGGGCCAGGGCGGCCGCTTTGTCAGCGACGGCAATTTGATCTCGGGGGTCGGCAAATTGCCGTTCAACACCGATGGCGGCGGGCTGTGCAACAACCACCCGTCGAACCGCGGCGGCTTGACCAAGGTGCTCGAAGCCGTGCGGCAATTGCGCGGCGAGGCGCACCCGGCGGTGCAGGTCAAGAACTGCGACCTCGCTTTGGCGCATGGCACCGGCGGCTCCCTCGGCACACGGCATGCCGGGGCGACGGTCATCATGGAACGGGAGTGAGCGCGATGGCTCAGACGCAGCAGCAAACCCAGCCACAACAGCGCAAGATCACCGCGCCGCCGGTCAATCCCGAGACGCAGCCTTTCTGGGACGCGGCCGGGGACGGCAAGCTCCTCTACAAGAAATGCACCGCCTGCGGCGAGCCGCATTTCTATCCGCGGCCGCACTGCCCCTTCTGCTTTAGCGACAAGGTCGAATGGCAGGAAGCCTCGGGCCGCGGCACGATCTACACCTACAGCGTCATGCGGCGCGCGTCCGTGCCTTACGCGATCGCCTATGTCGAACTGGTCGAGGGGCCGCGCATGATGACCAACATTGTCGATTGCAATCTCGACAAGATCGCCATCGGTCAGCCGGTCCGGCTTGTCTTCAAGCCGAGCGAGGGTGGCCCGCCGGTGCCAATGTTCACGCCCGCCTGAGACGCGGCGTCTCCTGACGTCTCTTTGGGTCTAAAGGTACAGACACCATGCCCAATACCGTGCGCCTGCACCGTGTTCTGGCAACCAAGCCGGAGAAGGTTTATCGCGCTTTCCTCGAAGCGGACGCGCTCGCGAAGTGGCTACCGCCCAACGGCTTTGCCTGCACCGTGCATCATCTAGAACCGAAAATCGGCGGCACGTTCAAAATGTCGTTCCGAAACTTCACAACAGAGAGCAGCCACTCGTTTCACGGCGAATATGTTGAACTCGTTCCGAACGAGCGGCTCCGATACACGGACAAGTTCGACGATCCCAATCTGGCCGGCGAAATCCAGATGACCGTGACATTGAACAAAGTATCGGTCGGCACCGAACTCCACATCGTGCAGGAAGGCCTTCCCGACGTCATCCCGCTGGAGGCCTGCTACCTGGGTTGGCAAGAATCATTGCGAAACTTAGCGAGGCTCGTCGAGCCCGAGATCAACCAATAATCTCGATAATGGAACCCGCGTGCAGACTGATGGGCTTCGCCATGCTCAGCCCATCCTACGAATGAGAACGTCCCGCACACCGACGGGAGCCTGTTAGGAGGAGCGCGATGGTCAGCCGGAGGACGTTTCTGTCGCTTGCCGCGGCTACCATAACAGCGCCTCGCGTGGTCTCCGCTCAACAACCGGCGCAGAAGGTCGCGCTCTACGCCAATGTCGGGCCCGACCTCATTCATTACGACGTCGATGTTGCCGGCGCGGAACTGACCAAGCGCGAGACCGTGACGCTGACCGGCGGCATCCAATATGCGTGGCCGCACAAATCGAGGCGCTATCTTTATGTGGCGAGCAGCAACGCCGCGCCGAACTACGTCAGAGAGCCGCAAACCGACCATTTCGTTACGGCACTGGCAATCGACCCCAAGACAGGCGCGCTGAGCAAGCATGGCGAGCCGATCAAGCTGCCACAGCGGCCGATCCATCTCAGCACGGACATACCCTCCGACAATATCCTCGTCGCGTTTCCCAACCCGAGCACCGTACGGGTCTACCGCATCAACAAAGACGCAACCCTGGGCGACGAAGTGAAGCAGCCGGGCGCGATCGAGGCCGGCATTTATGCTCACCAGGTCCGCACGACGCCCGACAACAAGCTCGCGATCCTTGTGACGCGCGGCAATGAAGCCACACCAAACAAACCCGAAGATCCGGGCGCGCTTAAAGTCTTCGACTACAAGGATGGGCTGCTGACGAACGAAGTCTCGATCGCGCCCAATGGCGGCAAGGAATTCGGGCCGCGCCACCTCGATTTTCATCCGACGAAGCCGTGGGTGTACGTGTCGATCGAGACGCAGAACAAGATGTACACCTACCGGATGGAGAACGGCCGGATCAATCCGGAGATTGCGTTTCGCGCGGAAACGTTGGCGGAGCCGGACAACATCCGGGCGCGCCAAGCGGCCGGCACCGTGCATGTGCATCCGAACGGCCGCTTTCTGTATGGGGCCAACCGCGCCGAGCAGACCGTCGAGTTTCAGGGCAAGAAGGTCTTCAAGGGCGGCGAGAACAGCATCGTCGTCTACGCGATCGATCAATCGACCGGCGAGCCGAAGCCGATCCAGCACGCCGACACACACAAGATCCATCCGCGGACGTTCCACATCGACCCGAGCGCGCGGCTGCTCGTCGCCGAGCACAACCTGCCGGTCGATGTGCGTGAGGGCGATACGGTTAAGACCGTGCCGGCCGGCCTGTCGGTCTTCCGTATCGGGGACGACGGCAAGCTCACCTTTGTCCGCCCCTACGACGTCGATGTCGGCGACAAGACGATGTTCTGGATGGGGATGGTGCCGCTGCCGACGTAGGGCGTGGCAGTCGGCTACATGGGGCGGGCGCGGCGAAGCCCCTCGATAATTGCATAACCCCTGGGTGATGGGCTTCGCTAGGCTCAGCCCATCCTACGAAGGAGCCCGGTATGGACACATTGGAGACCAGGCTGGCGGCGCGGCCGCGGCATATCAGTCCCGAGGAATGGCAGGTTCGGGTCGATCTCGCCGCCTGCTATCGGCTCATCGCGCATTTTGGCTGGGACGATCTCGTCCTGACCCACAATTCCGCGCGGGTGCCAGGCACGATCGATCAGATCCTGATCAACCCAATGGGGCTCTTGTTCGATGAGATCACCGCGTCGAACCTCCTCAAGGTCGATCTCGACGGCAAGCTCATCGAGCCTTCGGAATACGAGCCGATCTATGCCGGGACCGTCATCCACGGCGCGATCTATCAGGCGCGGCCGGATGTCCAATGCGTCATCCACACGCATACCGAGGCGGACATCGCGGTCGGCGCGCTCGAAGACGGGCTGCTGCCGCTCAGCCAATGGGCGATGCGCTTTTACAACCGGCTCGGCTATCACGATTACGAGGGCGTCTCGCTCGACATGGATGAGCGCGAGCGGCTGCAGCGCAGCATCGGCAATCATCCGGTGCTTGTGCTGCGCAACCACGGTCTGCTCGCGACCGGGCGCAACATCGCCGAGGCGTTCTCATCGACCTATCACTTCGAGCGCTCGGCCGAGGCGCAGTTGAAGATCCAGGCCGCAACGGCCTCCGGCCAGAAGGTCGTCGTTCCTGACGCGGATACCTGTGAGCGGCAGGCGGCGCAGTTCTCTGACGGCAATCTGGCGCGTCTCCCAGGACAGCGCGAATGGCCGGCCCTGCTGCGTCTCTGCGACCGGCTCGACCCGAGCTACCGCACCTGATCGTGATAAGCCGGCGCGGTCGCCGCCGCGCCGGCTTGACTGGTTCTGCCGATGTCTCTCCGTAGTCCGGCTTAGCGGCCGGCGAGCGCACGCGCCAGTTGGCTGACCGCCTCCTGGTGCTTCTCGTTCTGGATCTCGGCGAAGTTGCGGGCGATTTCGAGCAGCATGCGTTGGTGCGGCGTGACCGGGCGCGGCGCTTCCTGCCCCAACCCCTCGTAGAAATAGGTAATCGGCGCGTTCAGGACGCGGGCAATCTCGTAGAGCCGGCCAGCCGAAACGCGATTGATCCCCCGCTCGTATTTATGGGCCTGTTGATAGGTAACGCCGATCATCTCGGCGAGCTGTTGTTGGGTCAGTCCCAGCATGATCCGACGCTCGCGGATGCGCGCTCCGACATGGTCGTCGATCGCTGCCGTGGACCGGCCCCTTTTCGGCTTTGCCATGCTCGTCACCTATGGTTGTGTCGCCCGCGCACAGCTACTCGCGCGCGGGCCATCCCGCCATTTCCGTCAACGCGAATTACCT
>JBKOVT010000135.1:0-7015 GCA_046724035.1 Pseudomonadota bacterium | reverse complement strand
CGCGGCGGACGTCGTCGGCTACAGCCACCTGATGCAGCTGGACGAGCTCGGCACGCTGCGGGCCTTGCGCGCCTCGCGCGCCATCATCGACCGGCTGATCGCCGAATATCGCGGCCGCATCTTCACGACGGCGGGGGACAGCGTACTCGCCGATTTCGCCAGCGCGGTCGATGCGGTCGAATGCGCGCTCGCGGTCCAGGGGGCGATCGCCGAGGAAAACGCGCAGCGCCCCGAGGGCGAGCGGCTGCGCTTTCGCATAGGCGTCCATCTCGGCGACGTCATCGTCGAGGGCGACGATCTGTTGGGCGACGGCGTCAATATCGCCGCCCGGCTGCAGACGCTCGCCGAGCCGGGCGGCATCTACGTTTCTGCCGCCGTGCGCGACCAGATCGGCACCAAGCTGCCGATTGCGTTTATCGATCGCGGCGGCCAGCGGTTGAAGAATATGGCGCGCCCGTTGCGCGCCTTCGAGATCGTCGGGCCGGGAAGGGAGGCTTTGGCCGGGATTGCGGCACGCCGCTCCCGGTCTCGGCGTGCGCTGTTCGGTGTCGTGATCGTGATGCTCGTGCTGGCCGCCATCGTCGCGGCATCCTGGTGGCACTGGTCCACTGCGCCGGGCATGGGCCCGCTCGCTTCCCAGCAGGTTGGCGCCCCAGCGATCCCGGCCACCCCGCCGCCGGATCAGGGCGCGCGGAAGGTCCCGGCGCCCCGCCTCTCGATTGTCGTCCTACCCTTCACCAATCTGAGCAACGATCCCGAGCAGGAATATTTCGCCGACGGCATCACCGAAGATTTGACGGTCGACGTCTCTCGCATCGCCGGCGCCGTCGTCATTGCCCGCAACAGCGCTTTCGCCTACAAGGGCCAAGCCGCCGATCCGAAGAAGATCGGCCGCGAATTGGGAGTCCGGTACATCCTGCAGGGGAGCGTGCGGCGGGCCGGATCGCAAATCCGCATCAACGCCGTCCTGATCGACGCCGAGACGGACACCCAGATCTGGGCCGAGCGCTTCGACCGCGACATCGGCGACCTCTTTGCCGTCCAAAACGAGATCACGGTGCGGATTGCCCGCGCATTGCAATCGCAGATGGCGATCGCCGAATCGCGCCGCACCGTCGCCCACCCCGATGCGCTCGACTACATCCTGCGCGGCCGGGCGCAGCTGACAAAGCCGATCTCGCCCGAGAATTACAACGAGGCGATCGGCTATTTCGAATCGGCGCTGGAGCTTGACCCACAATCGGCGGAGGCGGCGGCTTGGCTGGCGAATTTGCTGGCGGTGCGCGCCCTGGACGAGCTGACCCCGTTCCCCAATGACGATCTGCACCGCGCGCGGCAGCTGGCTGCGCACGCCTTGGCGGCAGCGCCGAACAATGCCATGTCGCATTATGCGCGGGCGCAGGTGCTGCGCGCCGAAGCGCGCTGCGCCGAGGCAATCCCCGAATACGAGGCGGCGATCGCGCTCGACCGCAGCCGCGCTCCCGCCTACGCCCATATCGGGTGGTGCAAATTCCTCACCGGCTCGGTCGACGGTGTCATCCCCAATTTCGAGCAGGCGATCAGGCTCAGCCCGCACGAGCCGGGCATCGCGCCCTGGTACGGCCGGCTGGGCGTCGTTCACCTGCTGCAATCGCACCTCGACGAGGCGATCGCCTCGCTGGAGAAAGCCCGCAGCGAGAACGCTCGCCTGCCCTTTGTGCATGCTTGGCTAGCCGCGGCTTTTGCACTCAAAGGCGAGGATAAGCGCGCCCATTTGGAGCTCGCCGAGGCCCAGCAGCTCGGCGACGCATACGCCAGCGTGGCGAGCGTCAAGAAATCGAACTGGTTCGCAAAACCCGAGATCCGCGCCCTGGCGGAGGCCACGTACTTTGTCGGGCTGCGCAAGGCGGGGATGCCCGAGCAATAGACCGGTGGCGCCGGTCAGAAGCCGAACATGTGATCGAAGCTGAACGCGCCGTCGCGGCTCAAGAGCCCGTGATAACCGAACAAGCGGCAGGTCGGGTCGCGGATGATGGCATAGCCGCTTGCGCCGGCTCGCTCGCGATCCGCGGGATCGAACAGCGCGTGATAGCGGCACAGCCGCGAGCCGGAGCAGGGGATCGCGATCCCCGTGCGCGCGATCTCGGCGCCGGATCGGTCATACAGGGTGATCTCGGTGGTGCTCTCCGGCCGCCACGGGCGCGACGCCGGATAGATCAGATGGCACAGCGTGTCGTAAGGCGCCTCGCCGAGCCGGAGGAACAGCCGGGTCGAGAGCCCCGGCGGCCGGCCGATATAGGATTGCGGCTCGTCGCGGTAGACGCTCAGCGTGTTGAAGACATGCGCGCCAAAGCTCGTCTCGGCTGCATGGCCGCTGTCACGGTGACGATAACGGAACAGCGCGTGCAGCCAGCCGTCGCCCTCGCCGCCCGCGGCGAAATCGTAGACCAGCTCGACATGCCCGTAACCGTCGCCGAGCGCTTCCGCGATCTCGTCGAGAGACAGCGCCGCCGCGTGATTGCGCGGCAGGCGGCCAAAGGCATGGCGCGCCACTTCCCGCCCCTCGGGATCGTAGACGATCGCGGCAATCGGCAGCTCGGCCTGCGATAACGCCATCGGCGTCGGCAAGGCGAGGCTCTGCCATTCCCCGCGCGGTAGGATTGGCGCCGGCAACAAATACCCCTTGCCGAGCCAGCGGCCGAGCTCGGGCAATTCGGGGTTCGGCTTCAGATCGGCGCGCTCGACATTGACATGCGCGATCCGGCGGTGCCCGTCCGCGATCATCTCATAACGCGGCCGCACGATGTGCTTGCCGGCGCGCACCTCGATCTGGCGCGGCCAGGCGATACGGGGGAGCAGCTCGGAGATATCGATGGCCCGGCTCGCAAACGGGCCGATCGGCTCGGCTATCGCGGCGAGTTTCTCCTCGCCCATCGGGTTGAGCGTGATCGCGCCCGGCGGGATCGGCGCGGGATGGCTGTTCTGCACCCACAGGATGACGCGCTCCCCAGGGGCAGGCGCAGGCACGCCGGCATAGCGGTCCGAGGGCCAAGCATTGGCGTCGTGCGTACAGGAGAGCGCGCCATCGGGGGCCGCCCCGCTCTC
Source organism: Pseudomonadota bacterium (assembly GCA_046724035.1). Lineage (GTDB taxonomy): Bacteria > Pseudomonadota > Alphaproteobacteria > ATCC43930 > CGMCC-115725 > DATARH01. Next base: position 3,931 of record JBKOVT010000135.1, on the reverse strand, counting down.
GCCAAAGGTGTCGAGGGCGTATTTGACGACATCATGCCCCGCCGCGCCCGCAACATGGATAAAGAGCTGTCCGGCGAAATCACCGAGCTTGAAGCGCGCGCGCACCTCGCGGCTGTCGATCGTCAACGCGGTCATCGTGTTTCCGGCGCGCTCGCACCATTCCGCGATGACCTCGCCGTTGCCGTCGAACAGCGTCAGCCAGCAGGCGATCTCGGCGGCGCCATAGCCGGCCCAGTAATTGACTGTGACGATCCTCGTATGCAGCGTGCCGGTGTCGCGGAACAGCGCGAAATTGGTCGCGAAATTGAGTGGGTCGAGATAGGCGCGGCGGTTGGTCAGGCGCTCCTCGGGTATGCGCATCCGATCGAGGCTCAGCACTTGCGCGCCTGCCGGCAAATAGGGCTGCAGCTGTTTGACGAGCCGCTCGGCGTCGAACGCCGCGACGAGCACCGAGCGCGCCCTGCTGGCGGCGAGCTCGTCGATCGGAAGCGCGCGGTGGCCGAGCACCTCGTTGCCGAGCTGCGCGATGTTCTGAACATAGATTCCGGCCAGCTCGACACCGGCGAGTCCGAAGATCTCGGCGAACCCTTCGGCGGCGCCGAGCGAATCGACGATTGCGGTCGGGGGATGCGCGGCGAGTGCGCCGACGAGCGCGCGTCCCGGCTCGGCGGCATGCGGGTGCGTCAGCGCCTTATAGAGCGTGTTGCCGCCGCGAATATTGTCGAAGGTCTCGATGCGCAGAGCCATGCCCGTCGGATACTACACCGGCCCGAAGCGGGGCGCAGGGTGGCGTCTATTCGCCCGGCGGCAGAACCGGCTCTGGGGCGGGGGAGGGCCGGAGACGGAACGGGAGGCGGCCTCGCGCATAGCCCGCCGCCAAGGCTCGGCTCACAACGATCCCGATAAAAGCGCCCATGATGACATCGCTCAAGTAATGCGCGCCCATGACGACCCGGCTCGCGGCGACGAGCGCGGCCGCAATCGCGTAAAGCAGCAGCGGTTCCGGCCACAGGCACCACAGCGCCGCAGCCAATGCGGCGGCGGTCGCGGCGTGGCCCGAGGGGAAGGACCAATGGTCGGCGCCGAGCCCGATCCAGCTGAATTCGTAAGCGCCGGAGGCGAAGAGGAGCTTCGGGCGCGGCCGCCCGACGACGACCTTCAGCAGATCGACGATAATCCCGGACAGCGCGATCGAGGCGAACAACAATCCTGGGATGCGGGCGGCCGCGCGCATCCGCTCGGCCCTCGGCTCGAAGCGCGGCACGCTGCCGCCCCAGCGGAGCGCCGCAAAACCGATCGCCAGCACGATCAGATACGGCAGCGCAAGACCGAACGGTCCGATCACGGCGAAGAACGGCCGGGCCGCGTCATGTTCCCGGAAATACGTCGCGAGCGGGCGGTCGATCCAGCCGATCGCCACGATCTCGATAAGCACGACGGCCGCGCCCCATAGCGCGAGGCGGGCGCCGAGCGACGCCGCCGTGAGACGGCCAAATGCACGATAGGCGCGTTGCGCCAGGGGGCTCGCCGGAAGGTCGCGCGCGACGATTGCCTGATAAAGGAGCCAGCTCGTCGCACAGACGATGAGCCCCGCAAAGACGACGTCGGACAAGAAATGCTTGCCCGCCGCGATGCGGCCGAGCCCGACCAGCCCGCCGAAGGCCAGTGCGCCGGCAATCGCCGCTCTGCGCCGCCACCCGAGCGGGAGCAGCAGCGCGAAACCAACGAGCGAAAAGCCGAGCGCCGCATGACCCGACACAAAGGCGCAGTTGCGCGCGCATTGCTCAGCCGGCAATGGCGCCGGCGTGAACTGACGAGCGCCGCCGAATTCCACGACCTGGTTTGGCCGGGCTCGGCCCCAATGATCCTTCAGCACGGTATTCGCGATCAGGCCTGGACCCAGCGCGATGCTGGCGACCAGAAACACCAGCGCCTTGCCGTCGAGCCGCCATAACGGTCGTCGCGCAATTCCTAGCCAGAGGGCAGCAATCACCGCGAGCACGATCATCGCCCGCACGATCCACGGCACCCCCGCCTCGACGATCCGCAACGGCGTCGAGTCGGCGAGGAAGAACCCTTGCGCACTGTCGTAAAACAGCCGCGTTGCGGCGATGTCGATGCCGGGGAAGAGAAGGAACAGCGCGGCGATCAGCGCGCATGTTCCGGCGTAGAGCAGGACCGGCCTCATGCGTATCGCCGTCGCGCGAGACGCGCGAGCACCTGCTCGCGCAACAGCTGCCCCGCCCGCCCTGTGTCGTCGAGCGGCGAATAGGACCAGCTTTCGATGTGTCCGGTAAACGGGCGCGTGATGCCGAACTCGCGCATCGTCGCGTGAAATCGCGCGAACTTGCCGTCGCCGCCCCAGCGGCTCTTGGCGAGTTCGAGGATATGCACCGGTTTGCCGGTCGAGGCCGCCTCGCTGATCATCGACACCGAATCCGCCGTGACGAGCAGGGCGTCAGCATAGGCTAGATAGGCGTAGTAGGGGTTCTCACCGCTGCCGTCCCAAATTTCGGCCGGCAACCCCATCAGCTTTTCCCGCAACAGCGCGACTCCGGCCGCACCGGTGCGCCGCGAGGCCGTGATAAGGGCCGACCCGCCGTCGGTGCGAAGAACCCCCGCAATCGCCCCGGCTATTGCCGCGAGGCGATCGAGGCTCAGGCGATAGCTGCGGTTTGCGCCGCCGATCAGCACGCTGAGGATTGGCCGCGGCAAAGCCGCAAGGCCGGGAAACTGTCGTCGGGCCTCGGCGAGCCGCGCCGCGGTCACGCGGTGGATGGCGCCGCGCGTCACGATGATACGCGGGCCGCGGAGCCGGTCGTGCTCAGGCACGAACAACAGGTCGAATTCGTTGTGGCCGACCCTCGGATCCTGGATTTGTGCGGCAAAGGTGCGGCCACCGCTGGCCCGGCGGATCGCCAATGCCGGCATCGCGCTCAGCCGGCCGCAGCCAATAACCAGATCGGGCCAAGGCGGCCCTAGCGGACCGGCGTCCGTGCTGACCGCACGCAACGGCGCAAGCCACAGCTGCGGCGGCAGCCACGTCCAGGGACGGCGAACCGCGAGCTGCCTTTCGGCAAAAGGAAAGCCTGTCGCTTCGGCGAGACCGAGCGCCTGGCTTGCCATGCCGGGCTTGCCGTCATGCAGGACCCACACGACCGGCGCAGTCTCGCCCCGGACGGCCGTTACCGGAACACGGAGACGCAGCGCGACCATGAGCCCGGTTTAGGGAAACCGGGCCGCGACGGCAAGCAGATCAGAGTTCGGGAGATCGGTTGAGCCGCACGGGCGCGCGCCGTATCAGCGTGCCGCGCGAGCCTTGCCCCGCTTGCGCGCGGCCGCAGCCGGCTTCGGGCTGAAAGACATCGTGACGATTTCGTAGGATTTGTTGCCGCGCGGCGTCGAGACCTCGACGCTGTCGCCTTCGCCCTTGCCGATCAGCGCCCGCGCCAGAGGCGAGGTTACCGAGAGCCGGCCGTTGCGGATATCGGCCTCATCCTCGCCGACGATGCGGAAGGTCTGTTCCTCGTCGGTCTCTTCGTCCGCCAGGGTCACCGTGGCGCCGAACTTGATGACCGAGCCCGACAATTTTGAGGTGTCGATGACCTCCGCCCGGGCGATCTTGTCCTCGAGCTCGGCGACCCTGCCCTCGATAAAGCTCTGCCGCTCGCGGGCGGCATGGTATTCGGCGTTTTCCGCCAGATCGCCATGGGTGCGCGCCTCGGCGATAGCCCGGATGATCGCCGGGCGATCGGTCGATTTGAGGCGCTTCAGCTCCTCTTGAAGCCGGTTGAAGCCCTCGACGGTCATCGGGATCTTGTTCATCAAAGCCGATCTTACCGAGATAGCGAAACAGGCGATGAAAGGTAGGTCTGCAGGGGGGCGACTTCAAGGCAACCCTGGCGCAAGGCGCCGATCGCCTGTACCGCGG
>JBKOVT010000244.1:0-19071 GCA_046724035.1 Pseudomonadota bacterium | reverse complement strand
CGGCGGGCTCTTGAGTTACGGGCCGAGCTATCCCGATCTGTACTATCGGGCGGCCGGCATGATCGACAAAATCTTCAAGGGCGCGAAACCCGGCGATCTGCCGGTCGAGCAGCCGACCAAACTCGAACTTGTGATCAATCTCAAGACGGCGAAAACGCTCGCGCTCGAAATCCCGCCAAACCTGCTCGCCCGCGCCAATGAGGTCGTCGAGTGACGCGCGCGCTTCCCGTCAGATGAGACCAGCCCTATGGATCTGATCCTCAGAAATGCCCAGCTTGTCGATCGGCTCGAGGACGGCCTCCTCGATATCGCTGTCGAGAATGGTCGGATCGTCGCGATCGGCCGCGCGCTTGCGGCGGATGGCGAAAGCTATGACGCCGCCGGGCGGCTCGTCTGCGCCGGGCTGATCGAGTCGCATATCCATCTCGACAAATCGCGCATCGCCGACCGCTGCCCGCTGCCGGAAGGACGCCGGGTCAACCCAGTGACGATGGTCGCGCCGCTGAAGGCGGGATGGACCGTCGATGACGTCTACGAGCGGGCCGAGAAGACATTGCGCGAGTGCCTCGTCAACGGCACGACGCGCATGCGGACCCAGGTCGAGATCGATCCCGGGATCGGGCTGCGCGGCTTTGAGGCAATCCGCTCACTCGCGGACGCCTACAGATGGGCGATCGATATCGAGCTGTGCGTCTTCCCGCAGGATGGCTTGACCAACTATCCCGGCACGGAGGAACTGCTTGTCACAGCGCTGAAACAGGGCGCGCCGGTGCTCGGCGCCGCACCGCGCTATGACAGCCATCCCTCCGCGCAGATCGATCGCATCTTTGCATTGGCCCGCGAATACGACGTCGATCTCGATCTGCATCTCGATGTCGGCGACAATCCAGCGCATATGGACGTGTACCGCGTCCTGGAGCTGACGGAGCAATACAGGCGCGGCGGCCGAGTCGTCGTCGGACATATGGCGAAGCTGTCCTTGCTGCCGCCGGTGGAACTTGTAGCGCTAGCCGGCCGCTTGCGCGATGCGGGGATCGCGGTGACCGTGTTGCCGGCGACGGATCTCTATCTGATGGGACGCGAGCGCGATCATGCCGTCGTGCGCGGCGTCGCGGACGCGAATTTCCTCAGCGCCAACGGGCTGACCTGTTCCTTGTCCAGCAACAACATCCTCAATGCGGCGACGCCGTTTGGCGATTGCTCGCTGATCCGCATCGCCAATCTGCAGGCGAATGTGGCGCAGATCGCGGCTCCGGCCGAATTGCGCGAGTTGTTTCTGATGCTGACCGAGCGCTCGGCGAAGCTCCTCAATCTGAAGGATTACGGACTCACACCCGGCAACCCGGCTGATCTTGTCGTCATCGACGCCGCGACGCCGGAGCAGGCGGTCGCGGAAATCCGCCCACCGCTCGCGGTGTGGAAGCGCGGGCGGCAAACCGTGATCCGCCATGCGCCCGAATTGCTGCGGCCGAGCTGAGGTCGAGGTGAACGCCACCGGCAATGCCGAGAAGGCGTATCCGGCCTGGCTGGAGACCAACGAGCGGCTACGCGACGGCACGGAAATCCAACTCCGGCCGTTGCGGCCGGAAGACGAGCCGCTGCTCCAGGATCTCGCGGCGCATATGAGCCCCGAGGACTTGCGCCTGCGGTTTTTTGCGGCGGTGCGCGGGCTGAGCCATGCCGTCGCCGAGCGCCTCGCTCATGTCGATTACGACCGGGCGATGGCGCTCGTTGCGCTGAAGGACGAGGTCGCGCTCGGGGTCGCGCGCTTTCATGCGGAACTCGATCCACAGATCAAGCTCGGCCGCCGCGCCGAATACGCGATCGCGGTGCGCAGCGATTGGAAAGGGCGCGGGCTCGGCTACCTCTTGATGACCCGGCTGATCGCGGTCGCGCAGGAATGGGGGGTCGGCGAGCTGGTGGGGCAAGTGCTGAGCGAGAACCACCGCATGCTCGCGATGTGCCGCGAGCTCGGTTTTTCGATCGCCGCCGATCCGAACGACCCCCGCATCATGCAAGTCCGCAAGGTTCTCATGCCCCAGGCGCCGCGCGCCTCAGCGTAACGGCTTGAAGGCCGTCTCGGGCACCTTCAACAGGATCAGCCCGGTGACAACCGCCGCGGCGATGACATAGAAGGCGGGCGCCTGAGTACTGCCGGTCTCGTGCACGAGAAACGTCGCGATGAACGGCGCAAAGCCGCCAAAGATCGCGACGGCGATGTTGTAGCCGACCGACAATGCCGTGTAGCGCACCCGCGTCGGGAAAATCTCAGTGTAGAAGGACGGGCAGGTGCCGGCATAGGGTGCGTAGAGGACGACCATCAGGAGCTGCGCCAGGATCGCCATCCCGATGCTGCCCGACGAGGCCATCAAGAAAAACGGATAGCCGAGCACGACATAGGCGGCGCAAGAAAACAGCAGCAACGGGCGCCGGCCCACTCGATCCGACAGCCAGCCCATCAGCGGCAAGAGCGCGACAAAGACCGCGAGGCATCCCGTGCCGATCCACAACACGGTGCGCTGCGGCAGCTTCGCGACATTGATCATGTAGCTGTTCATAAAGATCAGAGCGATGTAGTAGGCGACCGTGTTGTGCAGCGTCGTGCCGAAGCCGAGGAATGTCTCCCAGGGGTGGTCGCGGAAGGCTTCGGTCAAGGGCGCCTTTGCGACCGCGCCCCGCTCCTCGATCTCGGTGAATTTCGGCGTGTCGTCGAGGCGCCAGCGCAGATACCAGCCGACGATGCCGACCGCGATGCCGAGCAGGAACGGCACGCGCCAGCCCCAGGAAAGCCGGTCGGCATCCGACAAGGAGCCGATAAACAAAGCGGCCGTCAGCGAGCCCAAGAGAAACCCGCCCGCGACGCCGACCAGCTGGAAGGAACCGAGAAAACCGCGGCGGTCGGGCGGCGCGAATTCGACGATATAGGCGGTCGAGCCGCCGAACTCGCCGCCGACGGAGAGCCCCTGGAACAGCCGCACGATGACGAGCAATGCCGGTCCGATGGCGCCGGCCTGGGCATAGGTCGGCAACAGCCCCATCGCAAAGGTTGCGATCGCCATGACAAAGATGACGGCGCTGAGCGCCTTCCGCCTTCCATGCTTGTCGCCATAGACGCCGAACAGGATCGAGCCGACCGGCCGCATGACAAAACCGACACCGAACACCGCAAAGGTCGACAACAGCGAGACCAGCGGATCGCCGCCCGGGAAGAACAAGGCCGAGATCGTCGGCACGAGATAACCGTAGACGCCGAAATCGTACCATTCGAGGACATTGCCAATGACCCCGGCGGTGATCGCCTTGCGGTATTCGGCGCCGGTGGGTGCGATGGGCGCGGTTGCTGCTGCCGTCATGCCGGTTTCCCCCTCATCGTTGTTCGCGGGCAGCAATTTCCAGGCCGCCCGGTTTGAGGGAGATCATAGCGCAACTCCGGGCCCGCACCACGCCCTCACCCTGTCCCTCTCTCCACGATCCCGGGTCAAGCCCGGGGAGGGAGAGGAAAGTTTTGCGCGCAGCCTCGGCGGGCGGCGAGCCAAGGTGGCCCCGCGGCTAAAGCGGCTTGCGATAGGGCTGCTCAGTCCCGCTTCGCCCGAAGGGCCTGATCGATTTTGGCCGTGAGTTCGACGACCAGCCGATCGTATTGCAATGCCATATCGATCAAGCCGTCGCGAGCCCCTGGGTGGGGTTCGCTCGCCGCCCAGTCCCGGAATTGAATCGCAAGCTCGCGGTAATGCGCGCAGCGTTCGACGTCCGTCAGGGGCGTCTGGGACATTGGCCTCTGGCCAGGAAAAGTGCGTGACGATACGCACGGTGCGCCTTTGCCAGCCAGCCCTCAACAGGAAAGTAGCCATCTCAGGGTTGTGGCCAAATCTTCATGCTGCTGTGCAACCGCCAGAATCTGCCGGCGTATCTCCGGGTTACCGCTCGTCTCGGCCCCGGAGCGCAGACGCGCGGCTTCCCGTCGATTGCGGTCGGCTCGCTCCTTTCGGGATTCCATGCGGTCGCAACACGCCCGGGCGGGGTTGTTTATCGACCGCGCCTGAATTCGACCCGAACGCGCGGGCCTTTTTAGGGTTGTCCGTGAACCTCTCGATTTAACCCATGTTAACGCTGCGTCCTCGCGTGATGCCCACAAGGCGCGAGCGCTCCATGAACCGACTTGGTCAGGGCGGGGCACGAGACCAATCCAAACTCGCCCTGACCCTCTTAGCTCCACAGCACGAGAGGCATCGGATGAGCAACGATCTGAGGGCGCTTCCGAGAGACACACCCGACTACCATTCGCGGCAGGCCGCGCATCTGCGCGCCTTAGCCGAGAGCACGACAACGGCTCGGCTCAAGGCTCGCCTGTTGAAGACGCCGAACAGCACGAAGAGCTCGCCGCTCTGGCGGATGAAGCGGCAATCGGCGCGCCTGTCGGTTGAAACGCGGCGGGCGGTTCCCGCCCGCTCGGCTGCCGATATCGCAGCCGAGTCGATAGCCCTCGCCCAGCTTGCGGCGGAATGCCCAAGCTGGATCGGGAGACAGCTTCGCGCCCATGCCGCCGGGCGTCGAGGCTGCTCTCGGCTGCGGGCCGGCGCAATCAAGCGCAAATAAGCATTGCCGGCGTTAAGCATTCCTTTGTTGTGAGCTTCTAGGATATCGCCGCGGAATATTGCCGATCACCTAGCCGGCATAGAGCTTTTGCCATCCCCACGCTTGATAAATCGCGCCGGCAAAGCCATAGTCGGCCCATGTCCCGCTTTGGCGCGCGGGCATACCCCGGTCATCGCAGGCTGCGGCCTCGTAAACTCGTGAGAGGCGATGTTCGCCCAGCAGATCACGGGGCAGGGCCAAGCCACAGGCGGGATAAAGAAGCGATTATCGGCAACTGCGCGAAAACATCCCGCCGAGAGCGGGATCGTTGAGTTTTGGGGAGCAAGAACATGCCTGAGGCCAGCCGCCCGATTCCGCACGAGGCCATGACCTCGAAGATCCCCGATCGAGCCGGCCGGCACTAGGCTGGCGGCGGGTGGTCGCCTGGCACTGGGGATGACAATTGAGCGACGACGCTAACATCCGCGCAATCGAGCCGACCGATGTCCACCCGGCAACGGCGCGGCTCGCCGCGGCGGAAACGGCGAGCGGGGCCAAAGAGTGGCGGCGCGCCGCAGCGCTGTGGGACGAGTTGCGCATCGAGGCTCCGAACGATGCGCGGCATTGGGCAAAGGCGGGAGAGGCTTATTGCGAAGCCGGTCTGCTAGACAGCGCAGACGATCTCCTTAGCAAAGCGCTGGAGCTATTTCCGAGAGATTCGTGGCTCGCCTATTTTTACGCGAGGGTGGCGCGGCGCCGTCAGGATTGGCCGGATTTTCTGCGCCGCGCCGAGAAGCTCTGGACAGATTTTCCGGATTTTTGGTGCGGCTGGATCGAGTTCGCCGATGCTCTCTCCGCCGCGGGCCGGACAGCAGATGCGGAAGCCCGGCGCCGCCAGGCGATGCAGCGCTTTCCGACGGAATTTTGGCCCAATTTCTGGGTCGCCTGGCAGGATGCTCGGAACTGTGATGCGGCCGGCGCGGTCGAGATCTGGTCGCAACTCGTGCAGCGCTTCCCGGGACAGCCTGCGGCGGTCACCGCCCTCGAGGCTGCACGCCAAACCTCCGGAGGATCCACACCGATTTCGAACCACCATCCTATAGCGGCGGCCGCTGCGCCGGTCAGCGACGACGAATATCGCTGCCCGACCGATCTCGCGATGGTTGCGACGCCGCTCAAGCGGGTGATGGTGATCGGATCGTGCCTGAGCGCCTCCTGGCCGGCGATTCTGGAGGGCCAGCATGACGAGTGCACCGCCGAGCATTTCCTGATCAATCACCGAGCCACGCTGCCCGCCGAGATGCCCGGCGCCGGGGCGGAATACGATTTTCATCTCATCCAGATCCCGCTGCGACAGCTGTTGAACGAGCGCACTTATTTCAACCTGCCGTATACCGACGCCGACGCCTTCGAACGGCTGTTCGACGCGGTGCGCGGCCGGCTCACGGACATGCTGCACGAGCTGATGCGCTGGAACCGGGCGCACGGGGTCTTGACGTTCGTCTGCAATTTTCTCGTGCCGCAGCAGAACCCGATGGGACGGCTGTTGCCGCGCTACGATCTGCGCAACTTTGTCTATTTCATCGAGAAGCTGAACGAGGCGCTCGGCCGGGAGCTGCAGCAGTACGAAAACGCCTATCTGTTCGATTTCGATCAGATCGTGAGCACCTATGGCCGCCGCTATCTGCAAGACGACGCCGTCTGGACGATCTCGCACGGCTCGGCGCTGGCGGACACCGATTTCGAACAGGACACCAGCCGGCTCGAGCCGCTCGAGAAGATCTCCCGTTATTACCCGCTCGCGACCCACAAGCTCGTGCAGCATGCCTGCGCGGAGCTGGTCGCGATGTACCGCACGATCCGGCAGGCCGACATGGTCAAGCTGGTGCTCGTCGATCTCGATGATACGCTGTGGCGCGGCGTTGCCGCGGAAGAGGTGGACACATCGAGCCTGTCGCTGGAGGGCTGGCCGCTCGGTTTCGCCGAGGCGCTGCTGTTTCTGAAAAAGCGCGGCATTCTGCTCGGCATTGTCTCGAAAAACGACGAGCATCGTGCTCGCGCCATCTGGCAGCGGATCTACGGCAATCTGATCCCGTTCGAGGTTTTCGCCGTCCGGAAAATCAACTGGCAGCCCAAGGCCGACAATATCGAGGCGATCCTCCGAGAGGTGAACCTGCTGCCCAAGAGCGTCGTGTTTATCGACGACAACCCGGTCGAGCGCGCCGCGGTGAAGGCGGCGTTTCCGGAAATGCGCGTGCTCGGGCCGAATCCCTATTTGTGGCGCCGCATCCTGTTGTGGGCGCCGGAAACTCAGGTCGCGGCGATCACCGCCGAATCCGCGGCGCGCACCGAGATGGTGCAAAAGCAGGTCGAACGCGAGACCCAGAAGAAGCGGCTCAGCCGCGAGGACTTCCTCGCCTCCCTGGAGGTGCGGGCATCGCTTGGTGAGATCGCCTCGACATCGGATGCGCGTTTTGCGCGGGCGCTCGAGCTGATCAACAAAACCAACCAATTCAACACGACGGGGAAGCGCTGGACGCAGCAGGAGCTTGCCGCGTTCTTCCGCGACGGCGGGCGCTGCTTTGTGCTCGACGTCACGGACCGCTTCACCGCCTATGGCATTGTCGGCGTGCTGCTCGTTGTGGGCAACGAGATCGCGCAATTTGTCATGAGCTGCCGGGTGGTCGGCATGGATGTCGAAATCGCTGCGGTGGCCGGCGTGTTGCAGGCGATGGCAGCGCGCGGCCCGGGTGAAATACGCGGCTCGCTCGTCCCCACATCGGCCAATTTGCTGTGCCGCGATCTGTGGAAGCGCTGCGGATTTTTTGCAGTGGATGCGGAACAACACCAGCGCAGCGCCGATCCGCCGCTGGCGCCACCGGCGCATATCGCACTGCGGCTCGAGCCGGCGCCGGAACCGGCGCTGTCCGCCGCCGAATAATGCGCCGCTCTTTAGCCCCGCTGTGACGATACCGTGACCTCAGCAGGCGATACGTTGGCAACAGCCACGGAGCGGTCGGCAGCGCCGGCGACCCGAGGGGCCGCGCGCTCGCCGAACGCGCCCCGGCGACGCGCAGCGCGCGAATGGCTGCTGGCGGGCGGCCGATATCTCGCCGCGATCTTGCTGGTCGGCTTGGCGCTCGTCATCGCCCTCGTCGTGCAGGAATGGGGCGTCCGCGTCTTTCTGTTCTCGTTCTACGCGGCGGTCGTCGGCGCGGCCTGGATCGGCACCGGTCCGGGCGTCGTCGCGGTGGTGCTGTCGGTTCTGGCGGTGCAATATTTTTTCACCCCGCCGGAATGGAGCTTTGATATCGCGCCGGAGGATGTGCCGTTCACCGGCGCGTTTATCGTCTGCGCCGTCATGAGCTTGGCATGGAGCTGGCAGCGCAAGCGCACGGAAGAGGCGCTGCAGCGGGCGCGCGACACCCTTGAAGACACTGTCGCGCAGCGCACCGCCGAGTTGGTCGACGCGAACGCCGCCCTGACCGTCGAGATTGCCGAGCGACGCGCCGCGGAAGAGGAATTGCGACGCAGCGAGACGCTGCTCGCACAAGGCCAGAAATTGAGCCGGACGGCGAGCTGGACGCTGCAACCCGCGAGCGGCGAGATGCGGTGGTCGGCGGAGCTGTTCGAGATATTCGGCACCGATCGCGCAGCGGCGACCCCCTCATTGGAGCTGTTTCGCGACCGAGTGCATCCCGACGACCGCGCCCGCTTTGACGCCGCGATGGCGGCCGCCATCGAGGGCAACACGAATTTTTCCTGCGAAGTGCGGATCACCCTTCAGGGCGGCGGCGTCAAGCATGTGCATGCCCTGGGCGAGATCCAGACCGGTCCGGGCCGCGACACGGAAGTCATCGGCACCGTCATGGATCTGACGGAGCGGAAGCGCACCGAGCAGGCTTTGCATGACGCCGAAGCGGACCTCGCGCGCACGCTTCGCCTCGCCACCGTTGCCGAGCTCACCGCTTCGATCGCGCACGAGATCAATCAGCCGCTGGCCGCGATCGTCGCCAATGCAAGCGCCTGCGCCCGCTTTCTGGCCCGCGGTCCAGCGGCGCTGCCGAATGCGCGCGAAGCGGCGGACTGCATCGTCAGTGACGCGACCCGCGCCGGAGAGGTGACCCGCCGCATTCGCGCGCTGCTCCGCAAGGAAGCGCCGCGCCATGTTGTCCTCGAGATCAACCGCATCGTCGATGATGTCATCGATCTGTTGCGGGCGACGCTCGACCGCCAGCGGGTCGCGATACGCACCGATCTGACAGATTCCCTGCCGCCGATCATGGGCGATCCGGTGCAATTGCAGCAGGTGCTCGTCAATCTCATCACCAACGCCGCAGAGGCGATGCGCGAGACCGTGGGCCGGCCGCGGATCGTGACGATTCGCTCGCGGCTCGGCGAGGACGAGACCGTCGTGGTCAGCGTCGAAGATACCGGCAGCGGTCTCGACCCCCAGACTCTCGATCGCATTTTCGACAGTTTTTATACAACAAAGGCAGAGGGGATCGGCGTCGGACTCTCGATCAGCCGGTCGATCATCGAGGCGCATGGCGGGCAATTATCGGCGGCTCCCGCACCGCAGCATGGCGCTTGCTTTTCGTTTACCGTGCCGATTGCTCAGGAGCTTTCCTTGCCGGAACCAAAGCTCGCGAAAGTGCAGCACCCTCGCCCGACAAAACCGGCTGGTTTTGCCGCCGCTAAACCAAAGTCGCCGCGGCGCTGATCCTTGTTGCTATCCCGCTGTCCCCTCGTTCCGTCGAACGGCCGCCGCGCTCCGTATAGGCTTGCCGCGCAAGCCACATCGTTAAGCCCGTCGATGGAACCGCTGATCTCGATCGTCGATGACGACGAGCCCGTGCGCGAAGCGCTGCGGCGTGTTCTCGCCGCGCATGGCCTAGAGACCGCGGTCTTCGCATCCGGCAAGCAGCTCCTGGATTCGGAGCGGCTACCGGAGGTGGCATGCCTGATCGCGGATGTTAAAATGCCGGAGATGAGCGGGCTCGCTCTGCACCATCGGCTGATGGCGGCGGGACACCGCATACCGACGATCCTGATCACCGGCGGCCCGACCCCGAGCGGCCGCAACCAGGCGCTTGCGGAAGGGGTTTTGTCGTATGTGCCGAAACCGCTCAGCGAGGAAGCCCTGCTCGACAATGTGCGGCTGGCATTGGCGCGAAGCGCGGTCGGGCATGGCGATGGAATGAGCGGATCGCAGTCCTTCGATGCGGGGGCGAGCGGCGAGCCGGCATCGCTGACCGGGCGGCCGCGCCCGAGATCGCACCTGAAGCGCCTCGAAGCGGAATCGATCGCGATCCTGCGCGAGGTCACGGCCGAGTTTCGCAACCCCGTGCTGATGTATTCGATCGGCAAGGATTCGAGCGTCCTGCTGCATCTCGCGCGGAAGGCGTTCTATCCGGCAAAGCCGCCCCTCCCGCTCCTTCACATCGATACGCGGTGGAAATTCCGCGAGATGATCGCGTTTCGCGACGAGACGGCGAAACGGCTCGGGCTCGATCTGATCGCGCACGTCAATCAGGAAGGCGTCGAGCGCGGCATCGACCCGATCAGCTCGGGATCGGCGCTGCACACGCAGATCATGAAGACCGAAGCCTTAAAGCAAGCGCTCGACAAATACGGCTTCGACGCGGCGATCGGCGGGGCGCGGCGCGACGAGGAGAAAAGCCGCGCCAAGGAGCGGATCTTCTCGTTCCGCAATTCGGGACATGTGTGGGACCCGCGGCATCAGCGGCCGGAATTGTGGCACCTCTACAATACGCGGCTGCGTCCGGGTGAATCGATGCGGGTATTCCCGCTCTCGAACTGGACCGAGCTCGATGTCTGGCAATACATCGAGGCGGAAGGCATCGATGTGGTGCCGCTCTATTTTGCCAAGGAACGTCCCGTCGTGCAGCGCGGCGGCACGTGGATCATGGTCGATGACGACCGCCTGCCCTTGGAGCCGGGCGAGACGCCCGACATGCGGCGCGTCCGGTTTCGCACGCTCGGCTGCTATCCATTGACCGGCGCGGTCGAATCCCAGGCGGCCACGGTCGGAGAGATCGTCGCCGAATTGCGCCAGGCGAGCCGCTCGGAACGGCAGGGCCGCCTGATCGACAGCGACAACGATGCCTCGATGGAGCGCAAAAAGCGCGAGGGCTATTTCTGATGCCGGGCCGGTCCTAATGCCCGACGATGCTATCGCGCGCCCGGTCGCGGCCGAGCGCGGCCTCCTCCGGTTTCTGACCTGCGGCTCGGTCGATGACGGCAAATCGACGCTGATCGGTCGTCTGCTGTTTAATGCCGAGCTGGTGCTCGCCGATCAGATGGAAGCGTTGGAGCGCGAGTCGAAGCGCTTTGGCACGACCGGCGGCGATATCGATTTCTCGCTGTTGCTCGACGGTCTCGAAGACGAGCGGCAGCAGCGTATCACGATCGATGTCGCCTATCGCTTTTTTGCGACGCCGCGGCGCTCGTTCATCGTCGCCGATACGCCGGGCCATGAGCAGTACACGCGCAACATGGTGACCGGCGCCTCGACCGCCGATCTCGCGGTACTGCTGGTCGATGCGCGCAAGGGCGTCCTGACGCAGACCCGGCGGCACTCTCTTATCTGTTCGCTGCTCGGTATCCGGCATGTCGCGCTGGCGGTGAACAAGCTCGATCTCGTCGGTTACGACCGCGCCGTTTTCGAGCGCATCGCCGAGGACTACGCCGGGATGGCCGCGGGGCTCGGCTTTGCATCCCTGACGATGATCCCGATCTCCGCGCGACAGGGCGACAACATCACCGCGCCGTCTCCAAACATGCCTTGGTATGAGGGCCCAAGCCTTCTCGAATATCTGGAAAGCGTCGATGTCGAGGACACGGCCGTCGCACGGCCGTTCCGGTTTCCGGTGCAATGGATCAACCGGCCCAATCTCGATTTTCGCGGCTTTGCCGGGACTCTCGCGTCGGGCTCGGTGATGCCCGGGGACCCGGTCGTCGTCATGGGTTCGGGGCGGCAATCGCGGATCAAGGAGATCGTGACCTTTGACGGCCGGCTGCCGCGCGCCAGCGCGGGCGATGCGGTGACACTGACATTGGAAGACGAGATCGACATCTCGCGCGGCGATCTTCTCGTCGCGCCGCAAACGCGCGCTGAATTCGCCGACCAGTTCGCCGCGACCTTGGTCTGGATGAAGGAAGAGAGCCTCATCCCGGGCCGGTCCTATTGGCTGAAACTCGGGACGCGCACGGTGGCGGCAACCGTAACGACGATCAAACACCGCATCGATGTCGATACGGGGGCGCATCTGGCGGCCCATACCCTCGGCAGCAACGAGATCGGCTTCTGCAATATCTCGACCGCGACGCCGGTGGCGTTCGATCCCTACGACGCCAATCGCGAGACCGGCGGCTTTATTCTGATCGACCGCTTTACGCAGGAAACGGCCGCGGCCGGGATGGTCGCCTTCGCGCTGCGGCGCGCCAGCAACATCCACTGGCAGGATTCGACGGTAACACCGGGACAGCGAGCACAGCTGAAGGGGCAGCAGGCGGCGGTTTTGTGGTTCACCGGGTTGTCGGGCGCCGGCAAATCGACGATCGCCAACCGGGTCGAGCAGAAGCTGGCGGCGCTGGGCTGCCACACGATGCTCCTCGACGGCGACAATGTGCGGCACGGGCTCAACCGCGATCTCGGCTTTACCGACGCCGACCGCGTCGAGAATATCCGCCGCGTCGCCGAAGCCGCGCGGCTGATGGCGGAAGCCGGCCTCGTCGCCATCTGCGCCTTTATCTCGCCGTTTCGCGCCGATCGTCAGATGGCGCGCGACATCGCCGCGCCGCACCCCTTTATCGAGGTGTTTGTCGACACGCCGATCGAAGAATGCATGCGGCGCGATCCGAAGGGCCTCTATGCCAAGGCGCGCTCGGGGGCGATCCCAAACTTCACCGGCATCGACTCGCCCTATGAGGCGCCCGATGCGCCGGAAGTTCGCTTGCTGACGGTCGATGCCGACGCCGAAGCGCTGTCGGACAGGCTCATCGAAGAATTGCGGCAGCGCCAAATCCTGCTGTGATGCAAAGCTCGGGAGCGCCGCCTCGGGCCTAACCTCATCAACAGACGATCCCGGCCGAGTTCCAACGAAAAGCGGTCACTGCGGCAGCGGGTGAGTTTGCCCCTTATGCCCCATTGCGGATGCTGGCTTGAGGGCTAGGAAGGGGGTGCAGTGCGGAATTCAGCCGTTCAAGATTGTTGGAACGCGGCAAAGCTGCGCTACTGCTCGGGTGACGCTGGGCACACCGTCGCCGATGCGACCCGCAAGCAAGTTATCTACATTCGGAGAGCAGGTTAGTCGCCAAGTGTTGATCTAAATCAACGCCGCGCCGCCTCTCCGCCATTCTAAAATAGTCAAAATTACGCCCGCGGCTGAAGCGGAACAGCCGGGACCAGCCCGGTGACAGCATGCGCTCTGCGGAAGCGGCTTGCGAGCATCGGACTGGGGAGGAGCGATGCAGGTTGCACCGGAAGCGTTGTCGCACGACAGCGCAGCCACCGATAGCATGGTGTGGATTCAGGGCAACACCTTCCGAATGGGATCGGATCGTCACTATTCGGAGAAAGCTCCCGCGCACGAGGTCACTGTCGACGGCTTCTGGATTGACCCGACCCCGGTCACCAATCGCGATTTTCTCAGATTTGTCACGGCGACCGGCTATGTCACCTTCGCTGAGCTGAAGCCGGAGGCGGACGACTATCCCGGCGCGCTGCCGCACATGCTGCGAGCCGGATCGCTCGTCTTCACGCCGCCCAGCAAACGGTCGATCTGCGCGATTGGAGCCGATGGTGGAAGTTCAAGTTCGGCGCCAACTGGCGGCGGCCCTATGGTCCGCGCAGCTCGATCGCGGGGCTGCACGAGCATCCGGTCGTTCATGTCGCCTATCGCGACGCCGCGGCCTATGCGAAGTGGGCCGGCAAGGAATTACCGACCGAAGCGGAGTGGGAGTTCGCCGCGCGCGGCGGCCGCGACGGCGCCGAATTCGCCTGGGGCGATGAATTCATCCCCGGCGGCCGGCAGATGGCCAATACCTGGCAGGGGGCCTTCCCGCACCAGAACCTGAAGACCGACGGCTACGAGCGCACCTCGCCAGTCAGGGCGTTCCCGCCGAACGGCTATGGCCTCTACGACATGATCGGGAATGTCTGGGAGTGGACGACGGACTGGTACGAGCCGCGCCACCATGCCGACTCCGCCAAGGCGTGCTGCATTCCGCAGAACCCGCGCGGCGGGCGCGAGGAGCAGAGCTACGACCCCTGCCAGCCCGAGATCCGCATCCCGCGCAAAGTGCTGAAGGGCGGCTCGCATCTGTGCGCGCCGAATTACTGCCGCCGCTACCGCCCGGCCGCGCGCCATGCCGAGCCGGTCGATACATCAACCAGCCATGTCGGCTTCCGCTGCGTCATCCGCGAAAGGGGAATGTGATGAGTGACAACACCACGCTGAACCGCCGCAGAATCCTCCTCGGCGGCACCAGCCTGGCCACTGCGGTCGCACTCGGGTCGGGCGCGCCAGTGCGGGTCGCCCAGGCCCAGCAGCAACGGCCGGCGGCTACCGCCGCGCCGGGCGGCGGAAAGCCGAATATCCTGATGATCATGGGCGACGACATCGGCTGGTTCAATGTCAGCGCCTACAACATGGGGATGATGCAATACCGGACGCCCAACATCGACCGTATCGCCAAAGAGGGTGCGCTGTTCACCGACTGGTATTCCGAGCAGAGCTGTACCGCCGGCCGCTCTGCATTCATTACCGGGCAATCGCCCATCCGCACCGGGCTGACCAAGGTCGGACTGCCGGCCGCCCCCGTGGGGCTGCAAGCCGAGGACATGACGGTCGCCGAGGCGCTGAAGCCGCTCGGCTATGCGACCGGGCAGTTCGGCAAGAACCATCTCGGCGACCGCAACGAGTTCCTGCCGACCGTGCATGGGTTCGACGAGTTCTTCGGCAACCTCTACCACCTCAATGCGGAGGAGGAGCCGCAAAACCCCGATTACCCGAAGAACCCGCAGTTTCGGGGACGATTTGGGCCACGCGGCGTGCTCAGATGCAAGGCCACCGATCGCGACGATTCCACCGTCGATCCGACCTGGGGCAAGGTCGGGAAACAGACGATCGAGAACACCGGCCCGCTCGACACCAAGCGCATGGAGACGGTTGACGAAGAGTTTCTGGGCGCCGCGCTCGATTTCATCGACCGCAACCAGCAGGCCGGCAAGCCCTGGTTCTGCTACTTCAATTCGACGCGCACGCATGTATGGACGCATCTTAAGCCGGCGTCACAAGGCAAGACCGGGCTCGGCATCTACCCGGATGCGATGGTCGAGCTGGACGGCTATGTCGGTCAGCTATTGAAGAAGGTCGACGATCTCGGCGTCGCCGACAACACGATCGTCGTCTTCACCAGCGACAACGGCGCCGAGGTCATGAGCTGGCCGGACGGCGGCAACACACCGTTCCGCGGCGAGAAGGCGACCAACTGGGAAGGCGGCTTCCGCGTGCCGACGGTGATCCGCTGGCCCGGCGTCGTTAAGCCAGGCACGATCTACAACGAGATGTTCTCGCATTACGACCTGCTGCCGACCTTCGCGGCGGCAGGCGGCAATCCCGATATCGTGGCGCAATGCGCCAAGGGATCGAAGATCGGCGTAAAGGACTTCAAGATTCATCTCGACGGCTACAATTTAATGCCGTTCTTCAAGGGCGAGGCGAAGGAGGCGCCGCGGATCGAATTCCTCTACTGGAACGACGATGGCGAGTTGGTTGCGCTGCGGCACGGCGAATGGAAGGCCGTCTTCAAGGAGCAGAGCAACACCGGTTGGCAAATCTGGGAAAGGGAATTCACCGATCTGCGGGTGCCCAAGTTGTTCAACCTGCGCTCCGACCCGTTCGAGCGCGGCGACACGTCGTTCATCTACGAGAAATGGAAGTTCGACCGCGTCTTCGTATTGGTTCCGGCGCAGGTGCTCGCGGCGCAGTGGCTAAGCAGCTTCAAGGAATTCCCGATGCGGCAGAAGCCGGCTTCCTTCAACCTCGAGGCGGTCATGGCCAAGCTCTCGCCGACAAAGGATTAGTCGATGGGGTCTGCTCGGCGCGGTCGCGCTTCAAATGACGCGCGCTACGGCCATCCCTGAGGCACCCTCGCGGGGGGTGGTCTCGCTGTATCGCTACTCTGGCCTACGCCTGCTGTGCGCCGCCCTGATCGCAGCGGTTGTGCTATGCAGCTCCGGCGGGGCGCGGGCGCAGCCCTATCCCGTCCCGCCGACCTGGGGTGGGGATATTCTGGATCGGCCGCGGCTGCTGGGCGATTGGGGCGGATTGCGCGACGACTTCGGCAGAAAAGGCATCGTGCTCGACATCGACGCGCTGCTGACCCCCCAAACAGTGCTGAGCGGCGGCCGCAACACCGGCGGCAATTTCTGGGGCAATCTCGACTACACGCTGAACATCGATACCCAGAAGGCGGGTCTCTGGCCCGGCGGATTTTTGAAGCTTCAGGCCGATACCGGGTTCGGCAGCAATGCCTATCGCGATTCCGGCGGGATCATCCCGATCAACGCCGCCGCGCTGATACCCGGCCCCAACAATCGGACGACGGCGCTGATGAACGCGAGCCTGACGCAGTTCCTCAGCCCGCAATTCGGCGCGTTCCTGGGCAAGATCAATACGATCGATTCGAGCGCAACTGAATTCTACGGCGATTACCGCACCCAATTTCAAAACGCCGCGTTCAATTTCCCGATGTCCTTGGAACAGGTGCCGATTTCCACCTTTGGCGGGGGTCTCATCGCCATCCCGCAAGAGGACATCCTGCTGTCGGCCACCGTGCTCGGCGCAAATGGCAAACCGGACAGCAACGATCCCGGCGAGGCGTTCAACGGGGTCATGGTCCTCGGCACGGGCGAACTGAAGGTGAAGCCGTGGGGGCTCGCCGGCCATCACGCCGTGAATATTGAGTGGAACGACAAAAAGCGGTTCTCTCTGAACCAGGACCCGTCCAACCTCGCGACCCTGCTGCTGCAAGAGCGATTTCCGCGGCTGGCCAGTCCCGGACCGGTGCTGACGCAGATCATCGCGCGATTCTTCCCAAACCTGCTCGTCCCGGTGCAGCCCGCCAATCGGGAGACCAGCAGCTGGGCGGTCACCTACGCCTTCGACCAGTATTTCTGGCAGCCCGACGGCGACCCGAAGCAGGGCGTCGGCCTGTTCTTCGCCTTCGGCGCCTCCGACGGCAATCCGAACCCGATCCAGTACTCGTTCCTGACCGGGATCGGCGGCAAGGGCGTTGTGCCGGGCCGCCCCGATGACACCTTCGGGATCGGCCTCGCGCGGACCGAGTTCAGCGACGCCCTTCTGCCGCTTTTGCGCCAGCGGCTCGATCTCGGCTTGCGCCACGAGGACGCAGTCGAGATGTATTACAACGCCGCGATCACCGGCTGGCTAAACCTCACCGCCGACCTCCAGATCGTTAAACCGGCTCTGACACGAGCGCTCAACGAGGACGGAAGATTAGCGCATGTCGATACCGCCCTCGTCCTTGGCACCCGTCTGCGCGTGCGCTTTTAAGGGTGCTTTTCGTGCATTGCGCGTCGGCCTTCTAGACGGCTGTCCACCCAAGCCGCGTTTTATGCGCTCACGGTGAGGTTCCGGTCGAGCGGTCGATGATCCGCAATTGCAGACCTTCGAGCGGGTCGTTTTCGCTCGCCGAGCGGCAAGGCGCGCCGTTGCGCGCCGGCCCCGACACCGCGCCGGATTCGAAAGCGCCGGAATATTCGCAATCGAAACGGGCGCCGGCGACACCCGCCTTCTGGCGCACGGCGAAGCCGAGGAGCGGTGTGTTGCGGCCCGTCGTGCCGCACACCGATCCTGCCGGCAGCCACGCCGTCTCGACACCGTTGGCGCTCAGCCCCTTGTATTCAATCGCTGCGGCGGCGCGCTCGTGGCGCGGCAGGATCGTAAAAGCCTCCACCCACGATCCCGGCCCGACCCGGCCGGCCCACTCCGAGCCGAAGAAATAGACGTCGCCGCGGCCGCGAATGTGGAGCACGATCTCGAGGCCGATTTCCGGTCGAGGCGCGCCTTCGGTTTGGGGCGCCAATGACGGTGCGAATGAGACGGTGCGCACAGGCGGCTCGGTGGCCGCGTCGACCCGCTGGATCGTCAGCGTGAGCGGCAAGGTCGCTGGATCCCGCCCGAGATAGGCGGTGACCAGAGCCGACCCGCCACGCGCCGGCGCGCGCACCAGCAATGTCGTCGATGGCCCACCGAGCCACATGCCCGGTTGTCCGGTTGCGGTCGTAATTTCCAGCGCCGCGTCTTCGACGGCGTGAACGGAAGCGACATGAACCGCCGGGACCCCGAGCCCCGCCGCAATCGCCCGCCAGCGCGCAGCACCGGCGATGCTGAACGCAAAAAGGCCGGGATCGAGATGGACGAGCCGGGCAACGACATTCGCCTCACCGGCGCTGGCCGCGACATCTGCATCCGGGGCAGCTCGCCCGCGCATCGTCAGACCGAGACGGGTTGGCGCGCGGTGGTGTTGCGGCGGCGGCGCGGCGCTGCCCGGCGTGGCGCTGCCGGTTTCCCGGTCAATTGCCGGATCAGCTCCAGATGCGCCGGCAAGCACACCGTCTTCAGATCGTAATTCGCGATCACGTGCTGGCGCGCTTGCGCCCGGATCGGCGAGGTGGCGGCGGGGTCGTGCAATACCGAGCAGATCCTCTCCGCCAGCGCATCAGCATCAAAAAAGTCGACGAGGTAGCCGTTGCTCTTGCCTTCGATGGCTTCTTCCACCGGTGGCGTGCGCGAGCCGATCACTAAACACCCCGCCGCCATCGCCTCCAACAGCGACCACGAGAGCACGAAAGGGTAGGTCAGATAGACATGCGCCGAGGAGAGCTGCAACACCGCCAGATATTGTTGGTAGGGCAGCCAGCCGACAAAGTGCACGCGGCGCAAATCGAGGCGGCCTTCCAGCTCGTTCAGCATGTATTCGCGCCAATTCGCCGCCCGCTCGGGCAAGCGGCCATAGCTGACGCCGTCGCCGCCGACAATGATCGCGCGCGCGTTCGGCCGCCGCTCCAGCACCTTCGCCAGCGCCCGCATAAAGGTGTGAAAGCCGCGATAGGGTTCGAGATTGCGTGCGCTGTAGGTGACGATTTCATCGCCCGGCGCAAACGACGCCCCGCCGCGCAGCCACAACCGGGCGCTCGGCTCGGGATGCACGAGATCGGTGTCGATCCCCTCGTGAATGACGCTGATGCGCGATTGGTGGATCTCCGGGTATTGCGCACGTTGCCATTCGGTCGGGGTCTGACCCCAATTCGCCGCATCGAGGCTCAACAGGTTGATCGTGTTGCGGGTCCGGATGCGCGTCGGCTCGATGGTTGTTGCCGGGAACTCGGGATCGAAATCGAGATCGGAGCCCGAAACGCGATAGAAGAACTCGAAATAGCCG
>JBKOVT010000314.1:0-4090 GCA_046724035.1 Pseudomonadota bacterium | reverse complement strand
GGCGAGGAGGTCAAGTTCGGCGGCGGCAAGGTCATCCGCGACGGCATGGGGCAGGGGCAGCGCTCGCGCGCCGAGGGCGCGGTCGACACGGTTATCACGAATGCCGTCATCCTGGATCATTGGGGCATCGTCAAAGCCGATCTCGGCATTCGCGCCGGCCAGATCTGCGGAATCGGCAAGGCGGGAAATCCCGACATTCAGCCCGGCGTCGACATCGTTATCGGTCCCGGGACCGAGATCATCGCCGGCGAGGGCAAGATCGTCACGGCCGGCGGCATCGACAGCCACATTCACCTGATCTGCCCGCAGCTTTGCGAGGAGGCGCTCTACAGCGGCATCACGACGATGCTCGGCGGCGGCACCGGCCCGGCGGCCGGGACGGCCGCGACGACCTGCACGCCGGGCCCGTGGCACCTCGCGCGCATGCTGCAGGCCGCGGAGGGAATTCCGGTCAATGTTGGCTTCTTCGGCAAAGGCAACGCGTCGGAGCCTCGCGCCCTAGTCGAGATGATCGAGGCCGGCGCTTGCGGGCTCAAACTGCACGAGGATTGGGGCACCACCCCGGCCGCGATCGATTGCTGCCTCGCTGTCGCCGAGCAGCTCGACATCGCGGTTGCGATCCACACCGACACGCTGAACGAGAGCGGTTTTGTCGAGGATACGATCGCCGCCTTCAAGGGCCGCAACATCCACGCCTTTCACACCGAAGGCGCGGGCGGCGGCCATGCGCCCGACATCATCAAGCTGTGCGGGTTGCCGAATGTGCTGCCCTCATCGACCAATCCGACACGGCCGTTCACGATCAACACGATCGACGAGCATCTCGACATGCTCATGGTGTGCCATCACCTCGATCCGCGCATTCCCGAGGATGTCGCTTTCGCCGAAAGCCGCATCCGCCGCGAGACCATCGCAGCCGAGGACATCCTGCACGATCTCGGCGCCTTCAGCATGATGTCGTCGGACAGCCAGGCGATGGGGCGGGTCGGCGAGGTCATCATCCGGACCTGGCAGACCGCCGACAAAATGAAGCGCCAGCGCGGGCCGTTGCCGGAGGATAGCGAGCGCAACGATAATTTCCGGGCGAAGCGCTACATCGCCAAATACACGATCAACCCGGCCTTGACACACGGGCTCGCCGAGTATGTCGGGTCGGTCGAAGTCGGAAAACTCGCGGATCTGGTGCTGTGGTCGCCGGCGTTCTTCGGGGTGAAGCCGGATGTCGTGCTGCGCGGCGGGATGATCGCGGCGGCGCTCATGGGTGATCCCAATGCGTCGATCCCGACGCCGCAGCCGGTGCATTATCGGCCGATGTTCGGCGCGTTCGGCAAGGCATTGCAAGCCTCGGCCGCGACATTTCTGCCCACGGTCGCGATCGAGCGCGGCATTCCCGAGGAGCTCGGGCTCGGCCGCACGATCCTGCCGGCGCGGGGCATTCGCGCGATCGACAAGAGCCGCATGGTGCACAATTCGGCGACGCCCAAGATGGAAGTCGATCCGGAGACCTACGAGGTCCGTGCCGACGGGGTGCACCTGACCTGTGAGCCCGCCACGGTTTTGCCGTTGGCCCAGCGTTATTTCCTGTATTGAGGACGCATGCGGCGGGCAATTACGGTACACACGCGCGGGCATTGGCCGGAAGAGGCGGCGGTCGACAGCGTGACCTTGGCCTTTCTCGACCGGCACCGCCGGCGCATCCGCCTCGTCGCGGATTCCGGCACACCGTTTTTATTGGATCTGCCGCGCGCCCAGCATCTCGCCGAGGGCGACGGGCTCGAGCTCGATAATGGCGGCTACATGCGGGTGCGCGCCGCGCCTGAGCCGGTCATCGAGGTGGCGGCCGACACGCCGACCGATCTCTTGCGCATCGCCTGGCATCTCGGGAACCGGCATTTGCCCTTGCAGGTGTTGGAGGATCGGCTGCGGCTGCGCGCCGACCATGTCATCGCATCCATGGTCGAAGGGCTTGGCGGGCGCGTCACTTGGGTGGAGGCGCCGTTCGATCCGGAGATCGGCGCCTATGCCGGAGCCGGCCAGGCGCATGACGCACCGCACTGAGCCCCACGCCGGCCCCAAAGACCGAAGCGCGGCGCTCTACCGGCTGCTCGCCTGGCTGTCGCCGAGCTTCCCGACGGGCGCGTTCAGCTATTCGCACGGGCTCGAAGCCGCCGTCGAGGCCGGGACGGTGCACGACCGTGCGAGCTTGCAGAACTGGATCGTCGCCATCGTCACGCAGGGCAGCGGCCGCATCGACATCGATGTTCTTTCTGAGGCTTACCGGGCTGCCGGCGCTCGCGATCATGCGGCGCTCAATGCCGCCAATCGGCTGGGCCTCGCGTTTCGCGCCACCGCCGAGCTGGCGCTCGAATCATTGCAGCAGGGCGCCGCGTTTCTCGCGACCTATGTTGCCGCTTGGCCCGACCCGTTCCTCGATGCCTGGAACCCCAGCGAGGGCGTTTGTCTGCCAGCGGCATTCGGGGTGGCAGCGGGCGCTGCGGGGATCGCGCTCGAAGACGCGCTGCTTGGCTATCTGCACGCCTTCGCCTCCAATCTGATGTCGGCGGGGTTGCGCCTCGGGCTCATAGGCCAAACCGATGGACAGCGGATCCTCGCCGCGCTGGAGCCGCTCATCGCCTCGGCGGTGGACGCCGCGAAGAGGCGCGGCCCGGCCGATTTCGGCAGCGCGACCTTTGCCGTCGATCTCGCCTCGATGGCGCACGAGACGCAATATTCGCGGCTGTTCCGCTCATGAGCGGCGCATCTCCGAAAAACCCGTTGCGGGTCGGCATCGGCGGCCCGGTCGGCTCCGGCAAAACCGCGCTGATGGATGGGTTTTGCAAGCGGATGCGCGGCCGGTTCGAGCTGGTCGCGATCACAAACGACATCTACACGCGGGAGGACGCCGAATTCCTGACCCGCAGCGGCGCCTTGCCACCCGAGCGCATCCGCGGTGTCGAGACCGGCGGCTGCCCGCACACGGCGATCCGTGAGGACGCCTCGATCAATCTCGCCGCAGTCGCCGAGATGACCCGGCTCTTTCCCGCGGTGGACATCGTGCTGATCGAGTCGGGGGGCGATAATCTCGCCGCGACGTTTTCGCCGGAACTGGCGGATCTGACGATCTACGTCATCGATGTCGCGGCTGGTGACAAGATCCCGAGGAAGGGTGGACCGGGCATCACCCGCTCCGATCTCCTCGTCATCAACAAGATCGATCTCGCGCCCCTCGTCGGTGCCAGCCTCGAGGTCATGGAGCGGGATGCGAAGCGCATGCGCGGCGAGCGCCCCTTCGTCTTCACCAATCTGAAGACCGGCGACGGGCTCGACAGCATCGTCCAGTTCATCGCCGCCGAAGGGGGCCTCTGACAAGGCGCTATCACAGTCGCTTGTAATGGCTGGGCTTTTATCCGCTGCTGCCGTTACAATCCGCCCCATGCTGCTATTACATTCGCGTACTGGTGAGATTTGCCGCGCTCCCGAGGATCTGGGTGGCAACGCCCTGCCTCCTGACCTCGTCTGGATCGATCTGCTGAAGCCCAGCGCAGAGGAGGTCGCGTTTGTCGAGCGCGCCACCGGCCTCGAATTGCCGAATTACGAAGCATTGTCGGAAATCGAGAGTTCCAGCCGGTTGCGGGCGGTCAATGGTGCGCTGTTTCTCAGCGCGCCCTTGGTCTATCGCTCCGATGCCGACGATCCGCAGGCAACCCCGGTCGGCTTCATCCTGACCCAGGAGCACTTTATTACGGTGCGGTTCGAAACACCGACCGCCTTCACGACCGCCGCCGCGACGGCATCCCCGACCCCGCATGACGCGTTCGCCGGGCTGCTGGAAGCAATTGTCGATCGCATCGCCGACCTGCTTGAACGCATCTCCGGCGAGCTCGACACTGTCTCGCATCGCCTGTTCCGGTCCGGTCCCGCCGAGACCGGCACCAATCGCCGTCCGGCCCGCGCCCAGGCCGATCTTCGCGTCATTCTGCGCCGGATCGGGCGCAGCGGCGATCTCGGATCGAAGCTCCGCGACAGTCTGTTGGGGATCGGCCGCATCGTGCCCTATGTCTCGCACAACTGCTCCGCGTGGCTCCCCGCC
>JBKOVT010000179.1:0-11057 GCA_046724035.1 Pseudomonadota bacterium | reverse complement strand
GAGGCTCATCTGTTGGCCGAGCGCGGCTTCGTTGAAGACGCGCACGATCGTCGCAGGGTCAATGCCGGCCTTGACTCCCGTCGTCCAGCATTCGGCGATCAGCATGTCGAGCGTAAAGCTCGCGCAATTGTGCATGATCTTGGCGATCGAGCCGGTGCCGATCGCGCCGGCATGGATGACCCGCTTGGCGATCGCGTCGAGCAGCGGGCGGGCGCGCGCGAACGCGGCATCATCGCCGCCGGCCATGACCAGAAGATCGCGGGTCTGCGCCCCCTCCATGCCGCCCGACACCGGCGCATCGAGCATCGCGACGTTGTTTTGGGCGAGCAGCGTATGGACATGGCGCACCAGCGACGGGGCGTTTGTCGTGTGGTCGATATAGAGCGCGCCGGGTTCCAGACTTGCGATGAGGCCGCTGGGACCGAGGCAGACCGCTTCCATCTCCTTCGGGCCGGGCAGGCAGGTCGCGACAACCTCGCATTCCGAAGCGAGCGCCGCCGGCGTGTCGGCCCATTCCGCGCCCGAAGCGAGCAACGCCTCGGCATTGGCGCGCCGGATGTCGTGAGCCAGCAGCCTATGGCCGGCCTTCAGCAACTGCCCGGCGATCGGCGTACCGATATTACCGGTGCCGATAAACCCGATTTTCATGCGCTACCCTCAGCGAAAATCAAAATCCCCTTGCCGGGGCTTGTCCCGGGCATCCACGCTTTCCAAAGCTGGCCCGGCGGCAGGCAAAGACGTAGGTGGCCGGGACAAGCCCGGCCACGGGGCGTGAAAAATCACAGTGCGTAGAGGCGGATGGCGTTGTCCCACAGGATCTTCTGCTTGCTTTTGTCGGAGAGCGGCAGCGCGAAGAAGCGGTCCATCGCCTTGGGATATTTCGAATCGCCGTGCGGATAATCGGTCGTCGTGACGATATTGTCGTCCCCGGCCGCCGCGATGACATGCGTGACGAATTCCTCGTCGCATTCGCAGGCGCAGAAGCCTTGCGGGCGGAAATATTCCGATGGCTTGGCCGAGAGATGCGTCATCTCGCCATAGGGCTCGCGCCATTCGTAATGCTCGTCCATGCGGTCGAGCCAGAAAGGCAGCCAGCCGCACTGCGCCTCGAGAAACGCGACGCGCAATTTCGGAAAGCGCTCCAGGACGCCGCCCATGATGATGTCCATGCAGGCGAGCATCTGCTCCATCGGATGGGTCGAGATGTGCGCGATGCCGAGCGCCTGGAAGCGGTCGGTGCCGGCGGCCTTCATGCGCGAGCCGGTGGTTTCGTGAAACCCGACCGGCACGTTGAGTTCCTGGCAGGCGGCCCAGAGCGGGTCGTAAAACGTATCGTGCCACGGCTTGTCGTTGTAGATGTTGGGGCGCAGAAAGATCGCCTTCATGCCGAGCTCGCCGATCGCGCGGTGGGTCTCCGCGACGGCGCGCTCTATGTCGTGCGGCGAGACGCAGGCGGCGCCGAACATCCGCTTCGGATCGGCTGCCTGGATGTAGTCGTAAAGCCAATCATTGTAGGCGCGGCACACCGCGGCGGCGAAGCGCGGCTCCATATGGGTGAAGGCGGTCGCGTACATGCCGGCGGTCGGGTAGAGGATCGCGAGATCGAGCCCCTCCTTGTCCATCGCCTTGATTTGCGATTCCGGATCGAAATCGCGGGCGATTTCCTCGGCGTAGCGTGTCGCCATCGCGGTCTCTTCGGCAGCCGAGAGCGCCGGCCAGTCGCCACCCGGGATCTGCGCCATCAGCTCGCCCTCGACGAGGGTGCGGATATCCCATTTGCGCTCGCTGAGACGGCGCGGCGCGCGGTCCTTGAATTCGGGATCGATATAGCGCTGCCATAGATCGACGGGCTCCATGACATGCATCTCGGCGTCGATCAGCCGGAAGCCGTTTCTCGCCATTGCTGTCCTCCCTGATCAGCCGAGGTTAGCAGCACGGTGTCTGGCTAAGCAAAGCCTCACCGGGTACTGGATAGACGCCGTGCGTCCTTCGAGACGCGCTCCGGCTGATACCGTCGCGCTCCTCAGGATGAGGGATGTTGGTGATGCCATCCTCCAGAGTCCTCATCCTGAGGAGCGGGCGTAGCCCGCGTCTCGAAGGACGCAAGGTCAGCCATGCAGTTTGGCGTCCCGCAAGAAGCCGAGGAGGAGGGCGGCGACGGCGTCGGGCTGTTCCTGCTGCACCCAATGGCCGGCCCCGTCGACGAGATGCGCGCCGTGGAAATCGCTCGCGACGGCGCGGGTCTGCATGCGCTCGAAGGCGCCAGGGGTCTGGAAGGTGCCCCAATCGCTCTTGCCGCCGATAAACAGAAACGGCACGTCGATCGTGCGGCCGGCGAAGAGTTCCAGTTCGGACAGCATGACGCCCTCAGTGCGGCAGCGATACCATTGCAAGCCGCCTTGAAACCCGGTGCGCTCGTATTCGCCGCTATAGACCGCGAGTTCGTTTTCCGTGAGCCATTGACAGGCGGCGATCTCGGCCGGAGACGGCATCTCTTCGGCCACCTGCTCGGGCATCGTCTTGTCGCGGTCCATGATGTAGTAGCCCGGCATCTTCGCGAGCTGGTCGGCATTCCAGCCGGCGAGGCGGAACGGCCGGTTGCCGGGCCAGTCCGCGCTCTTCATGTGGATGTAGGCGCGCAGAAAGGCGTGGACGCCCTGCGGGCAGTGCCACATGTCGGCATTGGCGGGCCGGGTCGAGTAGTACCCTTGGTAGTGCTTGCGCGGGCGCGGCAATGCGGCGAGCGCGGCGTGAATGTCGTTGCTGCGGGCGGGTGCGGCTCCGGTTTCCGGCAGAGGCGGCGGGCCGCCAAACGGCGCCATGATCACGAGCGAGCGGAACACATCGGGGCGGGTCAGCGCGCACCACGAAGCGACCGAGGCGCCGAAATCGTGGCCGATGACCGCCGCGGCCGAGCTATGGCCGAGCGCCGCTGTGAGCCCGAGCGTGTCGCGCGCCAGATTCAGCATATGGAACGAGGCGAGATCGCCGTCGTAATCCAGGTCCCAGCCGGTCGTGCGGCCATAGCCGCGCTGATCCGGCGCGATGACGTGAAACCCGGCCGCGGCCAAAGGCGGGATGATCTTGCGCCAGGAATAGGCCAATTCCGGGAAGCCGTGCAGCAACAAGACGAGCGGCCGGGCGGGTGTCTCGTGGCCGGCTTCGAGGATGTGCAGGCGAAGCCCGTTGATTCCATCGACAAACCGCGCCCGCACCCCGTCCGGCAACACGGCCTCATCCAGCGGCGGCAAATCGGTCATGGCGCGTCCTCCGGCATCCCTGTCTGGCTGCATTTGCAGCGGATTTGCAGCCAGCGGGCTCTTGGGCCTCGATTATGCTGTTTTTGTCGGAATCGCGTATCCATCCTACCGTGGCTCGGTTCAACCGCCTGTAAATCTTGATGTTTTTCTTGGTCCCCACACGAAACCGCAGCGGAAATAACAGGGGCGTTGCAACATACAGCGGGAGGCTCAGCGACACGTTTGCCGCATTCAGCCGCGGCTCCACCGTGCCCGTCCGATCAGAGTTCGCGCCTCAGCGACATGAAAGTGGGGACGGCCTCGCCGGGTTGTAAGAACATAACAGGAACATCAGCCATGCCGAAAAAGCGTGGCTCGGTTGGTCCCAAAGCGGCGAGCCGTGGCGCTTGCCCCGATGCCTAGCGGCGCGCTAGGAGCAGAGTGAGCGTATCGAGGCGGAGGGACGGCCGATGGCGGCGGGAAAAATCGCGCAGGAATACGATGTCGTCGTGGTCGGCGCCGGGAATGCCGGGATGTGCGCGGCCCTGGCGGCCCGCGAAAACGGCGCGCGCGTCCTCGTGCTGGAGGCGGCGCCGTTTGACGAGCGCGGCGGCAATAGCCGCTACACCGCGGGCGCGCTGCGCTTTGTCTATAACGGCGTCGACGACCTCCTGAAGCTCTGCGATCTCTCCGAGCAGGAGCTGGCGACCTCGGATTTCGGCACCTATACGCAGGACAAATATTACGACGATCTCGGGCGCCTCACCGACTACAAGTCGAACCCGGACATGGCCGAGCTCCTGATCACGAAGAGCCAGGAGACGCTCTTATGGATGCGCGGCAAGGGTGTGCGTTTTGCGCCGATGTATTCGCGCCAGGCCTTCAAGCATGAGGGAAAATTCGTCTTCTGGGGCGGGCTCGCGCTCGAAGCCTGGGGCGGCGGGCCCGGGCTCGTCGAGGGGCTCTTCACCGCGCTCGAAAAAAACGGCATCGAGGTCGCCTATGAAGCGCGCGGCGAGCGGCTGATCGCCGACGATGACGGCGTCCACGGCGTCGTCGCGGTCATCGAGGGCAAAACGACCTCGATCCGGGCAAAGGCTGTCGTGCTCGCCTGCGGCGGGTTCGAGGCCAATGCTGAGATGCGCACCCGCTATCTCGGCCCGGGCTGGGATCTGGCCAAGGTGCGCGGCACCCGCTTCAATACCGGCAACGGCATCAGGATGGCGCTCGAGATCGGCGCGATGTCGTATGGCAACTGGTCGGGCTGTCATGCGGTCGGTTGGGACTACAACGCGCCCGAATTCGGCGACCTCGCGGTCGGCGACAATTTCCAGAAGCACTCCTATCCGTTCGCCATCATGGTCAACGCCACCGGCAAACGGTTCTGCGACGAGGGCGCCGATTTCCGCAATTACACCTACGCCAAATACGGCAAGCTGATCCTGGAGCAGCCGCACCAATTCGCCTGGCAGATCTTCGACCAGCAGGTGGTGCAGTACCAGCGCGACGAATACCGCATCCGGCAGGTGACGAAAGTGGTGGCGGACACGATCGAGGGGCTGGCCGACAAGATGGCGGAATACGCGCCGGTCGACAAAGCGGCGTTCGTGAAGGAAATCGCCGACTACAATGCCGCGGTGCAGCGCGATATTCCCTATAACCCGACGGTGAAGGACGGCCGCACCACCAAGGGCCTCGCGATCGACAAGACCAACTGGGCGATGCCGATCGAGAAGCCGCCTTACGAGGCCTATTGCACGACATGCGGCGTCACCTTCACGTTCGGCGGCGTGCGCATCGACACCGACGGACAGGTGCTCGACGTCGCGCAGAAGCCGATCCCCGGTCTTTATGCCGCCGGGGAATTGGTCGGCGGGCTGTTCTATCACAACTATCCCGGCGGCACCGGGCTGGTGTCGGGCTCGGTCTTCGGCAAGATCGCCGGCACCAGCGCCGGCAAGCAGATCGGCCGCAACGCCTAGACCGGTTCTCTACCAGCCGGGGGGCGTAGCACGACGCTCCCTCGGCGCCCGCGCTATGCGTGTGCGTCGGTGCTGCGGCGCGCCGCCGCGCCTTGTGCGTGGACGTCCGATCGGTCAACCTCGCTGCCGCATCTGCCGAGCCGACACCGATCAACTCGGCTCACGGTGGCACAAGGGGAGGGTTGCCGGTGGATTTGATCGAGAAATCCTGCATGCGGAAGATCTATATCCGCCTGCTGCCCTTCGCGATCCTGAGTTACTTTCTCGCCTATATCGACCGCATCAATGTCAGCTTCGCGGCGCTGACGATGCGCGGCGATCTCGGCATCTCCGCCGGCGAATACGGGTTTGCCCTCGGCACCTTTTACTGGGGCTATTTCATCTTCGAGGTGCCGAGCAACGTGGTGCTCGAAAAGGTCGGCGCCCGGCTGTGGATCGCCCGCATCATGATCACCTGGGGCATCCTCGCCGGCCTGACCGCGATCGTCACCGGATCGACCAGCTTTGGCGTCGTGCGCTTCTTTCTCGGCGTCGCCGAGGCGGGTTTCTTCCCTGGGATCGTGCTTTATTTCACCTACTGGTTCCCGACCTACCACCATGCCCGCATCGTCTCCGGCTTCCTGATCGGCCTGCCGATCGCGGTCGCGGGCGGCGCGCCGATCTCGACCGCGTTGCTGGGGCTGGACGGGCTGTGGGGCCTGCGGGGCTGGCAGATCATGTACATCGCCGAGGGGGTGCCGACGGTGCTGGTCGGCCTTCTCACCCTGTTGGTGCTGACCGACAAGCCGGCACAGGCGAAATTCCTCAGCGATGCGGAGAAGGCCTGGCTCACCGCCAAGCTGGCCTCCGAGCGCGCCGCGAAGGAAGCGGTGCGCAAATTCAGCCTGATGGAAGGCTTCTTCAATCCGAAGGTGCTGCTGCTGGCGCTCAATTATTTCGGCATCGTCGTCGCCAGCCTCGGCATCCTGTTCTTTGTCCCGCAGATCATCAAATCGATCGGCGTCAACGACAACATGACGGTCGGCTGGCTGACGATGATCCCCTACATCTCGGGCGGGCTCGGCCTCGTGAGTTGGGGGATGCTGTCCGACCGGATGAACGAGCGGCGGTGGAACCTGCTCGCCGCTTGCGTGGTCTCGGCGATCGGGCTGGTCATCGCCGGTCTGACGATCGGCACGTGGTGGGCGATGGTCGGCCTGTCGATCGCCACCTTCGGCTTTTACGGCTCCAAGGGGCCGTTCTGGTCGATGCCGCCGATGTTCATGACCGGCACCGCCGCGGCGGCGTCGATCGCCTGGATCAACTCAATCGGCAATCTCGGCGGGTTCTTCGGCCCCTGGTATGTCGGGGTCATCAAGGACTGGACGGACAGCTATGCCGGCGGGCTCTATGGGCTGGCCTTCCTGTGCGTCATTTCGGCGGTGGTCTGCGCACTGTTCCTCGACATCCCGAACCCGGCCGGCACCGGGCAGAAGGCGCGGCCGGACGCGGCAGCGGACGTAGCAGCGGCGGATTAGGAGGCGCATGCGTCCGGCGAACCTGCTGTTCATCCTGTCGGACGAGCACAGCCGGCGCGTCCTCGGCTGCTACGGGCACGGGATGATCCGGACGCCGAACCTCGACCGGCTCGCGGCGTCCGGGGTGCGCTTCACCGATGCTTACACCAATTCGCCGATCTGCGTGCCGGCGCGCGCGGCATTGCACACCGGGCAATACGTGCACGAGATCCGCTTCTGGGATAACGCGATCCCCTATGACGGCAGCGTCGTGAGCTGGGCGCACCGGCTGCGCGATTCCGGTCACGAGGTGACCGCGATCGGCAAATTGCATTTCCGCAGCGCCGACGACGATAACGGCTTTACCGAAGAGATCATGCCGCTGCATGTCGTCGACGGGATCGGCGACCCGCTCGGCTGGCTGCGCGACCCGCTGCCGGTGCGCAAGGCGACGTTGCGGCTGGCGCAGGAGGCCGGGCCCGGCAATTCCAGCTATCAGGATTACGACGAGAAGATCACCGCGGCCGCCGTCGATTGGCTGAAGGCGCGCGCCGGCAAAGGCGGGCGTAATCCATCGGGGAAGCCGTGGGCGCTTTTCGTGTCATTGGTGTGCCCGCATTTCCCGCTGATCGCGCGGCCGGAATGGTACGGGCTTTATCCCGAGGCCGAGGTGCCCCTGCCCGCGCTGTACGATGCGGCATCGCGCGCGTCGGACCACCCCTATATCGCGGCGATCCGCGAATGCCAGACCTACGACAAGGGGTTCGACCCGGCGAGCTTGCGGCGCGCGATCGCCGCCTATTTCGGGCTCGTCAGCTTTGTCGATCACAATGTCGGCCGGCTGTTGGAGGCGCTCGCGGCGGCCGGCCTCGCCGACGACACGCGCGTCCTCTATTCGAGCGACCATGGCGACAATCTCGGTACCCGCGGCCTCTGGGGCAAATCGAACATGTATGAGGAGGCCGCCGGCGTGCCGATGATCCTCGCCGGGCCCGATGTGCCGCAGGGTTTTGTCTGCCGTGAGCCGGTGTCGCTCGCCGATGTGTTCCCGACCGTGACCGCCTGCGTCGGGCTCACGCCGCACGCCGACGACCGCGACCTGCCGGGCTGCTCGCTGTTGGATGTCGCGCGCGGCGTGGCTACGCGTCGGACGATCCTCTCCGAATACCACGCCGCCGGCGCCGCGACCGGCGCGTTTATGATCAGGAAGGGGCGGTTCAAATACGTCTATTACGCCGGCATGCCGCCGCAGCTCTTCGATCTCGACAGCGACCCACAGGAGATCCGCGACCTGGCGCAGGAGCCGGGGTATCGCGGGCTCGCCGCCGATTGCGAGACGGAATTGCGGCGGGTCGTCGATCCCGATGCAGCGGATGCGCTCGCCAAGGCCGATCAGCGCGCCCGCATCGACGCCTTTGGCGGGCGCGAGGCGATCCTCGCGCGCGGCGGCTTTGGCCATTCGCCGGTTCCGGGGACGAAGCCGGTCTATACTTGAACACAGGCTAACACCGCTCACAGGGATGTGAGGACGGGTCGCGCAAGTTTGGCTAAAAAATCCCGCTCGCAATTAGCCGGTCGTTAACCCTCTCGCGCGTAGGCTACCCCCAACGAAGGTTTAGGTGCGGGGAAGCCAAAATGCCGGATTGGATTCTGCACGCTGCCGCCCTGATCGCGCTGGGCGTCGCCAGTCTCGCGGTGTTATTTAGCTAGGTCCGGCGGCGCCCAGGCGCGGCGCCGGCAGCCTTCCCTCCCCGACCCGGCGAAAGAGCCGGGATCGACCTTTCGACATCTCCAAACCCCGATAAACCGCCCCCCGCTTCTCGGGGACGCGTTTTTTCGATCTCGCTCCGAGCCTCAAAGCTTTTTCTGGCGGCCGCGCGGCGCGCCGGTAATTCTTCCCGGGGGAGCGGGAGGGCCGGCGATGGTGATGTTTCTCGATGAGACCAGGATTGCCGAGCTGCTGAGCTGGGAGAAGCTGATCCCGGCGATGGAGCAGGCGCTCGCGGAATTTTCGCAGGGCCGCGTCCTACAGCCGGTACGCCAGATGCTGACGATCGAGGCGGAAGAGCGCTATCTCGGCATCATGCCGGCGGTGGCGGAAGAGGCGATGGGGCTAAAGCTCGTCAGCTTTTATCCCAAGAATGCCGGGACCACGGTTCCGACCCATATGGCGATGATCCTGTTGTTCCGGCCCCAGACCGGCGAGCCGCTCGCGGTCATGGACGGGCGGCTCATCACCGAGATGCGCACCGCCGCGGTTTCGGCGGCGGCGACAAAATATCTCGCGTCGCCGGGTGCCCGTGTCCTGGCATTGCTCGGCAGCGGCGTCCAGGCGCACGCCCATCTCGCCGCGTTGAGCCACCTGCACCGGTATGAGGAGGTGCGCGTCTGGAGCCGCATACCGGAGCACGCCGCGCATTTTGCCGCGGAGCACCGCGGCACGGTCGCCGCGCGCTCGGCCGAGGCGGCGGTGCGCGATGCCGATGTCGTCGTAACGGCGACCAACGCGCTGCAGCCGATCCTCAACGGCGCGTGGCTGAAACCGGGCGCGCATGTCAACACGGTCGGGTCGCCGCGGCCGAATTGGCGCGAGCTCGACGATGCGGCGATGCGGAACACGCTCGTCGTCGACTCGCGCGAGGCGGTGCTGCAAGAGTCGGGTGATGTGATCCTGTCGGGCGCGGCGATCTACGCCGAGATCGGCGAGATCTTCGCCGGGCTCAAACGGGCGCCGCGCGATCAGACGACAATCTTCAAATCGGTCGGCCTCGCGATCGAGGATGTCGCCACCGCCCGCCTCGTCTACGACCTCGCCTCGAAAGCTGGATGGCAATGAGACAGCGAGGCGGCGAGCGAACCACCGCCTATTCACCGCGAAGCCATGCAGGCGCGGCGTGCAAAATCCGTGGTCCCGGCGAAAGCCGGGACCCACTGTTCCGCTGTTCCTGCCTCTGAAAAATGGGCCCCGGCTTTCGCCGGGACGCCGATGTGACTGCCGTCACATCGGCGGTTTCACACCGTCCTTCTCGGCGGTGACGCGCGCGGCGATGATCATGCCGTCGGGCTTCTTCACGGCAGATATCGTGACCGCGGCGCCGGGCTTCAGGAGGCTCGGATCGCCGGGAACATAGATCACGATCGGCGTATCGGGATCGACGATCGTTTCGACCGTGCCATCCTTCCACTTGCCCTTGAGCACGTGCCCCTTCGGCGCTTCCGTCACTTGCTCGACAAAGGCGTTTGTCATCAGCCCGCCCTCGACCAGGCTGGACGGCCGCTGGCCTTCGGTCACCCGCGCCTTCATCTCCTCGGGAAAGATGTGGATCTCGATGGCGTGCAGCTTGCCGTCGCTGCCCTTCACTGAGGTGTTGGCGACATAATCGCCGGGCTTGATGTCGGCGAGCGTGCGCTTGGCGACGCCGGACACCGCCACATTCGGCGCCAGCGCGACGGTCACCGGCGGCCCTTCTTTGGGTTTGACGACGAGGTTCTGGCCGTCGACCTTTTCGATCGTGCCGCGCACCGGCACCGGCGTGCCCTCGGGCGGCGCCTGTGCGAGCGCCGGGCCGCCGGCCAGCGCCAACAATGCCGCGGCAATGAGGGCTGCGCTTCGCATGGCTTGATCCTCCCGCTTCCGATGCCACTCGGCGCAGAAGGTGCCGCCCAGCCACGACCCGGTCGCGTCACGTTTCGGTGAGCCGAGCGCGGTTAGTCGGCGGGCCGGCGCGCCGGCTCGTTGCTACCCGAGCGAAGTGGTCTGGGTCTGGCCGATGCCGCCGCGAATGGCGCCCGCCTCGATGTTGCGCCACAGGACCCTGTGGTCCTCAGGGAGCGCGCGGCTGTTCGGCATCGCCATCCACAATCGCAGCAAGAGCCGGCCGCCATCGGCGGGGTCGTCCTCGAAGCCGCGGCGGGCGTGATAGATCACGTGGTTGTTGACGAATTGGATGGCGCCCGGCCGGAAGCTCATCTCGAACGACAATTCCTCGGCGATCTCGTGCAACAGATCGATCGCCTCGGCCTGCGCCTCGCTCAACCGCGGCACCTCGGGGCGGCGCTGCGCCACCTCGATAAAGGTGCGCGAATAGTGGCTGGTGAATTTGCCGCCGCGCACGCCCCAGACCGGCAGTGGGTAGGAGGAATCGTCGGTCGCGTCCTCTTCGCCAAAGCGGCTGCGCCATACCGGCTCGTAGAGCGCGGCGCAGAGCTCCGGCCGGCGCCGCAGCATCTCGTTGTGCACGGCGGGCGAGCTGCACAATTGGCTGAGGCCGCCCGCTTTCGCCTGGCGGATGCAGAACAGCGCGACGACATCGCAGCGGTCGGTGTGAAAGCGCAGGAGC
>JBKOVT010000156.1:0-41518 GCA_046724035.1 Pseudomonadota bacterium | reverse complement strand
TCGTGCACGAGCCCGATCTCGCGCGCGGTCGCGGCATCGAAGCGCTCGCCGGTTAGCCCAAAGCGTCCGGCATTGCGCGCGCCGATCCTATCGATCAGCAGCGGCACGATCGGCGCCGGCGTGATGCCCCAGCGCACTTCGCTGATCGCAAACAGCGCATCCGCCGCTGCGAGTGCAATGTCGCAGGCGGCGGCGATGCCGACCCCGCCGCCAAAGCAGCCGCCATGCACGAGCGCGATCGTCGGCCGTCCAAACAACTGCAATCCACGGATCGCCGCCACGGTGCGGCGCGAGAATTCGTGGTTCTCCTCGGGCGAGACGGTGCGCAGCCGGTCGAGAAAAGCGAGATCGGCGCCGAGCTGGAAGTGCTTGCCCGCGCCCTTGATGACAACGCAGCGCAGCCCAGCGTCGCGGTCGAGCCGCGCAAAGGTGTCGATCAATCCATCGATCAGCGCATCGTTATAGGCGTTGCCGACCCTCGGCCGGTTCATGGTGACGGTCGCGATACCGCGCGCATCGACCTCGCAGAGAACCGGCTCGTCCACTGTCATTTATTGCGGCTTCGCCTCGGCGGCTTTCCACAGCGCGATCTCTTTGAGCAAGGCCTCGACCGCGCCGCAGGCAAAGCCGAGCGAGGTTTCGTCGACGAGGCTGCCGTCTTTGATCTTGGTCTCGCAGGCGGTGATGATGACCTCGCGCGCCAAGGCGATGCGCGACAGGCATGAGTCGAGCGCGACGCGCATGTGCTCCAAACACCGCGCCCCGCCCAACGGACCGCGCGAGGTCGCCATGATCGCGACCGGCTTGTACGCCAGCACCGACTGGAAGGCCGGGCGCGACGCCCAGTCGATCGCGTTCTTCAACACGCCTGGGATGCTGTGGTTGAACTCCGGCGCGCAGAGGATCAGCCCGTCCGCATCGGCGATGTCGGCGAGCAATTTCTTGACGATGGGCGGCCGCTTGTCGCCCTCGAAATCCTGGTTGTAGAGCGGGATCGGCGCGAGATCGTAGAGTTCGAGATCGGCGCGGCCGGCGAATTTGTCGCGCAAGGTCGCCAGCACCGCATTCGAATAGGAGCCGGTGCGCAGGCTGCCGGACATCCCGATCAGGCGGAACGGCTTTCCGTTAAACATGCTGGCATTTTCCTTTGCGGCGAATGAGGGCCGCCCGTCATAGCGAACCCGGCTCGCCCCTGGCAACTCCGGCGTGCTGTGCCAAGATGAGGCCGATGCCGTTCCGCCCCTCCCGCCGCGGGCTCGTCCCGCCCTTTATCGCGATGGACGTCATGCGCGCCGCCAATGAGCGCGAGGCGGCGGGCCACTCGGTCATTCATCTCGAAGTCGGCCAGCCTGGCACGCCCGCCCCCGAAGCCGTGCTTGACGCAGCGCGCCGCGCCCTCGCGCAAGACCGCATCGGCTATACCGACGCGCTCGGCATTCCGCCCTTACGCGAGGCGATCGCCGCGCATTACCGCGCGCAATACGGCGTTGCGGTCGAACCCTCCGACATCGTCGTGACAACCGGCTCCTCGGCGGCGTTTCAGCTGGCCTTTCTCGCCGCCTTTGAGCCCGGTGACCGGGTCGCCCTCGCCGCACCCGGCTACCCTGCCTACCGCAACATCCTAACCGCGCTCGACCTCGAACCCGTGCTGATCGAGGTCGGCGAAAACGCGCATTACCAGCCCAATCCGGAACTCCTCGCCGAAGCGGGCGATCTCGCCGGGCTGATCGTCGCGAGCCCCGCCAACCCGACCGGCACGATGATCCCGCCCGCCGCTCTGAACCGCCTCTCAGAGTATTGTCACGAGCGCGGCATCCGACTCGTCTCCGACGAGATCTATCACGGCATCACCTACGAGGAGACGCCGCAGACCGCGCGCGCCTTCGGCCCCGCGGATCAAGGCGGCGCGATAATCGTCAACTCCTTCTCGAAATATTACAGCATGACCGGCTGGCGGCTCGGCTGGATGGTCGTGCCGCCGGATTTGAAGCGCTCGGTCGAATGCCTGGCGCAGAATTTCTATATCTCGCCGCCGGCATTGTCGCAGCTCGCCGCGATCCCGGTGTTCGGCTGCCGCGCCGAACTCGATGGCCATGTCGCGCGCTACCGTGCCAACCGCGACCGCCTCATAGAAACGATGCGCTCGGTCGGCCTCACGCGCTTCGCGCCGGCCGAGGGCGCCTTTTATCTCTATGTCGATGTGTCGGCGCTGACCCGCGACAGCGTCGCCTTCTGCCAGCGCATGCTCGCCGAGACTGGAGTTGCAGTGACCCCGGGCCGCGATTTCGACCCGCTCCACGGCGACGACTGGATCCGCCTCTCCTTCGCCGGCTCGACCGAGGACATCGCCGAAGCCTGTTCTCGCCTCGCTGCTTGGTTACCTCAGGCGGGTTAGCAAAAAACCGTCGTCCCGGCGAAAGCCGGGACCCATTTCTCAGCAACTCGGAAGCCGACGGGTGAGCCCCGGCTTTCGCCGGGGCTGCGGTTGAAATTACCCCGCGTCCTCTGCGGAAACTCCGCGTCCTCCGCGTTAAAGCGTTTCTTTTTCCTTTTTACCGGCGGGCGGCGGTGCGGGCGCGGGACCATGCCTCGGGGTCTTCGAGAAAACTCTTCACCGCCTCGTATTGCCCCGGCTTGAAATGCCCGAGCCGCTCGGCGGTTTGCGCGACATCCCACCAGGTCGCGAGCGCCAACAAGGTGATCCCCTCGGCAGCGAGGCTCGTCTCGATCTGCGGGAAGATGCCGTAATTGAAGATGACGAAGGTGTGGTCGATATGCCCGCCCGCCTGGCGGATCGCGCGCACGAAATTGAGCTTCGAGGTGCCCTCGCTCGCGAGATCCTCGACCAACAGCACGCGCGCATCGTCCCGCAATTCGCCCTCGATCTGCGCGTTGCGGCCAAAGCCCTTCGGCTGCTTTCGGACATAGAGCATCGGCAGGGACAGCCGGTCGGCGATCCAGGCGGCAAACGGGATGCCGGCGGTCTCGCCGCCGGCGATCGCATCGAGCCCCTCATACCCGGCGTGCCGCTCGATCAATTCGGCGCCCAGGTCCATCAGCTTGGTGCGGGCGCGCGGGAAGGAGATCAGCCGCCGGCAATCGATATAGACCGGCGATTTCCGTCCCGAGGTGAAGGTGAACGGGTCCTCCGGCCGGAACAGCACCGAATCGGTTTCGAGGAGGATGCGGGCGGTAATGTCGGCCGCGTCCGCTTCGCTGCCGGAGCGGTGGGGCTGCGTGTGGGGCGGGGCTTTGGAATGGGCTTGGGCCATGGGCAATCGTGGCGTTTTGCCGAGGTCTTGACAATGGGGGATATGAGAACAAAATAA
Source organism: Pseudomonadota bacterium (assembly GCA_046724035.1). GTDB lineage: Bacteria > Pseudomonadota > Alphaproteobacteria > ATCC43930 > CGMCC-115725 > DATARH01. The sequence continues at coordinate 38,189 of JBKOVT010000156.1, read as the reverse complement.
GAACTATCCGGATCGGTAGGGTGTTCCTTCAGGCATGTCGCAGACCGCCAAGTCCTTCCCGTCTTCACGCTCGGCTCCCGGCGGCTCGGCCGACCATCGGCTCATCTACGCGCCTGCAAATAACCTGTAATTGCAGGTGAGTAGATGAGCTTTTCTCAGGTGATGCGAGATGATTTTCCGGAGGGCATGCCTCGTCCGGGCCCCCTCGCCGCGCTCCGCGAGCGAATCCGGCATATCGAGCAGCCGAGAAGCCACGGCGTCCTGCCGTTCGGCGTCGCGGCGATCGACCGCGCGCTGCCGGGCGGCGGCCTCGCCTTGGGCGCGGTGCACGAGATCCTCGGGCAAGGCGGCGACGAGGAGGACGGCGCCGCCGCTTGCGGCTTTATCGCCGGCCTCCTCGCCCGCTTTCGCCCGGGGCCGGTGCTGTGGTGCCTGAAGCGGCCCGACCTGTACGGGCCAGGGCTCTTGGCGCATGGGCTGGACCCGGCCCGCCTTGTCGTCCTCGCCGCGCCGCGTGACGAGGACATCCTGTGGGCGGTCGAGGAAGGGCTGTGCGCCCCCGGCCTCGTCGCGGTGGTCGGCGAGATCGGGCGCCTCTCGCTCGTGGCCGGCCGCCGCTTGCAGCTCGCCGCCGAGCATTCCGGCGTCACCGCTTTTCTGCTGCGGCGCTGGCGCAATAGCGAGGAGGCGGCCCGAGAACGCGAGCGGCCGAGCGCCGCCGTGACGCGCTGGCGCATCGCGGCGATCCCCGCGCGCGACATCGATGACCCCCGGCTCCGGCATTTGATCGGAACACCGCGCTGGTGGGTCGAATTGTTGCGCTGCCGCGGCGGCGTGCCGGCGAAATGGGAGGTGGAGGTAGCGGATGCGACGGGTCATGTACGTCTTTCTCCCGAGCTGGCCGGCCGACCGGCTGCGGCGCAGCGGCTCGCTGCCGAACCTCGCCTCCGCTTCGGCTGACGCATCAAAGGTCGAGCCGCCTTTCGCAACGGTGACCGCCTCCGGCGGGCGCCGCCTGCTCGCTGCCTTGAACCCGGCCGCCATAAAGGCCGGGCTCGCCCCGGGGATGCCCTTGCCGGATGCGCTGTCCTTTGTGCCGGGCCTGATGACCGTGCCGGCCGATCCCGCCGCCGACACTGCCGCGCTGACCCGGCTCGCCGAATGGTGCAGTCGCTACAGCCCGTGGACCGCGCCAGATTTTCAAGCCGGGGGCGACTCGGATGGCGTGAAAATCGAGATCACCGGCTCGGCGCATTTATGGGGCGGCGAAGCGGCATTGGTCGCCGACCTCTCACGGCGCCTGTCGCGGCAGAACATCGCGCACCGCCTCGCGGTCGCCAGCACCTTGGGCATCGCCTGGGCCCTGGCGCGCCATGCCGCGGATGCCGGTGCGCCGGCCCTGCCCGCCCCCGAGGACGAACGCGCCGCGCTGGCGCCCTTGCCGGTCGAGGCGTTGCGGCTCGACCTCGACACCGTGCAGGGGCTGCGCCGGGTCGGTCTCCGCCATGTTGGCGAGCTCTACCCGATGCCGCGCGACGCGCTCGCCCGCCGCTTTGGCGATGCGGTCGCGCGCCGCCTCGACCAGGCCTTCGGCGATCTGCCGGAACCGTTGTCGCCTTTGGGCGAGACGCCGAGCCGGCGGGTGCGGTTGAGCTTTGCCGAGCCGATCGCCGATCCCGCCGATCTCGCCCGCGCGATCGAGCGGCTTGTCGAGGATCTCGCGGCGCGGCTGGCGCGCGAAGGGATGGGCGCGCGCCGGCTCGCTCTCGGCTTTCACCGAATCGATAGCCGCGTCGAGCATATCCGCCTCGGCACCGCCCGGCCGAGCCGCGACCCGCGCCATCTCGCCAAATTGTTCGCCGCAAAGCTCGACACGGTCGATCCCGGCCTCGGCGTCGAGGACATGATCCTCGCCGTCTTCGCCGCCGATCCGCTGCCGCCCGAACAGCTCGTCAGCCACTTCCGTGATCCTCCCCCGCAAGCGGGGGAGGACGTCCGACGCACAAGCGGAGGACAGGTGGGGGCTTCAAGCGATATCGCCTTCCTGCTCGACCGGCTCGGCAACCGCTTCGGCCTCGATGCGATCAGCCATATTGAGCCGCGCCAAAGCCACATCCCCGAACGCGCCTCGATCTTCGTGCCGATCAATGGCAGCCCCCACCCGCCCGCCGCTCGCGCACCGGGCCTCCCTCCCCCGCTCGCGGGGGAGGGTCTGCAATTTGCAACCGGCGAAGCGAACTCCCTTTCTCGCCTTGCCTCCATCAAATCCTCCCCCGCAAGCGGGGGAGGAAGTCCGAGGCGCAGCCGAGGACAGGTGGGGGCTTCGGCTAAACCGCCGCGGCCGGTGCGGTTGTTCCGGCCGCCGGAGCCGATCGAGGCGCAATGGGTATTGCCCGACGATCCGCCGTTCCGCTTCACCTGGCGGCGTCGCCAGCACCGGGTCCGGCACGCCGACGGACCCGAGCGCATCGCCGAGGAATGGTGGATCGAGGGTGACGCCGCCGCCGATCCGCGCGGCAGCGGCGACCATATCCGCGACTATTACCGCGTCGAGGACGAAGAAGGCCGCCGCTTCTGGCTCTACCGAGACGGCCTCCCGGGCGATCCGCCGCCGCGCTGGTTTGTGCACGGCCTCTTCGCCTGAACCCGATGCCCGAGCTTCCCCCGAAACGCTCCGGCGACATCGCCAGCTTCGACCGCCTGTCGCGCCTGATCGGCGACGGCAGCTTGCGGCCGCACGGCGATAAGCCCGCCAGAAAAATCCCGAGCGGCCGCGGCCCGGGCCTCTCACCCGCGCCCGCCTATGCCGAGTTGCAAGTCGCCAGCAATTTCTCGTTTCTGCGCGGCGCCTCGCATCCCGATGAGCTCGTCGTGACCGCGGCGGCGCTCGGCCATGCCGCGATCGCGATCACCGACCGCAACAGCTTCGCCGGCATTGTGCGCGCGCATCACGCGGCGAAGACAATCGGCATCCGCCTCGTTATCGGCTGCCGCCTCGACCTCGTGGACGGCACGAGCCTTCTCGCCTTCCCGAAAGACCGCGCCGCCTATGGCCGCCTCTGCCGCCTGTTGACCCTCGGCAAGCGCCGCGCCGCGAAAGGCGAATGCCATCTCGATTACGCCGATCTTGTCGCGCATGGCGAAGGACAGATCCTCGTCGTGCTGCCACCCGAAGAAAGCAATATCGCCGAGTTCGCGGCGCGCGTTGCCGCCGATTTCCGTGGCCGCGCCTATATCGCGGCACATCACCTCTATCGCGGCGACGATGCGCAGCGCCTCGCGCGACTTGACGACATCGCCACCGACACCGGCCTGCCGCTCGTCGCGACCAACGACGTGCACTACCACGAGCCGGAGCGGCGGCCCTTGCAGGATGTCGTGACCTGCATCCGCGAGCATTGCACGATCGCCGAGGCCGGATTTCGCCTCGCCGCTCATGCCGAGCGCCATCTGAAGCCGGCTTCCGAGATGGCGCGATTGTTCCGCGGCTATGAGGACGCCCTCGCCCGCACGCTCGAAATCGTCGCACGCTGCCATTTCAGCCTCGACGAGTTGCGCTACGAATACCCCGAGGAGCCGGTGCCGCCCGGCTTCACGCCCCAGCAATGGCTGACCGAGCTGGCCTGGCGCGGCGCCCGCGAGAAATTCGCTACCGGCGTTCCCGGCGATATTCGCGAGCGCATCGAGCACGAGCTCACGCTGATCGAGCAGCTCGATTTCGCGCGCTATTTCCTGACCGTGCACGACATCGTCCAATTCGCGCGCAGCAAGGACATCCTGTGTCAGGGGCGCGGTTCGGCGGCCAATTCGGTCGTCTGCTATTGCCTCGGCATTACCTCGGTCGACCCGGCGAAGATCGACGTATTGTTCGAGCGCTTTATCAGCGCCGCGCGCGGCGAGCCGCCCGATATCGATGTCGATTTCGAGCATGAGCGGCGCGAGGAAGTGATCCAGTACATCTACAAGAAATACGGCCGCGACCGCGCCGGCATCGCCGCGACCGTCATCTGCTACCGCGCGCGCGGCGCGATCCGCGAAGTCGGGAAGGCGCTCGGCCTATCCGAGGATGTCGTCGCGGCGCTCGCCGGCATCGTCTGGGGCTGGTCGAACGAGGGCATCGCCGACCAGCGCGTGCGCGAAGCCGGGCTCGACCCTGCCGACCGCAATCTGCGCCTCGCGCTCAACCTCGCGAGCGAATTGATCGGCTTTCCGCGGCATTTGTCGCAGCATGTCGGCGGCTTTGTCATCACCCGCGGGCCGCTCTCCGAGTTGGTGCCGATCGAGAACGCCGCGATGGAGGACCGCACCTTTATCGAATGGGACAAGGACGATCTCGACGCCTTGCACATCCTTAAGATCGACGTCCTGGCGCTCGGCATGCTGACCTGCATCCGCAAGAGCTTTGCGTTGATCGAGCAGCATTACGGGCGCCCTTACACGCTCGACACGATCCCGGCCGAACACCCGCGCGTTTACGACATGCTGAGCCGCGCCGATTCGATCGGCGTCTTTCAGGTCGAAAGCCGCGCCCAGATGTCGATGCTGCCTCGGCTCAAACCCGATAAATTCTACGATCTCGTCATCGAGGTCGCGATCGTGCGTCCCGGTCCGATCCAGGGCGACATGGTGCATCCCTATCTGCGCCGCCGCAGTGGTAAGGAGCCCGTCGAATATCCCTCCGATGCGTTGCGCCGGGTGCTCGGCAAAACCTTGGGCGTGCCGCTCTTCCAGGAACAGGCGATGAAGATCGCGATCGTCGGCGCCGGCTTTCCGCCCGAGGAAGCCGACCGGCTGCGCCGCGCGATGGCGACCTTCAAGCGCAATGGCGAGATCCATCTGTTCCGCGACAAATTCATCGCCGGCATGGTCGCGAATGGTTACAGCCGCGACTTTGCGACCCGCTGCTTCGACCAGATCGAGGGGTTCGGCACTTACGGCTTTCCGGAAAGCCACGCCGCGAGCTTTGCGCTGCTCGTCTATGTCTCGGCCTGGATCAAATGCTTTCACCCCGATGTCTTCGCCTGCGCCTTGCTCAATTCGCAGCCGATGGGGTTTTACGCACCGGCGCAGATCGTCCGCGACGCGCGCGAGCACGGTGTCGAGGTACGCCCCGCCGATATCAATTTCAGTCAATGGGACTGCACCCTCGAAAAACTAGACGGCTGCATTGCGGGCCGTGCGTCCATCGAGACGGCAGCTGCGCAGCCACCACAAGATGAGGAGGCTCTTGTGGATGGCATCAAAATTCTCCCTCATCCTGAGGAGCGCCCGAAGGGCGCGTCTCGAAGGACGCACAACGCTTCCCCCACGAGGTGCGTGCTGCGGCTCGGGCTGCGACAGATCAAAGGATTCGTCGAAGCCGACGCAAAACAGCTCGTCGAAAATCGTGGCGCGGGCTACGCCGATGCCGCCGATCTGTGGCACCGCAGCGGGCTCGGCCGCGCCGCCCTCGAACGCCTCGCCGCCGCCGATGCGTTGCGCTCGCTCGATCTATCCAATGGGGGTCTCGACCGCCGCCGCGGGTTATGGGCGTTGAAGGCGCTCGGCGACGCTCCCCTCCCCCTCTTCGCCGCCGCCTGCCTCAATGCCCCTCACCCCGGCCCTCTCCCCGCATGCCCCCACCCTTCCCTCCCCCGCGAGCGGGGGAGGGTTGGGGTGGGGGGGCCTCTCCCCGCCAGCGGGGAGAGGGAGAGCAGCTTCAGCGTCTCGGCTGCAACTCTTGCCTGGAAGCGATCACAACAGACGGAGCATTTAGTACAGGCTTCGCCGCGCGTTCCCTCTCCCCGCCCGCGGGGAGAGGGACAAGGTGAGGGGCCATCCGACAAAACACGCGAGAACTTCGCCGCCGCGCTGTTGCCGGAGATGCCCTTGGGCGAGCATGTCGTCGAGGATTACGCGACATTGGGGCTGACGATAAAACGCCACCCGCTCGCCTTTCTGCGCGCCGAACTCGCGCAGGAAGGCCTTGTCGCCGCCCGCGACCTCGCCACGCTTCCGGTCGACCGCCGCGTTTCCATCGCCGGGCTCGTCTTGATTCGCCAGCGCCCGGGCAGCGCCAATGGCGTCGTCTTTGTCACGCTCGAGGACGAAACCGGCATCGCCAATCTGATCGTCTGGCCCGCGACGCTCGAACGCTTCCGCCGCGCCGCGCTCGGCGCGACCTTGCTCTATTGCCGCGGCCGCTTGCAGCGCGAGGAAAGCGTCATCCACATCGTCGCCGAAGATCTGCGCGACTGGACCCGCCGCCTCGGCACCTTGCGCGACCGCACCGGCGCCGAGACGCTGACCGAACCGCCGCCCCCCGCCTCACCCAAACCAGCCGCGCGCAAATCGCCCCTCGCCTTGCCCGAACGGATCCCCGGCTACGATCCGCGCGAGATCGTCATCCCGTCCCGCGATTTCCGTTAGCATCCAACACTGCGTGTTCCGCTAAACGTCAATTTTGTGTCCGGAGCAGTTGATGAAATCGAGTAGCCGCCCTCCGAATCTCTTTCCAACGTGAATCGTCAATCAAATCAGAAGGATCAATATGAACCGAGGTTTGACTCGAAAGCTCCTCCATAAGGTGCAACAAATACCTTCCAGCTTCGAGCTGTTGCTCGCTCAGACCTGTATCATCGCGGACTAGAAAATCCTCGATCGCAGCATCTCCGAAAAACTGACAAATATGCTCCTCCGGACTCGTTTCCTCCGGACCAATCCCAAACCAGGCGCGCCGCTGCAGATTTTCGTCGGCAATAGCACCGACTACCTCTTCGACCACTTTCCTCCAGGCGCTCAAATCGACTGTCATCGTCACGGTCCCGAAACTGTCCGGCCAAAGACGGTGGAAAGCTGGTCCACGGTTGGCAATCCGCTGTGGCCGGACCAGTTCTAACACATGGGATTCGTCTTCGCCGATCCGCTCCCGCCCGAGACGCCGCTGCGCGCCGCGATCCGCGACGCGCATCGCCTCGACGAGACGGAAGCGGATGCGCATATCCTCGCGGCCGCCGACATGCCGGCCGAAGCGCGCGACCGCATCGCCGCGACGGCGCGCCGCCTCGTCGAGACGGTACGGCGCGAGCGTCTCGGCAAAGGCGGGCTCGACGCCTTCCTGCACGAATACGCGCTGTCATCGCCCGAGGGCGTTGCGCTGATGTGCCTCGCTGAAGCATTGCTGCGCATCCCCGACGCCGAGACCGTCGACAAGCTGATCCGCGACAAGATCGCCGGCGCCGATTGGCACAGCCATTTGGGGCATTCCGGCTCGCTGTTTGTCAATGCCTCGACCTGGGCCTTGATGCTGACCGGCCGGCTCTTGCGCCCGGAAAATGACAATGATCTCGGCGACGCCTTGCGCCGCCTTGTCGCGCGGTCGAGCGAGCCGGTGTGGCGCCAAGCCGTGACATCGGCGATGCGCATCCTCGCCGGCCAGTTTGTCATGGGGCGCACGATCGAGGAGGCGCTCGAGCGCGCGCGCGAGCCCGAGCGGCACGGCTATCGCCATTCCTACGACATGCTCGGCGAAGCGGCTCGCACGATGCCCGATGCCGAGCGCTACCATGCCGCCTACGCGCATGCGATCGCCGCGATCGGCGGCGCTGCCGCCGGTTCCTCGGTCGAAGCCGCGCCCGGCATCTCGCTCAAATTGTCGGCGCTGCATCCGCGCTACGAAATCGCGCAGCGCGAGCGGGTGATGCGCGAATTGCTGCCGTCATTGCTCGTGCTCGCGCGGCAGGCGCGCGATGCCGGGATCGGCTTTACGATTGATGCCGAGGAAGCTGACCGGCTCGAACCGATGCTCGACATTGTCGAGGCCTTGGCGCTCGCGCCCGAGCTCGCCGGCTGGGATGGTCTCGGTCTCGCCGTCCAGGCCTATCAGAAACGCGCATTGCCGTTGATCGACTGGCTCGCCGATCTGGCGCGGCGGGCGAAGCGCCGGCTGATGGTGCGGCTCGTCAAGGGCGCCTATTGGGACACCGAGATCAAGCGCGCACAGGAGCGCGGCCTCGATGGTTACCCGGTGTTCACGCGCAAGCTGGCAACGGATGTCTCGTATCTCGCCTGCGCCAAGCGGCTGTTCGCCGCCGGCAGCGCGCTTTATCCGCAATTCGCGACGCATAACGCCCACACGCTCGCCGCCGTGCTCGAATTGAGCGGCGGCCGGTTGGATTGGGAATTTCAGCGCCTGCACGGCATGGGCGAAGCGCTCTACGACGAGGTCGTCGGGCCGGACAAGATGAACCGGCCCTGCCGTGTCTATGCGCCGGTCGGCGGCCACGAAGACCTGCTGGCCTATCTCGTGCGACGCCTGTTGGAAAACGGCGCCAACACCTCTTTCGTCAACCGCATCGTCGACGAGCGCGCCCCGATCGACGACATCGTCGCCGACCCGATCGCGCTCCTCGCGGCCTTGCCGCAGAAGCCGCACCCCAAGATTCCGCTGCCGCGCGATCTGTTTCAGCCCGAGCGGCGCAACTCCGAGGGGCTCGATCTCGCCGATCCCCGCGCCTTGGCCGATCTGCGCACGGGCCTCGCCGAGGCGTTGCGCCAACCCGCGCGTGCCGCGCCGATCGTTGGCGGCACGGAACTCGCCGGCGCCGAAGTCCCGGTCTTCGATCCGAGCGACCGGCGGCGCCAGATCGGGACCGTGGTCGCGGCCAGCCCCGAAGCAGTCGAGCAGGCGCTCGCACGCGCCGTAAAAGCCGCGCCGTCCTGGAACAACACCGCGGCCGAACGGCGCGCCGCGCTTCTCGAACATGCCGCCGATCGCTACGAGCAGCAGCGCGCCGCGCTGATGGCGCTGATCGTCCGCGAGGGCGGCCGCACGATCCCGGCGGCCTTGTCGGAAGTGCGGGAGGCTGTCGATTTCCTGCGCTATTACGCCGCCCGCGCCCGCGCCGAATTCGCCATGCCGCAATGCCTGCCCGGCCCGACCGGCGAGCAGGACGAGATCGGGCTGCACGGCCGCGGCGTCTTCGCCTGCATCTCGCCGTGGAATTTTCCGCTGTCGATCTTCACCGGGCAGATCGCCGCCGCGCTCGCCGCCGGCAATGCCGTCATCGCCAAACCGGCCGAGCAGACGCCGCTCGTCGCTGCCGCGGCGGTCCGCCAGCTTCTGGCGGCCGGTATTCCCGGCGATGTCCTGCATCTGTTGCCGGGCGACGGCGAGACGGTCGGCGCCGCGCTCGTCGCCGATCCGCGAATCGCCGGGGTCGCGTTTACCGGCTCGACCGAGACCGGGCGCGCGATCAACCAGAGCTTGGCGGCCCGCCCCGGTCCGATCGCGCCGCTGATCGCCGAAACCGGCGGGCAGAATGCGATGATCGTCGACTCGTCGGCGCTCGCCGAGCAGGTCGTCGCCGACGCGATCGTCTCCGCTTTCGACAGCGCCGGGCAGCGCTGCTCGGCCCTGCGGCTCCTTTATGTGCAGGACGACATCGCCGACCGGCTCTTGCCGATGCTCACCGGCGCGATGGCCGAATTGAGCATCGGCGATCCCGCCCTGCTCGCCACCGATGTCGGCCCGGTCATCGATGAGCCCGCGCGGCAAGCGCTCGAACGGCACGCCGCCCGCATGGCGCGCGAGGGGCGGCTCCTCTACGGGTGCCCGCTGCCCGCGGGTGCCGAGCATGGCGCCTTCTTCGCGCCGCGCGCTTTCGAGATCGACAGCGCCGGCCGGCTTGAGCGCGAGGTGTTCGGCCCGATTCTGCATATCGTCAGGTGGCGGGCGGATCGGCTGGACGCGGTCTGCGACGAGATCGCCGCGACCGGCTATGGCCTGACCCTCGGCATCCACAGCCGGATCGACGAGACCGTGCGCCATGTGCTGAGCCGGCTGCCTGCCGGCAATAGCTATGTCAACCGCACGATGATCGGCGCGGTTGTCGGCGTGCAGCCCTTTGGCGGGGAGCGGCTCAGCGGCACCGGCCCGAAGGCCGGCGGGCCGCGCTATCTGCACCGTTTTGCCGTGGAGCGGACCGTCTCGATCGATACGACCGCCGCCGGCGGCAATGCGACCCTGTTGTCGCTTGGCGAGGACACGTGAGCGGCCCCTGCGTGCGGAACCGCCGCGAGCCTCGAATGTTGTACTCCACGTTGAACAGGCGCCGGCATCCCGGCCGCCCGACGGCGCCCGGAACCCGCCCGCAGCGCCGCTTAGCGATCACTGTGTGGCGCGCCCACGCACCCTCGGCTTATGCTTGAGTGTTGCTCAAATGCCGCGCTCAATCCTTCGGATTCCGCTAGTTTTGCCGCCAAACTGTTGCACGAATGTCGCTCCCGCCGGCATTAGCTGAATTGACGGGCTTGGCGAGCTAAAAACCGATTGCCAACGCAAAGGTCGATGGTAAACATGGCGCAACGGCGTTGGCGTAACCATCGTCGTACGCGTATTGCGGCCGGAGGTAAAGGTGATGAGAAAACGCATTCTGCTAGGCGCCGGCGTGGCCATTGCCATGGCGCTGAGCTGGGCGGACGCACAGGCGCAGTGGTTCGTCATGCCGAGTGGCCCGGGAGCTTACTATTTCGGGATCGAGGGCGGCTGGACGGCTTTGACCGGCAACGTGTCGGACAGGGTAGGCTCGGTCAAGCTCACCGAGAGCTTGAGCGACGGGTTCAATGTCGGTGCTCGCGCCGGCTACGAATGGGGCCCGATCCGCTTCGAAGAGGAGTTCAACTTCGCCAACAACCATGCCACCAGGCTCGCCGCCCTCGGCGGATCGATCCCGGTGAGTGGCGAGCGCAACCGTTACGCGCTGATGACGAACGTCCTCTATGATTTCCCGCTCGGCTGGATTGTCAGCCCGCATCTCGGCGTGGGCATCGGCGCGGTCAATCTGCACGACTCGATCGCGACCAAACCTCCGCTCGCCGACGTGACCATCGCGTCGAGCTCGGATTGGCAGTTCGGGTATCAGGGGATCGCCGGCATCCGGTATAACATCAACCCGGCCCTGGCCTTCGACCTCGATTACCGCTACCTGGCGACGACCGATCCGACCTTTAAGGCGATTGGCGGCGTCAAGTACAAGTCCGAGTACTCCACGCACAACGTGGTCGCGAGCCTGAGCGTCCGTTTCGGCGCACCGCCGCCGGCGCCGCCAGCCCCGCCGCCGCCGCCGGTCATCCAGCGTCAAGTGTTCTTGGTCTTCTTCGATTGGGACAAGGACACGATCACGCCTGACGGCATGCGCGTCATCAACCAGGCCGCCGATGCGTGGCGCGCCGGAGGCATGGTCACGATCCACGTGACCGGCTACACCGACGCCTCGGGCTCGGCCGGCTACAACCAGCGGCTCTCCGAGCGCCGCGCCAACAACGTCGCCAACGCGCTGGGCCGGTTCGGCGTCCCGCGCCAGGCCATGGACGTCAGCGGCCGCGGCAAGAACGACCAACGCGTACCGACCGCCGACGGTGTGCGCGAGCCGCAGAACCGCCGCGTCGAGATCGTCTGGCCGTAACGATCAGACCGACATCGCCGGGGCCTAGAACGGCCCCGGCTTTCTCTCACCGCCGCGCCTCGCGCGGCGGTTTTTCTTTGTCGATCAACGCCTGCTCGCCTCCGCCGGATCGAGCCGCTGCTGCAAACGGTCGCCCAGCAGATTGCAGGCGACCACGGTCAGGAAGATCAGCAGCCCTGGGTAGACCGCCAGCATCGGGGCCGTGGCGATCAGCTCCTGGGCATTGCTCAGCATGCTGCCCCAACTGGACAAGGGCGGCTGTACGCCGAGCCCGAGAAAGCTCAGCACCGATTCGAAGAGGATCACGTCGCCGACACTGAGCGTCGTCGCGACGATCAGCGGTCCAAGCACATTCGGCAGGATATGGAGCCACAGGATATGGGGCACGCCGGCGCCGAGGCTGCGCGCCGCGCGGACGAAATCGCGGTTGCGGGTGACGAGCGTGGCGCCGCGCACCAGCCGCGCCGCCGTCGTCCAGCCGACCAGCACCGCGAGCGCTACGATCCGAACGACGCTGATCTCGTCGGATTGAATGACGCTCTCCGACAAGCCGAGCTTATGCAGGTCGAGCGCGGCCAGCACGATCAACAGCGGCAAGAGCGGCAACGCGATGATCGCGTCGGTGCCGCGCATCAATACCCGGTCGGCCCAGCCGCCGAGATAACCCGCGAGGAGCCCGATCAGGGTGCCGAGCGCCGCCGCGGCGAGCGCCGCCGCAACGCCGATGATGAGCGATACCCGGCCGCCGCCGAGCAGCCGCAGCAAGACATCGCGGCCCAGTTCGTCGGTGCCGAGCGGGTGGATCAGAGACGGCCCGGACAGCCGGTCCAACAGGTCGACCATATTGGGATCGATGCCGAGAACCGCGCCGAGGAGCGGCGCGGCAAACGATGCAGCCGCGATCGCCAGCAGCAGAAACAGCGGCGCCTTCACCGGTAGGAGACGCGCGGGTCGAGCCAGGCGTAAGCGAGATCGGCAGCGAGATTGGCGGCCATCGTCACCGCCGCGGCGAGCAGCAGGGCCGCCAGCGCCAGATTGTAGTCATTGCCCATGACGGCATCGAAGATCAGCTTGCCCATTCCGGGATAGCCGAACATCGTCTCGGTCACGAGCGCGCCGGAGACCAATCCGCCGAACGATAACGCCAGAATCGTCGTGACCGGCACGAGCGCGCTGCGCAATGCGTGATGCAGCACCACCCGTGCCTCGCTGGCTCCCTTGGCGCGCGCGGTGCGGATATGGTCCTGCGCGAGGGCTTCGCGCATGGCGGCCCGCACATAACGCGTGTAGCTCGCCGCGCTGACGAGCGTCAGGGTCGCGACCGGCAGCACCAAGTGGCGCAGGCGGTCGGCGGCATCGCTGATCCCGGCGGTCGCGATGCCGCTCGCCGGAAGCGAGCCGAGCCCGGCGGCGAAAACGAGGATCAGGATCAGCGCGAGCCAAAAGGTCGGCAACGATACGCCGGCAAAGCAGAACAGATTGACCGCCGCGTCGAGCCGCGAACCGGGGCGCCGCGCCGCCGCCGTCCCGAGCCCCAGCGCAAGCGCAAAGGCCAGCATAAAGCTCGGCAGCATCAGCATCAGCGAGTTGCCGAGCCGCGGCAGCAGCGCGCCCCAAACCGGGACGGAGAAGAGCCGCGAATACCCGAGATCACCGGCCAGCGCCTGGCCCGCCCAGCCGGCGTAACGCAAGAGCAGCGGCTGATCGAGGCCGTAAAGCGCCTTCAGCCGCGCCGCATCCGCGGCGTTCATGCGCGGATCCGACGAGCGCATCAGGTCGATCGGATCGCCCGGCATCAACCCGATCAGCGCGTACACAATGAACGACAGCAGGACGAGGATCGCGGCGATTTCGACGAGCCGTATCGCGGTGTAGCGGATCATCGGATTAGGGCTGCGCCGACCAATCGGTGATCCACAACGTGGTCGGCGATTGGTTGCCGGTCGGGCGAACTCCGCTCAGCCATTTCGGCAGGATGAACACATCCGAGCGGAAATAGAGCGGCAGGGAGGGCAATTCGGTCGCGTAGAGACGCTGCGCCTCCGTCCACAGCGCCTTGCGCTTGTCGGCGTCGAGCTCGATTTCGAGCGCGTCGATCAGCCGATCCATTTCGGGGTTCGCGTAGCCCGTCGCATTCTGGCCGACAAAGCCGTTGCCCTCGCTCGGGATCTCGCTCGAATGCAGGATCGAGCGCGGCACGTTTTCCGGCGAGCTGATCCAGGCATACATCGCCATGTCGAACCGGCGATGCGGCAGCGTCTCACCAAACAGCACACGCGCGGGCTCGTTCTTGATGCGGATATCGACGCCGATCCGCCGCCATTGGCTCTGCAGCACCTGCTCGACCAGTTCGCGCGAGCGGTTGCCGGCCGTCGTCATCAGCTCAAAGGACAATCGCTGCCCCTCGGCGTTGCGGCGGACTCCATCGCCTCCCTTGTCCCACCCGGCCGCCTTCAGCAGAGCCTCGGCGCGGATCGGCTCGAAACGATAGCGCGGCGCATCCTCCGTATAGCCGAGATCGAGTGGGTTCATGAAGCTGCCGGCGACCGGCTGGCGCCCGTCAAAGAGCTGTCGGCTGATCGCCTCCCGGTCGAGCCCAAGGATCAATGCCTCGCGGACTCGATGGTCGGCTAATGCGGCCCGCTCGAGGTTCAGATCGATGTGCTCACAGACAAGCCCGGGCTTATAGAGGATCTGGAAGGCGTCGCCGTGGCGCTTAGCAAACGCGAGCCCTTCATCGAGCGGCAGACCGAGCTCGCCGGCAATCATATCGATCGTGCCGGACAGCAGATTGGCTTCGAGCGCGGCCGTGTTCTCGATCGTCCGGATCGTGATGCGCCGAAAACGGCCAGGCGCTCCGGCCCAATGCGGGTTCGGCTCAAGAAGAATGTGAGAGCCAGCCACAAACTCGGTGACCCGGTACGGTCCGTTATAGAGACCGGGGTTGGTGGGGTCGGTGTTGTAATGCGTGCGCAGCCGGTATTGCGCCGGATCGGCGAAGGCATCGCGCTCGATATGCGCCGGCAACAGCATCAAGTCCTGGATCGCCGCATAGTCGAAGGTCAGCTTGTCGACATGCATCGTAAATGTGCGTGCGTCCTTGATGTCGATGCCGCTGATCCGGCGATAGAGCTCGGCGTTGCTGACCCCGCTCTGCGGGTTCCGCCCGACTTCATAGGTAAAGCGCACATCCTCGGTCGTCACGGGCGTCCCGTCCGCCCATTTTGCATCGGCCCGGATCGTGTAAGTGAGATCGATGCCTTTTTTGCCGCCGGGCAGATCAACCGGAACCGCGAGACCATTCGAGATCGACGGGAGCTCGGTGCAAAGCAGGCAGGTGAGCTTCCAGTCGGCGTCGTAGACCGTAAACGGCCGCAAGCTCAAACCAAGCACATAGCTCTTCGCCGCCATGACATCGATGTCCGGGTTTAACGTCGCCGGGAATTGCGTGATGCCGATCGCCAGGCTGTCACGTTCCGCCGCGCGGAGCGGAGCGATGATGGTGCAGAGGAGAAGGGCTGCGGCCAGCGCGATCCCGCGGCGCATCGGGCAGCGTTTTTTCTCGCCGGATACGTTCATAAGGAGCACCGAAACTCACCAAACGCTTGAAACGCCGCCACCGCAAATCATATTATTCGGCGCGGACCAAGTCGGATACGCGATCCCGCAGCTGCGTATCGCGGAAGGAACGACAGCATCGTTCTCTCCGGCTCTGCGGTCGACACGGGTCACTCTCCAGTTTGAGCGAGCCCTTTGCAGCGTACTGTCCTGGAACTGCCACAGAGGATAGAGGCATGAAGCATCTCTTGAATGGCGTCGCAATCGCTGCGGCGCTTGCGATAGCGGCCCCGGTCTGGGCGCAAACCGGTGCCCCGATGACCCCGTCGTCCCGCGCTCCGGCGGCTGCCTCAACGGCTGCGCCGGCGCCCATGGCAACCAAAGCGCACAGCAAGCGAGTGACCCACCGCAGGATGGCGCGCCGCGGCAAGGCGCGGATGGCGAACTCCGACAGCATGGCGAACCAGCTCAACGCGCAGGAATTGTCCCGCGCTGGCGGGGGCGCGCGCAACCCGATGGCGCCTGGCACGCTCGGTGGCGGGTATGGTCAGCCTTCGCCGACCCAGGGCATTCCGGGCGGCGATCAGCCCTCGGCGAGTTCGCACCCGCCGTCGCGTTGATCCGGCAGGGTCGTGAGCGCTTGTCGCAAGGGAGCGTCGAGGCTTGTCCATTCCAGACGAGCGCTGATGCAGGCGCGCTTTCCATCGCAGCCGAACATCGCCGCTCACGCCGCTGACATGCGCGGCCCGCCGCTGACCTTTCCACAAAACTGATGCGGTTGGCCGGGTAAAAACCGGTTACGCAAGTTGCTGAATTCTGGTCGAGAACCGTGGCCAGGGTGACTTCACGCTTTTTTAAATCAGAAACACCTAAGATGCGCCGGGCCCAGATATTAGCGCAGCTATGGCAACAAGCGTCGTCCGCGAGCGCGATGCCTTCCCGCCGGATTGGTTGAGGCATTTCGTCGACGAGATCCCTGCCGGCATCGCGGTGTTCGACCCCGAGCTGCGCTATGTCGCGGCCAATCCGCGCTGGATCAACGCCTTCCATCTGGCCTCGGCAACGCTCTCGGGCTGCCGCCATGACGAGGTCGAGGGTCTCAGCGGCCTCGGCATCGGCGAACTTCAGCATCGTGCGCTCGCCGGCGACACGGTCGAAGGCTACGTCCCGATCGAAATCGACGGGGTAGTGCATCAGCAGCTTGTCAGCCTGCGGCCTCGCGTCACGTCAGACGGAATGGTCATCGGCGTTCTCGCGGCCTTGCATGAGACCGCCGCAGCCGCAAACGAACAGGCGATCGTGGAGGCTCTGGATCCGCTGACCGGGGTCGCGGGGCGCGCTACTTTTCTTGCCCGGGTCGGCTCGGCGCTCGAGGCAAGTGGCACCGGCACCGCGATGTTTCTCCTCGATATCGACAATTTCAAAGGGATCAACGACCTCTACGGCGCCCGCCTAGGCGATGCGGTTTTGAAAACCGTCGCGACGCGGCTCATCACCAGTACGCGATCGCGCGCGCTGTTTGCTGCCGGGCCGGGTGGTGCGCCGGGCCAGGCACACGCCGATCTCGTCGCCCGTCTCGGGGCCGATGAATTCGGGATCGTTCTCGGCAGGCCGGCCAGCCCGGCCGATGCCGAAATTTTCGCGCGGCGGCTGCTGCAGGTCGTGCGCGCGCCGATCCTCGCGGGCGACCAGCGGATCCGCCTGACGGCGAACGTCGGGTATCTGATTACCGGCCCGGCCCAGCGCAGCGAAGACGATGTACTCCGGGACCTCGACGTGGCTCTGCAGGAGGCCAAATCGCGGGGCCCGAACAGCTCGAAGATCTGGGAGCCGGCGCTGACAAGCGCGATGGGCCGCCGCCTTCGTATGCTGGATCAGCTGCACCGGGCGGTCGACGAGGGAGAGTTCGTGCTGCATTACCAGCCGATCCTGAACCTCAAAGACGGCCGGGTGGTCGGCGCCGAAGCTCTCCTGCGCTGGAACCATCCGAGCGACGGCCTTGTGCCACCCGCCGTTTTCCTGCCGCTGCTCGAAGAAAGCGGACTGCTCGTGCAGGTGGGCTGTTGGGTCATTCGCGACGTTGTGCGCCAGATGCAGGTCTGGCAGATGCTCTATGGCCGCGCGATGGTCGATTGGGTCAGCGTCAACGTGTCGCCGCGGCAGTTCAACGACCCCGCGCCATTGCTCGCTACGCTGAACGAGATCCACGAAGGCGGCTTCCCGCTCGACCGGCTCAAAATGGAGCTGACCGAGTCGGCGTTCATGCGCAATCCGGAAATGGCCCGCGGCGTCTTGAGCGAGCTGCGCGACCTCGGCATTCAAATCGCACTCGACGATTTCGGGACCGGCTACTCCGCTCTGGGAGCATTGCGCCAGTATGCCGTCGACACGATCAAGATCGATTGCGACTTCACCGCGCGTCTCGACACGATCGAGGGCAAGGAGCTGGTGCTGGCGCTGTTGAAGATCGCCAGTATTTATGGTGCCGAGGTCGTGGCGGAGGGTGTCGAGACCGCCCTCCAGCGCGATACCTTACGCGAGGCCGGTTGCGGCTTCGGCCAAGGCTTTCTGTTCGCCAAGCCGATGGACGGGCGCTTTTTCGGGGCCTATGCCCTGACCCATCTCGTGGAGAGCGCCGCTCCGGCGCAGGCCGAAGCCGGCGGCTTCTAGGCGGCGTGGCTTTCGGTGCGGTCGGTTAGTAACGCGTAGAGCGCGTCTGCCTTGTCGGTGCCCCTGAGCTTCTCGCAAATCGTCCGATCGCGCAGCCGGCGCGACACCATCGCGAGCGCCGTCAGATGCTCGCTCCGGGGATCGGCTGGCGTCAGCAGCACAAAGATGAGGTCGACGGGCTGGTCATCCACCGCCTCGAAGGGGATCGGGCGATCGAGCCGCGCGAACACCCCAAAGAGCCGGTTAAGCTCGGGCAGTTTGCCATGCGGCACGGCGACACCGCGGCCGATCCCGGTGCTGCCGAGCCGCTCGCGATCAGCGAGCACCTCGTAAATCTGCCGCTCGCCACAGCCGGTAATCGCCGCGGCGCGCTTGGCGATTTCCTGCAGGGCCTGTTTCTTGCCCGACACCCGCAATTGCGGGATCACGGTTCGCGGCGTGAGCAGGTCGGCAATCTGCATCGTTCCAAACCTCGGCCCTAGCCTACAACGCCCTCACAGGATAGTTCCCGGCGTGCCTCGGACAGCCAGGGAAACACGACAAGGTCCCTATCGGTTCGCACGACCCGCTTTGGCGGAAGCGGCACGGCCGGCGTCGAGGGCTGGGTCAATCCAGCCGATATTGCCGTCGCTTCGCCGATAAACAAGGTTGAGCTCGCCATGGGCGCGGTTGCGGAACAGCAAAACCGGCGCATCCGCCAGATCCATCCGCATTACGGCTTCTCCAACCGTCAGCCTTGGCAGATCGGTACTCATCTCGGCGATAACAGCGGGGGCGGTCGCCTGCCCGTCCAGGACCGGTTCCGAACCCAGCTCCTCTTCGGCCGCCGCCAGCACAAAGGAGCGCGCGGTCTCCAGCTCCTCCGGCTGATTGCGAAGCCGCGCGTGATGGTCGCGTAGCCGGCGCTTGTAGCGGCGCAATTGTTTTGCCAGGCGCTCGGCTGCGGCATCGAAGGCCGGATAGTAATCGGTCGCGCTGGCACTGCTTTTGACCATGATCCCACGTCCGATATGCACGGATAGATCGGCGCGGATCAGATGAGCCTCGCGAGCGAAGACGGCATGCGCCTCGATCGCACTTCCAAAATACTTGATAAGAAGAGCCTCGAGGCTGGCCTCGACATGGCTCCGCAGCGCCTCGCCGACACCAAGCTGTTTTCCGGTGACCGTCAGCTGCATGTCAGAACCGCTCGATCTGCGCATGGCTGCTTCGCTGTGCGCCAATCCAAAGTTGGGCATCTGCAAACCAGGATCAAGCACGCCGCTCGCGCAACGCCTTCATAAGCTCAGCATCTTCTCCCGGCGCCGTTGCACCGAGGACGGGATCCGCATTGCCTCGCGATACTTGGCGACGGTGCGGCGCGCGATGTCGACTCCATCCTGCTGCAACAGTTCGACGATACGCTCATCCGAGAGCGTGCTGCCCGATGGCTCGCCTTCGATCAGGTTGCGGATCCGGAACCGCACCGCCTCGGCCGAATGTGCATCGCCGCCGCGCGAGGCGGCGATCGCCGATGTAAAGAAGTACTTCAGCTCGAACAATCCGCGCGGGGTCGCGATGTACTTGTTGGTCGTGACCCGGCTGACCGTGCTCTCATGCATGCCGATCGCGTCCGCGATGTCGCGCAGGATCAGCGGCCGCAACGATTGGACCCCGTCGCGGAAAAAGCCTTCCTGCTGCTGAACGATTTCGGTGGCTACCTTGAGGATCGTGACAGCGCGCTGGTGCAGCGCCTTCACGAGCCAGTTCGCCGCTTGCATGCGCTCGGTCAGGTATTCGCGCTCGATCTTGTTCAAGGCGGTTCGCCTGATCCGGGCGTAATAGCGATTATTGACCAGCACCCGCGGCAATGTATCGGCATTGAGCTCGACCGCCCAACCGCCCCGGAGCTGGGCCCGCATGATGATGTCCGGCACCACGGGTTGGGCGAGCGGCGGGTCGAAGGCGAAGCCGGGCCGCGGATCGAGGGATTTGATTTCGGCGACCATCTCCGCCAGATCCTCGGCATCGACACCGCAGATGCGCATCAGCGCCGTGGCATTGCGCGCCGCCAATAACGGCAGATTGTCGAGAAGGCGCTGCATCGCCGGGTCGAGCCGGTTGCGGTCGCGCAATTGCAATGCCAGGCATTCGGCGAGGTCGCGGGCGAAGACGCCGGGCGGATCGAATTCCTGCAGCCGCCCCAGCACCCGCTCGATGCGCTCCGGGACGCAGCCAAGCCGCTCCGCGGCGCCCTCGAGCCCGCCTTGCAGATAGCCGGCCTCATCGAGCTGGTCGAGCAAATGGAGCGCGATGACCCGGTCGGCCTGATCGGGCAGGTCGGCGCCGATCTGCTCGATCAAGTGCTCGCGAAGGGTGCGCGGCCGGCTTGCGGTCTGATCGATCCCGGGCAGTTCCCCGGAGTACCCAGAGCCGTTGCGATTGCGCCAGGATGCATCGCCAGCGATCTCGGCCGTGCCGTCGCCCTCGTCTCCCGCCGCCGCGCCCCAATCGTCAATGGCATCGGAAACCGCCTCGGCGGACGACGGCTCCGAAATCCCGGCCATCTCGCCGTCAATCACCAGCCCATTCCCCGGTTCCGTTCCGGGTTCGGCCCGGTCGTCGGGGTCGCGTTCGCTCCGCTCCAGCAGCGGGTTCTGCTCGATCTCGCCCTCAATCAGCGCGTTCAGCTCGAGGTTCGACAGCTGCAGCATCTTGATCGCCTGCTGCAGCTGCGGCGTCATGACCAGAGTCTGGCTCTGGCGCAGCTCAAGCCGCTGAGAAAGGCCGATTCTATTCACAAAGCGCTCCGCTGGGAGCCGGGCTCATAGGCTGAATCGCTCGCCCAGGTAAACGCGCCTGACATCGGCGTCGGCGACGATCTCGTCGGGGGCGCCCTCCATCAGCACCCGGCCCTCATGCAAGATGTAGGCCCTATCGACGATTTTCAGCGTGTCGCGGACATTATGGTCGGTGATCAAGACCCCGATGCCGCGGTCCTTCAGGTGGGCAACCAGTGCCCGGATATCGTTAACCGCGATCGGGTCGATGCCGGCCAGCGGCTCATCCAGCAGGATGAAATTGGGCTGCATCGCCAGGGCGCGGGCGATCTCGCATCGGCGCCGCTCACCACCCGACAATGCCATTGCGGGCGCGCGGCGCAGGTGGCTGATCGAGAATTCCGCCAAGAGCGCATCGAGCATCGCCTCGCGCGTATCGGGTTCGGGCTCGGCCACTTCGAGGATGGCTCGGATGTTCTGCTCGACCGTGAGGCCGCGGAAAATCGAGGCTTCCTGCGGCAAATATCCGATACCGAGCCGGGCGCGGCGGTACATCGGCAGTTCGGTAATGTCCTGACCGTCGAGCTCCACGGTGCCGGTGTCGGCGGCGATCAGACCGGTAATAATGTAGAAGCAGGTCGTCTTGCCGGCGCCGTTCGGGCCGAGCAGCCCCACAACCTCGCCGCGCTGCACCGAAATGCTGACCTCGCGCAGCACCGGCCGGCGCTTAAAGCTTTTGCCCAAGCCGTAACCGATCAGCCCGCGATTATCGGCAACCAGATGGGGAGTCTGACCAAGCCAGGCCGGCCCTGAATAGCTCGGAGCGTTGCGTCGGATCGGCGGTGCGCGCATCAGGGCTTCTTGCCGGTAGCCGAGGAGCCTTTCCCGCCGGAGGTACCGCCTCCCGCTCCGGCGCCGTGAGCCTGGTCCTCCCGGACGAAAAGACCCTGAACGCGCTGCGGCGACCCGGCGGGAGCGCCGGCGGCGCTGGGCAGCATGCGGCTGACATTCTTGTTCAGGTCCATGACCCCGTATTGGCCCTTGATGACGTCCTTGGCCCTGGCGATGACGACGTTGTCGACCAGCGTACAAATGCCGGTATCGGCATTATAGACGCCGTAATCGCCACGCCCGGTATCGATCGCGTTGGTCACAACGACATGGCCCTGCGCATCGACGCGGCTGATTTTCGACTCGGCGGCTGGCGGCGCCCCTGACGCCGTGATCGGGGTGGGCGACGGCTTGGCGCCTGCGGCGGCCGGCGCCTTTACCGGTCGCGCCGGGGTTTTGCCGTCCGAAGGCTTTGTCTTGACCATGTAGGCCGTCAGGATGTCGGCCTTGATCGTCTTGCCGTTGCGGATCGCGACAGCGTTGCCGCGGGCCACCGCGACCTGCTTTTGATCGTACCATTCGAGGCTGTCGCGCGCCGTGACGATATCGGTAGCGGTTGTCAGCTTGAGCGCCTTGCCGGTCACCACCATCAAGGCTTGATCCAAATCGTACACAGCGCGATCGCCGAGTATCGTCTGACCTTCGCGGGTCATCGTGACGTTCCCCTCCGCCTCGACCCGGTAGATCTCCGTGTTCCCGCCTGTGGTTGCAGCCGCGCCGCTGCCCTTAACCTCGCGGTAATGGGCGATCAGCGTGTCCGCCCGAACCGCAGCGGGTCCGCGTGTCGCCACGGCGTTGCCGCGGGCAATGTAGAGCTTTTCGTTTTGCTGCCATTCGATCCCGGAATCGGCCTGTACCTGTAGCGGGAGGTTGTCTCCCGAGGGATTTAGCAGCTGAGCGGCGGCGTCATGACCGGGTGTCGTGCCAAGGAGCAACAACAGTCCCGTTGCGGCCGCGACGACACAGAAGCGGAAGCGCCGCGATCGAGCCACCGCTAGCCTCTCTTTCCGCCGAGGGCGGCGGCGGGAGTGGGAGTGGGCCGGGAGGGCTTCGCATCCGGCTTTGCCGGATGCGGCGTCCGATGCTGTTCCGGCGCAGGCTTTGCGGCCCGCGGGGTCGCCGCCTGCTCCTGCGCCTCGACACGGGCGGCGGTCGCCGCGACGGCTCTCGGGACGGCGGGGGGCTGGCGCGGGTTTGCCGCCGTCATTTTCGCGCCCCGGAACAGCGTCTCCGATTTGCCCGTGAAAATGACCGTATCCCCCTTGTCGTAGATGCGAAATCCTTGCGCCGTGATGTCGCCAGATGGCCCATGTCCCTCGACCGGATCATTGCCCTCGGCCGTATTGTGTGCAGCGTCGAGACGAGCCCGCTGCGTCACGAACCGAGTGCCGTTCTCGTGCGTCAGTGTGACGTTTCCGAAAAGATCGAGCAGTTGGGTCTGCGACTGGTAGATGCCGGTATCGCCGGTAACGACAACCTCGGCGCCGCTGTGGGACCTCATCTCGGCGCGCGCGCCTTCCAGCGACATCAGATCCTGACGGTCCGGCACCTGATGACCTACAGCGGCTGTCACGACGTAGGGCCGGCCGAGCCGGTCGGTCCCGGCGTAGCGAGGGTTCAGCATGCGCAATTCGCGCGCTTCGCGCAGATCGATCGCCGGAAAGGCAAAACGCATCCGTTCCCATATCGGCGCAAGCCGGGGCCAGACCGCAATCAGCAGCAACAACAGCACGCCGAGCGCGGGCAATGCCCGCTTCAACAGCGCGACCCGGCGGCTATACGGATTGCCGACTCCGGCAACCGACCACATCGCGGCGAGCCGGCTCACCGCACCCGCGACCGCGCTCACCGGGACCGGAGTAGCATGATCAGGGCGCTGCGGGCGCGGAACCAAGGCGGGTAGCAGGCTCCTCATGCAATGCCGGCCCGCAGACAGTCGTGCATGTGCAGGAAACCGATCGGCCGCATGTCGTCGTCGACGACAAAGAGCGCGGTGATCGCAAACCGATTCATCAGCCCCAACGCCTCCACGGCGAGATTGCCGCTGGCGATCGTTTTTGGGTTCGGGTGCATGATTTCGGTGACGGTACGCGATAGAAGCCCGTCATCCATGTGACGCCGAAGATCGCCGTCGGTGATGACCCCGACGAGCTCTCCACCCGTCCCGCACACGCCGACGCATCCAAAGCTCTTGGCGGTCATCGCGAGGATCGCCTCCGACATCGGCGCCCCTGGCGAGATCAGCGGCACGGCCTCTCCCGAATGCATGATGTCGCTGACCCGCAACAGTCGCCGACCGAGCTTGCCGCCAGGATGGAAGCGCTGGAAATCGGCCGGCGAGAAACCTTTCCGTTCGAGGAGCGCAATCGCTAACGCGTCGCCTAGGGCCATCATCATTGTTGTCGAGGTCGTCGGCGCCAGTCCCATCGAGCACGCCTCGCCGGCCCGTGGCAGCAACAGCACCACATCGGCCGCCTCGGCCAGGATCGACTCGGTCCCGCCGGTGATTGCGACCAGCGGGATTTTGAAGCGCCGCGAATAGGCGACGATGTCGGTCAGCTCCGCGCTTTCACCGGAATTCGACAGCGCGAGGATCGCATCGTTGAAGCTGATCATGCCGAGATCGCCATGGCTCGCCTCGGCCGGATGGACGAACAGCGCCGGGGTCCCGGTCGAGGCCAGCGTTGCCGCGATCTTCCGCGCGATATGACCGCTTTTGCCCATTCCGGTGACGATCAGGCGTCCCCGCACGGCCGCGCAGATATCAAGGGCGCGCCCGAAAGAGCCATCGAGCGTCTGCGCCAATTGCTCGAGCCCCTCGATTTCGGCGCGGATCACCCGCCGGCCGACCGTGATGTCCTGGGGCAGCAGCGGAGCCTCTCCGAGCCGCCCCAACCCGGTCAATGCCTCATGCGCCGAGATGGCGATTACTCTATCCCCCAAAGCACCGTCCCCCTGATCGCGATCACTACTCCCGACCGCAGCGCCCCCGCCGGCTCATCGTCAATGCGCGAAAATGTCTTGCTCGGCCCAGCCCTCGAGGTCAAGCAACGCGCGATTTGGTAGAAAATCGAAGCAGGTCCGCGCCAGCTCGATACGGTTCTCCCGGGCCAGCATCGTATCGAGACGGGCGCGCAGCGCGTGCAGGTGCAAAACGTCGGAGGCCGCGTAACGCAGTTGCTCCTCCGTCAATGACGGCGCGCCCCAATCCGAGCTCTGCTGCTGCTTTGACAGCTCCACGCCAAGCAAATCCTTGCATAAATCGCGCAGACCGTGCCTGTCGGTGAAGGTACGCGCCAGCCGCGAGGCGATTTTTGTGCAGTAGACCGGTCCCGGCATGACGCCGAGATAACAATACAGCATCGCCAGGTCGAAGCGGCCAAAATGAAACAGCTTTAGCACCGCGGGATCGGTCAGGAGCCGCTTTAGCCGCGGCGCGTCGTAATTGTCCGGCGAGAACTGGACCAGATGGGCGTTGCCGTCGCCGGCCGACAGCTGAACCAGGCACAGCCGGTCCCGATGGGGGTTGAGCCCCATTGCCTCGGTGTCGACCGCGACCGCCGAACCGAAGGCGAGGCCCTCGGGAAGATCGCCATGATGCAGCTGATGACTCATGCCGCTTGCGTCGGCCTGTCACATAACCGTGAAGGGTCCCGCAAGGCCGGTCTGCTTACCCGTCCCATGGCCGGATACTGGCCCGACCGCTGGGCAGATGCAACCGCGACTGCCCGCCGCGTCGAGCCAGGGGCGGACGCGAGAAGGCGCGGTTCGGGCCGGCGTCGCCGGCGCCTAGCCCCGGTAATCCCTTCCTAGGCGAGCCATCCTCATTCAAGCTGGCACCGCTCCCGATCCGCACGAATCGGGCCGCGGAACCATTACTTAGCCTCGGTCTTTTGAGGAAAACCCTGCGCGTTTGGTTCGGTCTTAAGCGTAATCTCGGCAGCTTTTTAAGGCCTCCTTAAGACAGCCTGCCCCAGGGTTAACCCCGCGATTCCCACCACGGGACGGAACGATGAATACGCTCGTCTCGATCTTGCGACGTGATTGTTCGGCGGCGACAGCCATCGAATACGCGATGGTCGCATTTCTGGTCTCGATTGCCGGGTTTGTGCTGTACAGCAACGTCGGCACCGGGGTCACCGGACTGTTCCAGAACGTCTCCAACTCGTTCTAGCCGACGCGCGTCGCGGCGGCGCCTTCGCCGCACTTGAGCCTATTGCCGAAAGCCTCCATCTTCGCGCCGGCGCCGATGCGCGCCGTTCCCGCGTCATGGAGAGCTGCGATGAGCAACGGATGGCAGCCCGCCCAATCCTACCCGGATCCCGCCATCATCACCCTCGACCCGCGGTTTGACGCGATCAAGCCGCCGATGAACGCGGCGGTCGAGCGGCTCTATACCGGCTGCCGCTGGAGCGAGGGCCCGGTCTGGTTCGGCGAATTCCGCTCGCTGCTGTGGAGCGACATCCCGAACAACCGCATCCTCAAATGGGAAGAGGAAACCGGGCAGGTCAGCATCTTCCGAAAACCGTCGAATTACGCCAACGGCAACACGCGCGACCGGCAAGGCCGCCTCGTCACCTGCGAGCACGGCACCCGCCAAGTGACACGCACCGAACATGACGGATCGATCACGGTTATCTGCAACCGCTATGACGGGGTCGACGGGAAGCCGCTCAATTCGCCAAACGATATCGTCGTCAAGTCTGACGGCTCGATCTGGTTTACCGATCCGGCCTTTGGCATCTTGGGCAATTACGAGGGGTTCAAGGCCGAGCCCGAGCTCCCGACGAATGTCTACCGGGTGGACCCGCGCACCGGCCGGACGACAGTCGTCGCCGGTGACATCAATTTCCCGAACGGGTTGTGCTTCTCGCCGGACGAGAGCCGCATGTACATCGTCGAATCTCGATCACGGCCGCGCGCGATCCGGGTCTACGACGTCGTCGAGGATGGGACAAAGCTCACCAATAGTCGGACCTTCGGCGATATCGGCGAGGGCGCGCCGGACGGCTTCCGCTGCGATGTCCACGGCAATCTCTGGTGCGGCTGGGGCCCGGGCGAATTGAACGGGGTGGCCGTTTTCGCGCCCGATGGCAAGATGATCGGCCGCATCGCGCTGCCCGAGCGCTGCGCCAATCTGTGCTTTGGCGGGCGCAGTCGCAACCGGCTCTTTATGGCCGCGAGCCAGTCGCTCTACGCGGTGTACGTCAACACCGAAGGCGCGATCGGCGGCTGACGCAGGGAGATCGTCGTCATGGCCGGATGCGATCCGGCCATGACGCGGTATTGAAGAGGCCCTTACTGCGCGGCGGCCGGGGCGTCGGTGACCCGCTGGTACGGATAACGCTTGATCGTCTCGACGTTCTTGCCCTCGATGCGGATCAGCCGCGTCGCGCCGTCGCGGCGCGGCGAATGCAGATCGCCCTCGTTGTAGACATAAGCGTCGCCCGGTCGGAGCTTGTAGTCGCGCACCGGACGGGCCTTTCCAGGCCGATCGGCGCTCGCCCGAGCGAGACACTCGTACTCGGTCATGATCGTCTCGCCAAACGCCTGCCCGTAGATCGCCCAGGTCGGGCCATGATCGTGCGGCTGGCTTTCCTTGGCGCCCTGATAAACATGGCCGAGGATGCAGAACCCGAACTCGGGATCCTCGTAGAGAATCTTCCGCTCCGGCCCGTTCTCCGGCAGGTGCTGACGGACGAACTCCGGATCGGCGCACACCTTCTGGACGAGAGCGCAGATCTTTTTGCGGCCCTCGGGCCCGGGCTCGGCGGCGAGGATGCGGTGACAATCGGCAGAGAATTGTTGGAGTGTATAGGCCATCGGCTGATCCTCTTGAGCTGGATCGGCGAGCGAAATGCCGAGCCGCGAGTCTATGCCGCCACAGAACCATGTACAAGGCCGGCCCGGTGGATCCAGCGGCCACCCGAGCGGTGCCGCACGATGCTCTCCGGCGGGTGTTCGATTAGGATCGAGACGAAACTGCAGCCAGCCGAGCCGTAATGGATCGCGACCCCGCGCCCCTCCCTGCCCCGCCGCCTGCCTCCTCGCAAGGGCTGGCGCGAATTGCGCTGGCGACGGCGATCGTCGGAGTCGGGCTGTGGATTCTGCGCGATTTTGTGGCGGCGCTGGTTTGGGCGGGCGTCCTGGCGATAGCGTTCTGGCCGATCTACCGCCGGCTGCAAATTCCGGTCTCGCGACCGATCGAGCGGATCGTGGCGCCGGCATTGGCGACGACCGTTATCGGCATCATTTTCATCGCTCCCTTGGTTCTGCTCGGTATCGCGTTGGCGCGTGAAAGCCATTTCATCGTCGAGTTCATCCGCGATGCGCGCCATCACGGCATTCCAGCGCCCGATTGGATCGGTCAGCTGCCGATCATGGGGGCGTCGATCGCCGAATGGTGGCGGACCAATCTCGGCGATCCCGTGGCGGCCGAGGAGCTGATCGGCCGCGTCAACCTGCGCACGTTGACCGTATCGGCGCGCGAATATGGCGGCGAGGTCGTACACCGCCTCGCCTTGCTGCTGTTCACGCTACTGACCCTGTTCTTCGTGTTTCGCGACGGTGACAGCTTGGCGGAGCAGTTGCGCCGGCTCGGCGATCAGCTGATCGGCCTCCGCGGCGAGCGGATCGCTGGACACATGATTGCCGCCGTACACGGCACCGTGAATGGGCTCGTGCTGGTCGGACTGGCCGAGGGGTTCCTGCTCGGGATCGTCTATTTCGTAGCCGATTTGCCGTACCCAGCGATTGTCGGCGCGATCACCGCGGTAGCGGCGGTGATCCCGTTCGCGGCTCCCGTCGTCTACACCCTTGCCGGGCTCTACCTGTTCACGGTCGGGAACACGGTCGGCGCGATCGTCATTCTTGTCAGCGGCAGCGTCATAGTGTTCGTCGCAGATCATTTCGTGCGCCCCGTCTTGATCGGCGGTGCCGCGCGATTGCCGTTCTTGTGGGTGCTGCTCGGTATTCTCGGCGGGCTTGAGACGTTCGGCTTCCTGGGATTGTTTCTGGGGCCGGCGCTGATGGCGGCGCTCGTCGCGCTGTGGCGCGAGTGGACCGAAGCACCCGATGATTCGGCGGATATACCCCGGCAAATCGACAAAGCCGCCGAGTAGCGGCAGATGCGCCGATGTTGCTATTGACTCATTCCGGAGTCCGGATTTTGCTTCTCTCGACATCGCATGCCCGCCCTCGCGATGCCGGTTCGCACCGGAAGCCATGTTGGGAGGAATCATGAGGTACGTCTGCGATGCGCCTGGCAGCAAGACATGGTTTCGCATTGAAACCGAAGCCGAGGCGGTCGCCGAATCCGAGACGATGCGCCACGCGGTCGAAAAATATTTCCGCAAAGAGCAGGACAAGGCGACGCAGAGCTTTCGCCCGATCTCGAAGGTCTCCTTTGAGCAGGAGATCGGCCTCAAGGCCCATGTACAGCGCGAGATGCCGCTGTTTTTGACGTTGCGCGACATGGATGGCACCCCGCTCGCCACGGCGATGCTGCCCCCCGGCGGACGTGACGACCGCAGCTTCCGGCCGATTATCGTCGGCGCCGGCAATGCCGATCCGTATCCGAAC
This sequence comes from Pseudomonadota bacterium, assembly GCA_046724035.1. Lineage (GTDB taxonomy): Bacteria > Pseudomonadota > Alphaproteobacteria > ATCC43930 > CGMCC-115725 > DATARH01. The sequence continues at coordinate 9,286 of JBKOVT010000156.1, read as the reverse complement.
CAGGGCGATGCGATCCGCGCGCTCGGCCAGCATTACGGGATCAGCCTCGAACGCGCCCGCTGCTATCCCTATCGGCGCGATTGAGGCGAGCACGAGAAAAGCCGGTCTTATTCGACGAAATCTTGCACCGCGCTGCTGGCGTCCGGGGTTATTATCCAGGACGGAGCTGAGCGGAGTACCTTCCGATGCCGAGCGAATTTCCGCTGCCGCCGAGCGCGCCCGGGGCGCTCAACCTGCGGCCTCGTCCGCTTGCCGATCTCGATCGGCTGATCAAAAGCCACATCGAGGCCGGCCGCTATCCCGGCTGCCAGATCGCGCTGGCTCGGCACGGAAAGCTGGCGCTCTACCGAAGCTATGGCAATGCCCGCACCGAGCCTGACCCGGTCCCCGCGGTCGACGACACTCTGTGGCTCCTGTTCTCGAACACCAAGGTGCTGACGACGGCGGCCATATGGAGCCTCGTTGAGGACGGCGCCTTGTCGTTCCATGACCGCGTTGCGGACCACATTCCGGAATTCGCGACGCACGTCAAGGACGAGATCACACTGTTCCAGCTCGCGACGCATCAGGCCGGCTTCCCGAATGCCAATGTCAGCCGCGAGACCTGGGCGGATCATGCCCGCATGCGCGCTGAGGTCTGCGAGTTCCAGCCGGAATGGCCGGCCGGCTCCAAAGTCCATTATCACGGACGCAGCGCTCATCTGGTTCTGGCGATGATCATCGAGGCGGTCACCGGACGCGATTTCCGCGAAGTCATCCGCGAGCGCGTCATCGGGCCGCTGGGTCTCATCGACGAGCTCTTTGTCGGCGTCCCGCCCGAAGAACAGCAGCGCTGCGCCGATGTGCACGCCCCGCCCGATTCCGAGGCGCGCGACAACAGCCCCGAATTCCGCGAGGCCGGGCTGCCGCATGGCGGCGGCTTCGGCACCGCGAGGCCGGGCTGCCGCATGGCGGCGGCTTCGGCACCGCGCGGGCGATGGCGGCCTTCTACCAGATGATGATCGGCGGCGGCCGGCTTGGTGCCGTGCGCCTTTTCTCAAAGCGGATGGTCGATTACGTCACGCGCGATTTCACCGGCGACCGCCCCGATGAAGGCATGGCCGGCATCCCGATGCACCGCGGTATCGGGCCGCATTCACGCGGCACCGGCGGGCGCATCCGCGGCCTCGGCAGCATCGCCGCGCCGGAGACGTTCGGGCATGGCGGCGTCGGCACCTCCTATTGCTGGGCCGATCCGAGCTCGGGCGTCTCCTTCGCCTACTTGACCAATTTTGTGCAGCCCGATCCGTGGCACTCGGCGCGGCTCGACCGCATCAGCAACCTGGTGCACGCGGCGATCGACTTTTAGCCGACCGTCCCGTCCGCACCGCAGCGCAGCACACGGCCCGGCAGCGCGCCGGTGTGTTTCGCCTGTTCCACGACGACGACGCCGTTGACGATGACCGTCGTGCGCGCGCCGGTCGGATACCGATGCGGCTCGGCATAACTCGCCTGGTCCTTGAAATCGGCCGGGTCGAAGATCGCGATGTCGGCGCGCCAGCCCTCCTTCAGAAGACCGCGGTCGCGCAGCTTGAGAGCGCCCGCCGAGCCGCCGGTCATCTTGTGGATGGCCTGCTCCAGCGGGATCAGCCGCTCTTCCCCCACATAGTGGCCGATGACGCGCGGAAACGTGCCGTAAAAGCGCGGATGCGGCATGCCCTGACTGACCGTCCCGTAATCGGCGACGCAATTGCCGTCCGAGCCGACCAGCGCCTTCGGCGAGCGGACAATCGTGCGGATGTCGTCCTCCGAGATCGAGGTGATCAGCACGCGGGTCGCGCCATTGTCGGCGATCAGGTGATCACAGAGCTGGTCGATTGGATCGATGCGGCGCTCCGCGGCAAGCGCGGCGACGGTCATACCCGCGGTCTGCGGCAGTTTTGGCGAGATCGAGACCTGCACCGCGTCCCAGGACGGGATGCGACCCCAATTGTTGAGCCCGTGATCGGCGATCTCGGCCTCGATGCGCGCCCGCGTCTCGGGCACGGCAAGCCGCGCCAGCATCGCCTCGTTGCCGCCCACCTGCACCCAGGGCGGCAGCAGGTTTTTTAGCGGGTTGGCGCCAGCGGTATAAGGGTAGGCGTCGCAATCGATGTCACAGCCGTCGCGGCGCGCCCGGTCGAGCCGGTCGAGGATCTCCGCGGCCTTGCCCCAATTATCCACGCCCGAGCATTTCAGATGCACGATCTCGACATGGATCGGGTAGGCGCGCGCGACTGCGATCGCCTCCTCGACGGCCTCGAGCACCCGGTTCGACTCGTCTCGGATATGCGTGAAATAAGCGGCCCTGTGTCGCGCGACGACGCCGCATAGCGTCATGATCTCGTCCGGTTGCGCGAAACTGCCGGGTGGCGTGAAGAGCCCGGTCGAGAGGCCGAGTGCACCCGCGCCGAGCCCCTCCTCCAACAGCGCGCACATCCGGTCGAGTTCGGCGGCACTCGGCGCGCGGTCTTCGAGGCCCATGACCATCAGCCGCAACGTGTTGTGCCCAACCAGCATGCCCGCGTTGACCGCGACGGCCGGAAACGTGTCGAGGTAATCGGGAAAACTCGTCTCCCGAAACGGCAGCCACGGCGCGCCGCCGCTTAGATAATCCGCCAGCATCTGCACTTTGCCCGGCAGGCACGGCGCGACCGAGAATCCGCAATGCCCGATGATCTCGGTCGTGACGCCCTGGCGGACCTTGCTCTCGGCCTTCGGATTGATCGGCAGGGTGAAATCGGAGTGGGTCTTGATATCGATAAAACCGGGCGTCACCGCCAGCCCTGCCGCATCGATGACCCGCTCGGCATTGCCCGACAGACCGCGCCCGATTTGCGCAATCCGGCCATTGGCGATCGCCACATCACCGCTCTCGCCCGGGCGGCCGCTGCCGTCGTAGATCGTGCCGTTGCGGATCAGGATGTCCCACTCTGCCATGGACACCAGCCTTTTCCCGGTGTGAGCCTGTCGGGGACGGTGCCGAAAAGCGAGAGGCCGCGCAATCAAGCTGTTCCACGGGCGAGCAGCGCAACAACGAAGCTGTCCCCATCAGGGCAAGTGCTCTGATGCGAGCCTACTCGCTCGTCGTGATCTCCATTTGCCCGGCCGGGATGCGCCCCTGCACGTGAATGACCGCGTAATGCGGGTCCTGACGCGCGATCTGGTAATACGGCAATTCGCCGCCGGTGAAACTCACATTGATCCGGCTGTAGCGCGTCGGCTGATCGAACGCGATGACGATCAGCCAGCTCCAGCTGACATCGGCCAGGAGTTTCAGTTTTTGGTCCTGCGCCTTGTCGGTCTTCTCGCCGGCGCCGGGGACGTAGCTGATCGAGTTGCGGAAGGCGTACCAGTCGGCGACATTCGCCCCATCCGAGCCGGTTGGATACTCGTCGTCAATCGGGAATTGCAGCGATAGCCGGGTTTCGATGTACCGCGACCCCTCCGGCGCGGGCTGCGGCGGCGCCGCCGGCTCCGGGGTAGCTACCGCGAGAATGGCGGACCCATTGACCCGCTCGGCGACAACGAGCCCGATCGCCAGCCCTAGAAGACCGGCGCCGACCGCCAGCCCGATATCGACGACCCGGCCCCGCGAGCGCCGTGGCCGCAGAAAAAGGGCCGTGATGGCCAGCGCCAGCAAAACCGCCCCGGCGATGCCAAGCACCGGCTCGGCCATCACCCGCACCGCCCCGGCCGGGCATCGCGGCCCCGCGCCAGCCCTAAAGCCGGCGTTAACCGGTCTCCTGCATAATGCCCCGGCACTACTGCTTTCAGCGCCGGAGCCGGCGTGATGAACCGAACCAAATGGATGCGCCTCTCGGTGCGCGATCTCGGCGATGTCATACGCTGGGCCGGAGCACAGAATGCGCGTGAGATTGGCGAGTTCCGTTATCGGGTGGTCAACGGTCGGGAAATCGTATCGTTTCGCCTGGTGCCGCGCTATGCGATCGATATCGGCGCCCGCGAAATCATTGTCGTAGCTTATGCGCGGATGCTCGGCTGGCGGGCGAGGTTGCGCGACTTCCGGCGAATCGCCGGAGCTTGGGCGCGACGGCTCCAACAGACGCTCGGGATCGCCACGGCGGCGCCGATAGCGCCGTTACCCAGCCACCGCCTCACTCGGCTCGCGCCGGCAACGCATCCGCGGGTCCAGCCGCGGCAGCTCTAGCGCGTGCGCCGCGCCCGCTCGCGGCGCGGTCGCTTGCCGAGCATCGGCACGATGCCGGTCGGCGGTTCCGGAGCGGCGGTCGGCGCCGGCAATGCCTGAGCAAGGATCCGCCACTCCGCTTCGAGCGCCGCAATCTGCTGCTGGAGCGCGCTCGCTTCGTCGAACTTAAAAGCCGACATCGCCAGCTCGTATCGCGCCTGCAATCTGGCAAGCTCATCATCGACCGCCGCAAGCCGGGCACGCTGCTCCGCCATCGGCTCCATCGCGCGCCCTACCTCTCCGGATCTCAGGCCCCGCCCAACGAAGCTTAAGCTTCGATGAAGCGCTGTGCTAACGTTTGAGGCACGAGATCATCGGAGCGCGACAAGCCCGGATCAGGAGGACACGCAATGAACAGGGCTGCGTATCGGTTTGCGGCGTCGGCCGTTTTCCTGGCGTTGGCGGCGAGCCCCGCCATCGCCCAGAAATCGGGCGGCACTCTCCGAATCCAGCATTTCGACAGCCCCGCGAGCATGTCGATCCTCGAGGAATCGACGCGCGCGGCGCTGCAGCCGATGATGGCGGTCTTCAACAATCTCGTCATGTACCGCCAGGATGTCGCGCAGAACAGCATCGACTCGATCGTGCCGGATCTCGCGACCGGATGGAATTGGAGCGAGGACGGCAAGGAGCTGACCTTCCCGCTGCACCAGGGCGTCAAATGGCACGACGGCAAGCCGTTTACGGCCAAGGACGTGAAGTGCACCTGGGACCTGTTGATGGGCATCGGCAGCGACAAGCTGCGCGTCAATCCGCGGAAGCCCTGGTACAGCAATGTCGAGGCGGTCACCACCAATGGCGACTACGAGGTTAGTTTTCGCCTTAAGCAGCCACAGCCCTGGTTGCTGACGCTCCTCGCCTCTGGATGGTCGCCGATCTACCCATGCCACGTGCCGGCGCGGGAGATGCGGCAGAAACCGGTCGGCACCGGCCCGTTCAAATTCATCGAGTTCAAACCAAACGAATACATCAAGCTCGGCAAGAACCCGGATTATTGGAAACCGGGCCGGCCCTATCTCGATGGCATCGAATTTACGATCCTGCGCGAGATCGCGCCGCGCAACCTGGCATTCTTCGCCGGCAATTTCGACGTCGGCTCGCCCTACGGGGTCACCCCGCCGACGTTGAAGGACTTCCGCGAGCAGGCGCCGCAGGCGATCTGCGAAATGACCGGGGTCAACGTCCCCCGGACGATGCTGATCAACATCCACAAGCCACCCTTCGACAATCCGGAATTGCGCCGCGCAATGACTCTGGCGATCGACCGGGAGGCGTTTTCCACGATCATCAATGGCGGGATCCGCCATGTCGGCGCGACGATGATGCCGCCGCCGAACGGCGTCTGGGGCATGCCGGACGAGATGCTGAAGACGTTGCCTGGCTATGATCCCGATGTCGCCAAAAATCGGGCCGAGGCGCGCAAGATCATGGAAAAGCTGGGCTACGGCCCGGACAAGCCGCTCACCACCAAGATATCGACGCGCGACATCCCGTCATGGCGGCAACCCGCCGTGCTGCTGAACTCGCAGCTGAAGGAAATCTACATCGACGCCGATCTCGAAATCGTCGACACGACGCAGTGGTATCCCAAGGTCATGCGCAAAGACTTCACAATCGGCGCGGTGCCGGTCGAGACCGGGGTCGATGATCCGGATCAGATGTATTACGAAAATTTCTACACCGGTGCCGCGCGCAACTATTCCGGCTACAGCGATCCCGAATTCGACAAGCTGGTCGACAAGCAGTCGGTGGAAGCCGATCCGCAGAAGCGGAAGGAAATCGTCTGGCAGATCGAGCGCAAATTGGCCGAGGCGGCGGTGCGCCCCGTGCTGTTCTATCCGGTCGGCGCGAGCTGCTGGCAGCCTTACGTGAAGGGCCTGACGATTATGGTCAACAGCATCTACAACGGCTGGCGGATGGAAGACGTCTGGCTCGACAAATAAAAGAGCGCGGCCAGGCGGACAGGGAGGCTGGATGAAAACCGCGCGACGCTTATTCGCGGCTCTCGCCCTGACGGCGCTTGTTGCGGCGCCGGCGCTGGCGCAGAAACCGGGCGGCACCTTGCAGATGCTGGATTTCGCCAGCCCGGCGAGCATGTCGATTCACGAGGAAGCGACGATCACCGCCGGCATCCCGATGATGGGGGTGTTCAACAACCTTGTCCTGTTCGATCAGCATGTGCCGCAGAACAGCCTCGCTTCGATTGTGCCCGATCTGGCGACCGGCTGGTCGTGGAGCGAAGACGGCAGAGAGCTGACATTTCCGCTGCGCCAAGGCGTCAAATGGCATGACGGCAAACCGTTCACCGCCCGGGACGTCAAATGCACTTGGGATCGGCTGCGCGGCGCCGACGCCGACAAGTTTCGGCTCAATCCGCGCAAGGCCTGGTATCGCAACGTCGAGGACATCACGACCAAGGGCGATTATGAGGTCACCTTTCACCTCAAGCGGCCGCAGCCTTATCTGATCGCGCTGCTCGCCTCGGGCCAATCGCCCGTCTATCCGTGCCATGTCTCGACGGCGCAGATGCGAACGCACCCAATCGGCACCGGCCCCTTCAAATTCGTCGAATACAAGCCGAATGAGCACATCCGAGTGGCCCGCAACCCCGATTACTGGAAGAAGGGCCGCCCGTATCTGGACGGCATCGAATATCCGATCATTGCGAACACGGCGACGTGGCATCTGGCCTTCGTCGCCGGCAAGCTCGATTTCATCTTCTCGACAATCCCGCTGCTGAACGATCTGAAGACCCAGGCGCCCCAGGCGGTGTGCGATATCGTGATGGACAACAACAGCCGTGACCTATTGATCAACCGCGCGGCGCCCCCCTTCGACAAGCTGGAAGTGCGGCAAGCGATCGCGCTCTCGCTCGACCGCCAGGCGTTCATCGACATTCTTGCGGAGGGGCAAGGCGCGGTCGGCGGCGCGATGTTGCCCCCGCCCGACGGTGTCTGGGGCATGCCTCCCGATGTCCTGCACAACTTGCCCGGCTACGGTCCGGATGTCGCGAAGAACCGGGAACAGGGCCGCACCCTGATGCAGAAGCTCGGCTACGATCCGGACAATCGGCTCGCTGTGAAGTTATCGACCCGCAACGTCCCGGGTTATCGCGATGCCGCCGTCGTCGCGATCTCGCAACTGCGCGAGGTCTATATCGATGCCGAACTCGATATCGTCGACACTGCGACCTATTTCCCGCGCATCATGCGGAAGGATTACAAGCTCGCTGTCGAGGTCAGCACCGGCGGGCTCGATGATCCCGACCAGAAATTTTACGAAAACTATGTCTGTGATGCCGATCGCAATCTCACCGGCTACTGCGATCCGGAAACCGACAAGCTGATCGACGCGCAATCCATGGAGGCGGATCCGGAAAAGCGGCGCAAGCTGGTTTGGGAGATCGAACGGCGCCTCGCCGAAGACGCCTCGCGGCCGGTGCTGCTCTATTCCCGCTTCGCGCAGTGCACGCAGCCGAGCGTCAAGGGACTAGTGATGATGACCAACAGCCGATTCAACGGCTGGCGCATGGAAGACGTCTGGCTGGATCAATAACGGGCGCGGCGTGCCCTCCGCGCGCTGCGATAAGCAATCGGAAGGGAGCGAAACCAATGCGCAGTTGGCAGAGGCTCGCGACGGCAATAGCGGCAATGATGGTGATCGGGTTCGGCATGCCGGCTGCGGCGCAGAAATCTGGCGGCATCCTCAAGATGTACGATCCCGACAGCCCCCCGACGATGTCGATCCTCGAAGAGGCGACAATCGGCTCGCAAGCGCCAATGATGGGCGTCTTCAACAACCTCCTGCTGTTCGATCAGCATGCGCCGCAAAACAGGCTCGACACGATCCAGCCCGATCTGGCGACCGGCTTTAGCTGGAATGAGGACGGCACCGCGCTGACGCTGCCATTGCGTCAGGGCGTCAAATGGCACGACGGCAAGCCCTTCACCGCCGCCGACGTCAAATGCACCTGGGATCTGCTGATGGAAACCGGGAGCGACAAGCTTCGCTTCAATCCCCGCAAATCCTTCTACAAGAATGTCGACCGGATCACGACAAATGGCGACCATGAGGTGACGTTTCATCTGAAGCGCCCGCAGCCGGCTTTCCCGATACTGCTGGCCGGCGGGTTTTCGGCAATCTATCCGTGCCATGTGCCGGCGGCGCAGATGCGGCAGCACCCGATCGGCACCGGCCCGTTCAAATTCGTCGAATTCAAGCAGAACGAGTCGATCAAGGTCACGAAGAACCCGGATTACTGGAAGCCCGGGCTGCCTTATCTCGACGGCATCGAATACACAATCATCAAGGACCCTTCGACCGCGCTGCTGGCCTTTCTCGCCGGCAATTTCGACATGACATTCCCCTACACGCTGCGCATCCCGCAGCTGAAAGACGTGCAAAGCCAATCGCCGCAGACGCATTGCGAGGTGACGCCGGCTGGCGGCGTCAACAGTCATGTGTTGGTGAACCGCGACACGCCGCCTTTCAACAACCTCGATCTGCGCAAGGCAATGGCGCTCGCGCTCGACCGCAAGGCCTTCATCGACATTCTGCAGGAGGGCCAGGGCGATATCGGCGGCGTGCTGCAGCCGCCGCCCGGCGGGCAATGGGGCATGCCGCCGGAAATGGTGAAGCAGCTGCCCGGCTACGGCCTCGATATCGAGAAGAACCGCGCCGAGGCGCGGCAGATCATGCAGAAGCTCGGCTATGGGCCGGGCAACCCGCTGAAGCTCAAGGTGTCGACCCGCGACTTTACGATATACCGCGATCCGGCGGTCATCCTGATCGATCAGCTGAAGCAGGTGTATTTCGACGGCGAGCTCGAGCTGATCGACACCTCGCGCTATTTTCCGAAGATCATGCGCAAGGAATTTACGGTCGCGCTTAACCTGCAGACCAGTGGACCCGAGGCGCTGGATTTATTTTACCGCTGCGGCGCAAGCCTTAACTGGGACGGCTATTGCAATAAGGACGTCGACGACCTGCTTCAGAAGCAATCCGAAGAGGCAAACGAAGATCGCCGCAAGCAAATCCTGTGGCAGATCGAGCACAAGC
>JBKOVT010000321.1:0-4151 GCA_046724035.1 Pseudomonadota bacterium | reverse complement strand
CGGCGAGGCTCGTGCCGCCGCCGCGCGACAGGAACGGCGCGCCGTGTTCACGGCACAAAGCTATTGTCGCGACGACGTCCTCGACGCTCTTCGGCACGACCACGCCGATCGGCACCTGCCGGTAGTTCGAACCGTCCGTCGAATACAGCGCGCGGTCGCCCGCCGAGAAGCGCACCTCGCCGGCGATCCTGCGGGACAAGGCGCGCGCCAGCGCGGCGGCTTTGCGCTCGGGATAATCGATGAATTCGGCGGCTTCGCGGTCGGTCGTCGCGGCCTTGCGGCGCGTGCGGGGGACGGTTGCGAAAGGGGCGATCGTGTCGGTTATGGTCATGTTCAGCTCGAAGAGAAAGCCCCTCTCCGTGCTGCGGAGAGGGGCCCTTTTTATCGCTATACCAGCTCGCGGACCGTATCGGAGGCGACGGTCAGCGCGATCTTGCCGCGGTGCGGCGTGCCGCGCGCCAAGGATTCGGCGAAGTGCAACGCCTGCTCGGCCTTGATCTTTGGTGGCATTGGCGGTTCGTGCGGATCGACGGTTGCCTCGACGAGGACCGGGCCGGGTGTCGCCAGCGCTTGCTCGATGACGCTGCCGCATTCCTCGGGCCGCTCGATCGAGAAGCCGGTCGCGCCGCAGGCGCGCGCCACCATCGCGAAATCGATCGGCTGCAGGTCGCAGACGTATTCCGGATTGCCGAGGAACACCATCTGCTCCCATTTGATCTGGCCCAGCAGGTTGTTCTTGATGACGACGATCTTGATCGGCAGCTTGTACTTCACCGCCGTCGCGAGCTCGCCCATCAGCATCGTCAACCCGCCATCGCCGACGAAGGCAACGACCTGGCGGTCGGGATAGGCCGCCTGAGCACCGATCGCATAGGGCAGGCCGCAAGCCATCGTCGCGAGATTGCCGGACAGCGAGAACATCTGCTCGCCTCGGATATTGATGTGGCGCGCCGCCCAGGTCGTGATCGTGCCGGAATCGGTGACGATGATCGCGTCATCGCGCAGGCGTTTCCCGAGTTCGTGCGCGACGACCTGCGGCTTCATCGGCATGTCTTGCAGCGTACCGCGCTCCTCCATGAGCTTCTGCCACTCGGCCTTGCCTTGCTGCGCCTGTTCGAGCCAGGAGCGGTCGGCATTGCGGTCGAGATGCGGGATGAGGCGGCGCAAGACACGCAATGAGTCGCCAACCAGGCCGACCTCGACGGGATAACGCAGCCCGATGCGCAACGGATCGATTTCGATCTGGACACAGCGCGCCTGGCCGGGTTTCGGGTAGAACTCGATATAGGGGAAGCTGCTGCCGACGATCAGCAAGGTGTCGCAGCCTTCGAGCGCGTCCTGCGACGGCCGCGTGCCGAGAAGGCCGACGCCGCCGGTCGTGTACGGGCTGTCGTCGGGCACGCAGGCCTTGCCGAGGATCGGCTTGACGATCGGCGCGCCGAGGATTTCGGCGATCTCCTCCAACTCCTTGCGGGCGCCGACCGCGCCGCGTCCGGCCATGATGACCGGCTTTTTGCGCTGGTTCAGCAGCTCGGCGGCCTTGCGGATCGCGGCATCGGTCGGGATATGCGCGCTCTCGGCCCAAATGTCGGAGACGTGATGCGGCCGGTTGCGCTTCGAGCGCATCTCGTCCACAGGCATCTCCTGCATATCGACCGGCATCGTCACATGCGCGACACCGCGATAGGCGAGGGCGGTGCGGCAGGCGAGCTCGACGACATTCTCGGTGTGCGCCGGGCCCATGATGCGGTTGTCGTATTTGCAGACATCCATAAACAGCTTGTCGAGCTCGACATCCTGCTGCGTCTCGGTGTTCAGGAGGTCGTGGAATTGCAATCCGGTGATCGCCAATACAGGAACGCCGTCGAGCTTGGCGTCGTACAGCCCGTTCAGCAGGTGGATGCCGCCCGGGCCCGACGTCGCGACGCAGACGCCGAGCCGGCCGGTGAATTTCGCATAGCTGCAGGCGGCGAAGGCCGCGGCCTCCTCGTGCCGCACCTGGATAAAGCGGATGCGGTCCTGGTGTTTGCGGAACGCCTCGATAATGCCGTTGATGCCGTCGCCGGGGATCCCGAATACGGTGTCGACGCCCCATGCCAACAGGGTCTCGACCAAAACGTCGCTGGCGGTCGTTTTCATAGACTTGCCTTGCAAAAGCGAGGGTGCGGACGCCTCGTCCGCGGTCTCACTTTCTTAACGCGAGGCTAGTGCGCCCGTTCCGCTGGGCGGCACTGCTTCCGGTGGCACATTGAACTGGCAGGTTCAACTCAATGGGCCGGTGGGAAACCGGTGCGGGTCGCGTAATCGGTGAAGCTCAGGCCAAACATGATGATCAGCCAAAAAATGCCGGCGCCGGCAAAAATCAGCTTTAGCGAATGACCGCGGGTTAATTCCATGAAGACGAGCAGCACAACAGCCGCTTTCGCGGACGCGACCGCCAGCGCGACGACAATATTGCCGGATCCCAGCGGGACAAAGGCCATCCCGAGCGTCAGAGCGAGCAGCAGGACCAGGCCGATCCAGGCCCAGACGAGAGAGCGGGGCGGCTTTGGCATTACCCGCCGCTCCGCCCATTGAGGTAGATCAGCGGGTAGAGAAAGATCCACACCAGATCGACGAAATGCCAATAGAGCCCGGTGATCTCGACCGGGGTGTAATAGGCGGGCCCGAACGCGCCGCGCGATGCCCGCCACGCCATGATCCCGACGATTACGATCCCGATCGACAAATGCACGGCATGGATACCGGTCAGCGCGAAATACAGGAAATAGAACAGCTCGATGGCGTGGGCATGCGGGCTATCCGACGAAAAATCCAGTCCCGGGACAAGGTGCTCGGCATATTCCTGCGCGTACTCGATCCCCTTTAGCCCGACAAAGACGAGGCCGAGTGCCGCCGTTGCGACCAACAGAATGGTTAACAGCTTGCGGTGCCCCAGCTTGGCGGTGTGCACCGCCCAGGCTATCGTCGCGCTGCTGGTCAGCAAGACCGCGGTATTGACCGAACCGATGACGATCTTTGTGTCGCGCCCGGCCTCGGCAAAACCCTCGGGGTAGGCGTGGCGCAGCACGGTGTAGGCTAATAGCATGCCGCTGAAGAACAGCACCTCGGTCGCAAGGAATACCCAAATGCCGAGTGCCGCCGTGTCGGCCTGCTGCCGCATTGTCGCAAATTGCGGCTCCGGCTGTGCCGCCGGGAGCAATGCCTCAGGCATAGACCGTGCCGTTCTGCGCGACGCTGCGGCCGGTCTCGGGGTCGTAATGGTAGGGACCGGTCGTGACGATCGGAGTGCGCGCGAAATTGTGCGTGGGCGGCGGCGAACTCGTCTGCCATTCGAGCCCGGTCGCGGGCCACGGGTTTGGCAGCGCGCGGGGACCGCGCAGCAGAGACCAGGTCAAATAGAACAGCGGCATCAAATAGGCGAAAGCCAGGATCGAGGCGCCGGCCGAGGACAGGACGTTCCATACCTGCAAATCCGGCGCGTAAGCGTAATAGCGCCGCGGCATGCCGAGATAGCCGAGAATGAATTGCGGGAAGAAGGTCAGGTTGAAGCCGAGAAACATCAGGATCGCGGCGCCGCGCGCCCAAATCTCGGGGTAGAGCCGGCCCGTAATCTTGGGCCACCAGTAATGCAGCCCGCCGAAATAGGCGCTGACCGCGCCGCCGACCATGATGTAGTGAAAATGGGCGATGACGAAATAGGTGTCGGTCAGGTGCACGTCGAGAGCGAGCGTTGCAACGACGAGCCCGGTCAAGCCGCCCATTGTAAAGAGGCCGATAAAGCCGAGCGCATAGAGCATCGGCGCGTCGAAGGCGATTGAGCCCTTGTGCAGCGTCGCGGTCCAGTTGAACACTTTGATGGCCGAAGGCACCGCCACGAGGAAGCTCATCAGCGAGAAGACGATGCCGGAATAGAGCGATATCCCGGCGGTGAACATGTGATGCCCCCAGACGAGAAAGCCGATCACCGCGATCGCCAGCAATGCCCAGGTCATGCCGGTGTAGCCGAAGATCGGTTTTCGGGCGAAGCAGGTGACAAGCTCGCTGATGACGCCCATCGCCGGCAGGATCATGATGTAGACTGCCGGATGTGAGTAGAACCAGAACAGGTGCTGGAACAAGAGAGGGTCGCCGCCCACGCCGGGATCGAA
>JBKOVT010000237.1:0-8943 GCA_046724035.1 Pseudomonadota bacterium | reverse complement strand
GTAACGGGACGCCCCTCATGACCAATCGTGACGCGAAGGTGTGGCGGGTATCGTGAATGCGGAAGTCGGTGATACCGGCCCGATCACACGCGCTGTAGAACGCTCGGTGAGGCCGACTGAATGGCTTCGCTTTGCGAGGTTCCCCATGCTTTGGTCCGGTCTGTCTGTGCAGGAATACGCGCTCTTCGCCCTTGGGGCATGACCGCTTTAACCGGGACAGCATCTGCTCCACCCTCCGGGTCAACGGCACACTTCGCGGAAGTCCCGATTTGGTCACCATGAACTTGACCGAGCCCCGAGGCTTTCGATCCAACTGCACGTCCCGCCAAGTCAGGTGAGCCGCTTCGCTCAGCCGTGCTCCCGTATCGAGTAGGAATATCAGCAGATCGCGCAGGTGACCCGCCGAAGCTATCAGCAGCCGGGAACCGCCAGATGCCTGTTTACTGTGGCGGGTGTCTTGTCTTCCCGCAGAAGCCCATCGGTGAAGCTTGAGATGCGAGCGGCAGTGACCGCGGAAAGCGACGTGTCCTGACCGAGATCATGTCGGATACGTTGAAGGAGGTATTTGTCGCGGGCGGCATTCTTAGGCCGGTTGCGTGGCTGCACCACCGTCTGGAAATAACGGTCAAGAGCCCCGCCGAGCAGCATCGGAGGCTCACTGTCAGGTACAGCAGGTGCGGACAGCTCCTTCCGCCACTCCCATTCAAGCGCCAGAGCTTTGCGCTTCGATGTCGCCTTCGACGAACGGCGGAACCGGTGACCGCCAAGTTGGACTTCGATAAGCCAATAGGGAGACCTCGGTTGCTTGTACACAGGCACGGCAAGACGCTCCTCTCGGAACGCCCCTACTGCCACCCCTACTTGGTCTAACCCTCTCTGGACCGCCTTGGCCGGGTGATCCAGCCGTGCCGTCTAAGACCTTGAACTCGCTACTCCCATTCGATGGTGCCGGGGGGTTTGGAGGTGATGTCGTAGACGACGCGGTTGATGCCGCGCACCTCGTTGATGATGCGCGTCGCGGCGCGTCCGAGGATCTCGTGCGGGAATGGGTAATAGTCCGCGGTCATGCCGTCGGTGGAGGTGACGGCGCGCAAGGCGCAGACCAATTCGTAAGAGCGCGCGTCGCCCATGACGCCGACCGTCTTCACCGGCAACAACACCGCGAAGGCCTGCCAGATCGCGTCGTAGAGGCCGGCGTTGCGGATCTCTTCGAGAAAAACCGCATCGGCCTTGCGCAATATGTCGAGCTTCTCGCTTGTGACCTCACCGGGGATGCGGATCGCGAGGCCCGGGCCGGGGAAGGGGTGACGGTCGACAAAATCCTCGGGCAGGCCGAGCTCGCGGCCAAGCGCGCGCACCTCGTCCTTGAACAATTCGCGCAACGGCTCGACGAGCGCCAGTTTCATGCGCGCGGGGAGGCCGCCGACATTGTGGTGCGACTTGATCGTGACCGACGGGCCGCCGGTCGCGCTCACGGATTCGATGACATCGGGGTAGAGCGTCCCCTGCGCCAGGAATTCGACGCCGCCGATCCGGTGCGCCTCCTCGTCGAACACATCGATAAAGGTGGCGCCGATTGCCTTGCGCTTCTGCTCGGGGTCTGTGACACCGGCGAGCTTTGCGAGGAACAGCTCGCTCGCGTCGCGGTGAATGAGCGGGATGTTGTAATGGCCGCGGAATAGCGAGACGACCTGCTCGGCCTCGCCGAGGCGCAACAATCCGGTATCGACAAAGATGCAGGTCAAACCGTCGCCGATCGCCTCGTGAAGTAAAGCCGCGGCAACCGCGGAATCGACGCCGCCCGACAGACCGCAAACCACGCGGCCGCCTTTCACCTGGGCGCGGATGCGGTCGATCGCCTGGGCGCGGAACGCCGCCATCGACCAGTCGCCGGAACAGCGGCAAACATGATGCGTGAAGTTGCGCAGCAATTTGCCGCCCTGCGGCGTATGGACGACTTCGGGGTGAAACAGCACGCCGTAGATACGGCGCTCGTCATCGGCGATCGCGGCGAAGGGCGCACCGTCGCTCGACGCAACCGCGCGGAAGCCGGGGGGCAGCGCATCGACCTTGTCGCCGTGGCTCATCCACACCTGCTCGCGCGCGCCGGTCGGCCACAGCGCTTCGAAGAGGCGGCACTCGCCGATGATTTCGATAAAGGCGCGGCCGAATTCCTGATGGTCGCTCAAGGTGACGCGCCCGCCGAGTTGGGCGCAGGTCGTCTGCATGCCGTAGCAGATCGCCAAGACCGGGACGCCGAGCGAGAAGACGATATCGGGGGCGCGCGGCGTCGTCGCGACCGTCACCGAGGCGGGGCCCCCCGACAGGATGATGCCGCGCGGCGCGAAGGCGCGGATTTTCTCGTCGGTGACGGTGTAGGGCTGGATCTCACAATAGACGCCGTTTTCGCGCACCCGGCGCGCGATCAGTTGCGTGACCTGGCTACCGAAATCGAGGATCAAAATTCTGTCGGTCATGGCAATTCCCAAACGGACGTCATTCCGGGGCGCCGTGGAGCGGCGAGCCCGGAATCCATATTTACGAGGCCTGTGTTCATGGATTCCGGACTCCCTCACTGCGCTCGGGCTCCGGAATGACAGCAGAGGCCGCACGTTGGAAAAGGGCGACGAAGAAGCCGTCGGTGCCGTGCTGCGCCGGGGTCAGGCGAAGGTAATCTTCGCCGGCGGGCGAGTCGCCGCCGATCGTCTCGGCCCAGGCCTGTGCTACCGCGTACGGCGTGAAATCGCCATGCGCGTCGAGGAAAGCTTCGGCCTGCGCCTCGTTTTCCTCGCGCAACAACGAGCAGGTCGCATAGATCAGGCGGCCGCCGGGTTTGACGAGGCGCGCCGCGCTGTCGAGGATCGCGCGCTGGCGCTCGACGAGCTCGGCTAGGTCCTGCGGCGAGCTGCGCCATTTGGCATCCGGGTTGCGGCGCCAGCTGCCGATGCCGAGACACGGCGCATCGACAAAGACGCGGTCGAAGCCGCCCTCCTTTCCTTTGGGGGCATGGTGCTTCACCCAGAGATCGCGCTCGCTCGACAGCACACGGCGCTCGACATTGCTGATGCCGGCGCGCCGCAGCCGCTTCCCGGCGCGCTCGAGGCGCCATTCCGCGGTGTCGCAGGCGACGAGCTTGCCGCGGTTTCGCATCGCGGCCGCCAAGGCAAGCGTCTTGCCGCCGGCGCCCGCACAGAAATCGACGACGCGCATGCCGGGGCGCGCACCGGCGAGAAGGGCGGCGATTTGTGACGCCTCGTCCTGCACCTCGACGAGCCCCTCCTTGAAGGCGGCGGTGCCGGCGAGCGGCACGCGATGCAGAACGCGCAGCCCGAGCGGCGACCAGCGGGTCGGCTCGGCCTCGATATGCTCGGCGGCGAGGGCGCGGCGCGCGGTGTCGCGGTCGGCCTTTAGCGGGTTGACGCGTAGATCGAGCGGCGCCGAAACGTTGAGCGCCGCCATCTCGGTTTCGAGCTGCTTGCCGTAGAGCTTGGCGAGGTAGGGTTCGAGCCAGTCCGGGATGTCGTTCGCGACGGCGCGCGGCATCTCAGGATGGGTCATCGTGCGGCCGGCGAGACCCAGCACGAGCCGCTCTTCGTCGCGGCTCAACGGCGCCGGCCGGAAGCTCCCGCCATCGAAACTCTTTGCGACTTCTTCCGCAGCCCAGCGATCGATCAGCAGTACAGCGCCCATGATGCGGCTGCGCGGGTTCGGCGTGATTTCGCCGCGGCTCGCGCGGATGGTCCACCAATCGATGACGGCGCGGTGGCGCAACACGGCGTAAAGATGTGCCGAGATCTGCGCCCGGTCCTTGGCGCCGATATAACGGCGGCGGCGGAAATAATTGGCGGCGGCGTCATCAGCCGGGATGGAGGCGTCGCCGATCGCCTCGAGAATGTCGATTGCGGCGGCGATGCGGGCTCCCGGCGTCAAGCTCGGCTACGCGTCCTGGCGGTAGTTCGGCGCCTCGCGCGTGATCGCGATGTCGTGCACATGGCTCTCGCGCAGCCCGGCATTGGTGATGCGGACAAAGCGGCAATTCTTTTGCATCTCGGCGATCGAGCGGTTGCCGGTGTAGCCCATTGCGGCGCGCAATCCGCCGATCAGCTGGTGCACGATATTGGCCACCGGGCCCTTATGCGGCACGCGGCCCTCGACCCCTTCGGGGACGAGCTTCAAGGTGTCGGTCACTTCCTGCTGGAAATAACGGTCGGCGGAGCCGCGGGCCATCGCGCCGATCGAGCCCATGCCGCGGTAGTATTTGTAGCTGCGGCCCTGGAACAGAAAGACCTCGCCCGGGCTCTCATCGGTGCCGGCGAACAAGGAGCCGAGCATAGCGCAATCGGCGCCGGCGGCGATCGCCTTGGCGAGATCGCCGGAGAATTTGATGCCGCCATCGGCGATGACCGGCACACCGCGCTGGCGGCACTCGCCGACGACATCGGTGATCGCGGTGAATTGCGGCACGCCGACACCGGCAACCATGCGGGTCGTGCAGATCGAGCCCGGGCCGATGCCCACTTTCACCGCGTCGGCGCCGGCCTCGATGACCGCGCGGGCGCCCTCGGCGGTCGCGACATTGCCGACGATGACCTGGGTGTAATTCGACATCCGGCGGATCTCATTGACCGTGTCGATGACCCGCGCGGAATGACCGTGCGCGGTGTCGACGACCATGATGTCGACCCCAGCGGCAAACAGGGCCTCGGCCCGCTCGAGCTCGGCGCGCCCGGTCCCCGCTGCGGCGGCGACGCGGAGGCGGCCGTGTTCGTCCTTGCAGGCAAAGGGATGCAGCTGCGCCTTCTCGATGTCCTTGACCGTGATGAGCCCGGTACAGCGGTACTCGCGGTCGACGACCAGCAGCTTTTCGATGCGGTGCTGGTGCAAGAGGCGCTTTGCTTCATCGCGGGAGGTCGTCTCGTGCACCGTCACGAGATCGTCTTTCGTCATCAGCTCGGCGACGGGCTGGTTCGGGTTGTCGGCGAAGCGCACATCGCGGTTGGTCAGGATGCCGCACAATTTTCCGCTGCCGCGCTGAACGACGGGGATGCCGGAGATCTTGTTGTCGGCCATCAGGCGCAGCGCGTCGGCCAAGGCCTCGTCGGGATGGATCGTGACCGGGTTCACGACCATGCCGGCCTCGAACTTCTTGACCTTGCGGACCTCGGCCTGCTGCTGCTCGACCGGCATGTTGCGGTGGATGACGCCGAGCCCGCCGGCTTGCGCCATCGCGATCGCGAGCGCGCCTTCGGTCACGGTGTCCATCGCGGCCGAGATCAGCGGGATGCCGAGCTCGATCTCGCGGGTGATGCGGGTACGGGTGTCGGTCTCGGCCGGGAGCACGCTCGATGCGGCCGGAACGAGCATGACGTCGTCAAACGTCAGCGCTTGCGGGATTTCCATCGGCCCTATTACACGCTTTGGCGGCTGGTGGCCAATATGTAGTGGGTGGGCCCGGCCGATCTAATAGCCAAAGCAACGGTTTATCGAGCGGCAGCTATGCGGCGGGCGGGCCGCGAAAACCGGTTGCGACGACGTAAGTCTCAGCCGATTCGGCGCGGCTCGCCGCGGGCTTGGCATGCCGCACGCTCGCGAAGGCTTTTTTGAGGCCGGCGAGGAGGTCGCCCTCGGCGCCGCCCTGGAACACTTTCGCGACAAAAGCGCCGCCGGGGCGCAACACGGCCGCGGCAAAAGCAAAGGCCTCCTCGGCCAGCGCGACGATGCGCAAATGGTCGGTCGCGGCATGGCCGGTTGCGGGCGCTGCCATGTCGCTCAGGACAAGATCGGCGGGACCGCCGAGCGCGGCCCGGATGCGCTCGGCCGTGGCGAGGTCGCGGAAATCGCCCTGGAGCAGGGTCGCGCCGGGGATCGGGTCGGCTGCCAACAGGTCGATGCCGACCACCGCGCCGCGGTTCTTGCCGGCGCCGACCCGGGCGGCAGCGATCTGGGTCCAGCCCCCCGGGGCGCAGCCGAGATCGACGGCGCGCATCCCGGGCCGCAACAGATGAAACCGCTCGTCGAGCTGGATCAGCTTAAAGGCGGCGCGCGAGCGATAGCCGAGGCGGTGCGCCTCGGCGACAAAGGGGTCGTTGAGCTGGCGGTTGAGCCATTCGGTCGAAGAGGGCTTGCGACGCCGCGCCCGCCTGACTTTGACGGCGAGCGGCCGAGAACCGCCGCCGCCCTGCCCGCGACGCGGCATCAGGTCACATCGTCGAGGTCGACGCCGAGCGCCTCTGCGAGCTTCTTCATTGTCGCCGTTGTGCCTTTGCGCGCGCCGGTTTCGAGCTGCGACAAATAGGTGAAGTTCAATCCAGCCCGGGTGGCGAGCGCGCGCTGTGTAAGGCCCCGATACTCGCGCCAGACCTTGACGGGACTGTCGCCGGCGAGGAGGCGGTCGACGATTTCCGCCGGTACGGTCTCCTGATTGCGGGTGGCATGAAAGGCGGCGCTCGCGGCAGCGTCCTCGAGCATTTCTTCGAGGTCAGCGGGCGTAGTTACGACCAGATCGGCGTCCTCGGAGTTCCCAACGGGGCGCGCATCAAGCGCAGTCGCGATCGCCTGCGCACTCAGGCTGCCTTCCAGCTCTCCCAAGAAGCGGATCTTCGTACCAGTCACCGGTATGCCCCTCCTCTGGGCGCGATCTCAAAAACGTCGATGACAGCCGCATCCCGATCGACCGTGTATGACACCCGCCAGTCACCGACACGGAGGCGGAAACCGTTCTGCACTCCTTTAAGCGGCTTCAGGTTGTTGTTGGGCGCACCCGGATCAGCGGCGACCCGCTGAATGGCGCCAGCTATGTCTTCAGCTTTGGCGCGTTGCATGCGGCGGAGCGCTTTTATCGGGTCGCGTCGGTAGGTGACCTTCATGACGGATGTTGGCTAATAGCCAACATGGCCGAAGCGCCACGATATTTCAATAACGATCCGACGGGAGGGGCTCGTTCGCGTTCCGCCCGTCCCTACTCCGGCGCGCCCTGCATCAGCTCGAACAGGATGCCCTCGCGGATGCCACGGTCGGCGACGCGCAATCGGCCCACCGGCCAAGTGGCGCAGATCGCATCGAGGATCGCGCAACCGCTGAGCACGAGATCGGCTCGCTCGCGCCCAACGCAGGGATTAGCGGCGCGGCCCTCGATGTCGAGCCCGGCGAGATGACGCGAGACCAGCTCGATCTGGTCGAAGGTGAGCATGCTGCCATCGACAAAGGCGCGGATATAGCGCGGCAGAGCGAGATGCACCCCGGCCAGGGTTGTCACCGTGCCGGAGCTGCCGAGCATCTGGACCTGGCGGGCGCGGACCTCGCGGCGGATGCCGTGCTCGCGCTCGAAGGGCTGCAAGGCCGCTTCGGCCTCGGCGACCATGGCGCGGTAGATCGCCGGCGACACCTCGATCCCGCCAAACCGCTCGGTGAAGGTGACGACGCCAAACGGCAGGGAGACCGAGCCGAGGATCTCCGGCACGCCGTAGCGGGTGCCGTGGCGCCGCAGCCAGACGATCTCGGTCGAGCCGCCGCCGATGTCGAAAACGACCGCGTAGGGGATGCGCGCATGCAATAGCGGCGCACATCCGGCGACGACGAGCCGGGCTTCCTCGGCCGTGGAGATGATCTCGAGCTCGATGCCGATCTCGTCGCGCACGCGATCGAGAAACTCGGTGCAATTCTCGGCCCGGCGGCAAGCCTCGGTTGCGACATAGCGGCCGGCCATGACTTTGCGTTGGCCGATCTTGCCGGCGCAGACCTTCAAGGCCTCAATCGTGCGCGCCATCGCGGCCTCGGAGAGCCCGCCGGTCGTCGAGACGCCCTCACCGAGACGCACGATCCGTGAAAAGGCGTCGATGACCCGGAAACCGCCGCGGGCCGGGCGGGCGACCAGCAGCCGGCAATTGTTGGTGCCGAGATCGAGAGCGGCGTAGTTGGCCTGGGGCTGCCGTACCGCCTCGGGGAAAGCGCTATCGCCGAGCGCCGGCGCGGTCCCGTGATCGGCGCGCAGCATCGCCGCTCCGGCATCGTGGCCGGCCCGATACGAGCCAAAACCGTGCTGCGAGTTACCGATCAACGGCCGACATCCTGTAACACGACCGGGCATGCTAGCGCACCCGACCAGCCCAGCGGAAGCACCCCGAGCCGAAACCCTGCCGGAGCGGGCTGTTCGGGCGGCAGCCCCGGCCCGCCGGCCGGACCTACCCAAGCCTTCCGCAGGTGTTATATAAGGAGCCGCGACGGTCTTTTCCGGGCTTGCAAACGGGCCGCGGCCTTGGCTGATGGGGGATCGTCTAACGGTAGGACAGCGGACTCTGACTCCGCCAGTCTAGGTTCGAATCCTAGTCCCCCAGCCAAACTTTACAATGGTTCAACGATCACTGGCGTTCATCGCGTATGTTGGGGTCTAACAGGGGTCTAGCATGCGAAGACTTCCCTAGTCTCGCGGTGTTTTGGCCCCGGTGAGGAAGGCGGTACGGGCAGGTTTTTCCTACGTGCCAGATTTAATGCGAGGCGATCTTTTTCCGCGTCACGACGACTGACCGTCGCAATCGGATCGCACGCACGGACGAGGTCATCGAATGAACCCGCCGCCGATTTTGAGACTGGTGGCTTCTCCCACGAATGACTGAAAGGCGGGCATGAGCTGGAGAAGGTTCGGTAGACCTCCGAAATCAGTAGTCTGATCTTGTTTTCGCAGATGACTGCTCACATGGGCACGCTTGAAGTCAAGGGTCGGGTTTAGGTCATTGGCAGTTCCCCATCGTTGGTTCGGATCCAAGGTCTGAGCCCGTCTCGATGACCTGCGATGTCCATGCTCAGCTGTAAGAGCTTGGACTTAATCTGACATTTGTTGTTGGTTTCCGAAGCGAAGCCGGAGGGCGGGCGCGGTTCTCACGACGAGCTGGGACCGCGCCCGCCCGACCGGCGGAACGGAGATCACGACATGACGCAAGAGCAGAA
>JBKOVT010000170.1:0-21504 GCA_046724035.1 Pseudomonadota bacterium | reverse complement strand
GGCAATCTCATCGCCGCCGATCGGAAAGCCGAAATGCCCCGCGATCGCCGCCGCGAGCCGGCGCGGGTCGTGGCCGTGAACGCCCGGCAAGAGCAGCGCACCCGGCGCCTGGGTCAGGGTCAGCATCGCCGCACAGCTGCTGGCGAGCTCGCGGGTCGCAGCGGCGACATCGTAGCCCGGGCGCTGCATCAGATCGTGCAATGCCGAGCGGATATCGCCAAGCGCCACGACAAACGGCCGGCCGGAGGCGACAAGCTCACTCTGGAGCCGCACGACCGGCTGGCGCGAGACGGCGACGAAATGGGCGGCGCTGCTGCGGATCGCCGCTGTTGCGACATCGTCGAAGCTGTTGAACGAGCCCAGCTCGACGGAGCCGAGGCAATGCTCGGCCAGCCGCACGATCAGCGCGTCACAAAGCTGGGTGAAACGGCTCGGCAATCCAATCGAAAAAAAGATCATTCGTCCCTGTTTGGCTACCGCGCTCGGCACCGCTTGTAGCGAGGGTTGCCAGCCGGTGTCGAGCGGCTTGGACGCGTCCCTGCCCCTGGCGGGCATTCGGCCGCGGGCGGCCGGGAGTTGCCTCCTTCGGCGGCATCTTGCATAACGGGGCGCCCTTGGCCCGCGTATCTGGGTCGGGGCGCTAACCCGAACACTAACAGGGAATTTACCGTAAAAGCCTAAAGGCTTGTTGCACCGGCAGAGCCGGAACCGGCCCGAGCAGGTGTGGTCCGGTGGGAGAATGCATGAAAATTCTGGTGACCGGCGGCGCCGGGTTTATCGGGTCGGCGGTGTGCCGGCTCCTGGTTGGCGAACTCGACGAGACAGTTCTCAACCTCGACAAGCTTACCTATGCCGCCAACCTCGCCTCGCTGAAGCCGATCGAGAACCATCCCGGTTACCGGTTTCAGCGCGGTGATATTGGCGACCGCGCGCTGCTGAACGAAGTGCTGCGCTCGTTCGAACCCGACGCGGTGTTGCACCTGGCGGCGGAGTCGCATGTCGACCGCTCGATCGACGGGCCAGGCGATTTCATCAAGACCAATATCGAGGGCACGTACGTGCTGCTCGAAGCCGCGCTAGACTATTGGCGCGGTCTGCCGCCGGAGCGCGCCCGCGCCTTTCGCTTTCACCATGTCTCGACCGATGAGGTGTTCGGCTCGCTCGGGCCGGACGGTAAATTTACCGAGACGAGCCGCTATGAGCCGAATTCGCCCTACGCCGCCTCGAAGGCCGCTTCCGACCACCTCGTGCGCGCCTGGCACGAGACCTTCGGATTGCCGGTCGTCACCAGCAACTGCTCGAATAATTACGGCCCTTACCATTTCCCGGAAAAGCTGATCCCGCTCTGCATCCTGAAGGCGTTGCACGGCGAGCCGATCCCGGTTTACGGCGCGGGCGACAATGTGCGCGACTGGCTCTATGTCGAGGATCATGCGCGCGCGCTGTACGCGATCCTGACCGGCGGCAAACCGGGCGAGAGCTACAATGTCGGTGGCGATGGCGAGCGCACCAATCTCGCGGTCGTCACGGCGATCTGTGCCTTGCTCGACGAGATGCTGCCGAACTCGCCGCATCGGCCGCATGCGCAGCTGATCACCTTTGTCACGGATCGCCCCGGTCATGACCGGCGCTACGCGATGGATGCGACAAAGGTCCGTCAGGAGCTCGGCTGGCGGCCGCGCGAGAGCTTCGACACCGGGCTGAAGAAGACCGTCGCCTGGTATCTCGAAAACCGCTGGTGGTGGGAGCCGATCTGGTCCGAGAAATACCGCGGCACACGCCTCGGCACGGCGCCGCGGATCGCGGCGGCCGGCGAATGAGCGCGATGAGGGGCATCATCCTGGCCGGCGGCGCCGGTACGCGGCTCTACCCGGCCACTCTCGTCATCAGTAAGCAATTGCTGCCGGTTTACGACAAACCGATGATCTATTACCCGTTGACGACACTGATGCTGGCGGGGATCCGCGACATCCTCGTCATCACGACGCCCCTGGAGCGGCCGCGTTTCGAAAGCCTGCTCGGCGACGGCCGCCGCTGGGGCATCGCCCTCAGCTATGCCGAGCAGCCCGAACCCGGCGGACTCGCGCAGGCCTTCCTGATCGGCCGAGACTTCATCGGCAAAGGCCCGGCAGCGCTGGTCCTGGGCGATAACATCTTTTATGGCGGCGGGCTCTCGGGGTTGTTGCAGAGCGCCGCGCGCCCGCGCAGCGGCGCCACGGTTTTCGCCTATCAGGTGCGCGATCCCGCGGCCTATGGCGTCATCGAATTCGATGCGGCCGGCAAGGCCGTCGCGATCGAAGAGAAACCCGCGCGGCCGCGCTCGCATTGGGCCGTGACGGGGCTGTATTTCTACGACAACGACGTCGTCGAGATCGCGCGCGGGCTGAAGCCCTCGGCGCGCGGCGAGCTCGAGATCACCGATCTCAACAATGTCTATCTCCGGCGCGGCAAATTACAGGTCGAAAAGCTCGGCCGCGGCTACGCCTGGTTCGACACCGGCACGCATGAGGATCTGCTCGGCGCCGGCGAATATGTCCGCACGATCGAGATGAGGCAGGGGCTCAAAGTCGCCTGCGTGGAGGAGGTGGCCTACAATATGGGCTATATCGATCGCGACCAGCTGCTCGCCGAGGCGCGCCGTTTCGGCAAGAATGATTACGGACGCTATCTGGCGAACCTCCTCGAATAGAGGCAGCGCCAGCACCAGAAGAGGAAGAGAGAATGAGCGGGACCGGCTTTGCCTACCCCAACCTGTTCGGCAAGACAGTGCCGGCGCCAGCGCCACGCTGGGCCGGCAACGCCAAATACAATTTCATCGGCGGACACAACGACCGCACGCTGATCCCGGTCGAGGGGCTCATCGAGGCGACCGCGGCGGTAATGCGCCGCGAGGGCCCCGAGCTCGCGCTGTACGGGATGGGGCTCGGGCCGCAGGGCTATCCCGGTTTGCGGAAATTTGTCGCCGACAAGGTCAAGCGCTGGCGCGGCATCGACGCCGGACCCGACGACGTCCTGATCACCCAAGGATCGGGCCAGGCGATCGACCTAGTCAACGCGGTATTGCTGGAACGCGGCGACACGGTGATCCTCGAAGAGTTCACCTATCAGGGTTACCTGAACAATCTGCGCCGGCTCGGGGTCAAGATGGTCGCCGCGCCGCTCGACGACGACGGCATCCGGATCGATGCCCTGGCCGGCGTTCTGGCCGATCTGAAAAAGCAGGGCACGACGCCCAAATACATCTGCACGACGGCGACGATCCAGAACCCGACCGGCAGCATCATGCCGCTCGACCGGCGCCATCAATTGCTGGCATTGGCGCGCGACTACGGCGTGCCGATCTTCGAGGATGAGTGCTATTCCGATTTGACCTGGGGCGGCATGCAGGCCCCGCCCGCGCTCTATTCGTTGGACCCGCAGCGCGTCATCCATATCGGCTCGTTCTCGAAGACCCTGTCGCCCGCATTGCGGCTCGGTTACGTAGTCTGCGACTGGGAATTCATGAGTCGCATGATCGCGATCAAGACCGAGCGCTTCAGCCACACGGGCGCCCTCGAACAGATGGTCGTCGCGGAATATTTCTCGAAATATTTCCAGCCGCATGTCGACAAGCTCGCCGGCACGCTCAAGGAAAAGCTCGACACGATGGTCGAGGCGGTCGAGCGCGAATTCGGTACCGCCGTCGAGCCGTGGCTGCCAAAAGGCGGCATCTATTTGTGGATGAAATTGCCCGATCAGGTCGATGTGCGAAAGCTCGTACAGCCGGCATTGAAGGCCGGGATCGCGTTCAACCCGGGGCCCGAATGGGCGGTCGACGGCGACGGCGCAAAATCGCGGCTGCGGCTGTGCTTCGCGCTGACGACGAAGGAGGAAATCCGTGACGGCGTCGCCGCCTTCGCCAAGGTCTGTTACGAGGAGTTCGGCATCCCCGAGCAGAGCGGCAACATCCGACACGCCACCTCTCGCGCGACCTCGTAATTAGGCTGCCCGCGCATGCAGCCCTTCATATGCGTCCCGGCGAAAGCCGGGACGCCGCTGTTGAAAGCGGAAATACGATGACCAACAGCGCGCACGCTGCGATTGATGGGGCGTTACGGAGCGCGGTCGAGGCGCGGGAGGTGCCGGGGGTTGTCGCGCTCGCAGCGAACGAGAAAGGCCTGATCTACGAAGGCGCGTTCGGGGTGCGCGACCTCGATACAAGCGGCGCGATGACGCTCGACACCCTCTTTCGCATCGCCTCGATGACGAAGGCGATCACCTCGGTCGCGGCGATGCAGCTTGTGGAGCAAGGGAGGATAGGCCTCGACGATCCCGTGCCGGATATCGATCCGGCGCTCGCCCGGCCGCAAGTCCTCAGCGGCTTCGATGCCGCGGGCCAGCCGCAATTGCGGCTGGCAAAACGCCCGATCACCTTGCGCCATCTGCTGACCCACACCGCCGGCTTCACCTATGACTGGTCGAACCCGGACACAGCGCGCTATGCGGAGCTGACCGGCCTCCCGCCAACCTCGAGCGGCAAGCTCGTGGCGTTGAAACAGCCGCTCGCTTTCGATCCCGGCGATAGATGGGAATACGGGATCAACATCGATTGGGCCGGCCGCCTCGTCGAGGCGCTGAGCGGCAAGCCGCTCGACGCCTATCTGCGCGAGCATGTCTGCGGCCCGCTCGGCATGCACGACACCGGTTTCGTGCTGACCGCGGCGCAGCGCGCGCGCCTCGCGAGGGTGCATCAGCGCCAAGCTGATGGCGCCCTCGCAACGACATCTTTTGAATTCGCGACCGAGCCCGAATTTCATTCCGGCGGCGGCACGCTGTATTCGACCGCGCGCGATTACCTGACGTTTCTGCAGATGCTGCTGCATGGCGGCGAGCTGAAGGCGGCGCGCATCCTCCGCCCCGACACCGTCGCGCTGATCAACCAAAACCACGTCGGCGAGTTGCAGGCCGGCCGGCTGTCGAGCCGGATCCCCGAGCGGGCGCGCGATTTCGAATTGTTCCCCAACATGCCGGTGCGCTGGGGGCTCGCCTACATGCTGAACACGCAGCCCGGACCAAACGGCCGCAGCGCGATGAGCGGCAGCTGGGCCGGCATCTTCAACAGCTACTACTGGCTCGATCCGGCGCGCCACGTCGCGGGCGTGATCATGGCGCAATTCCTCCCCTTCGCCGATCCCGCGATGCTGCGGCTTTACGGCGAGTTCGAGCGCGGCGTCTACGCGCTTCTCGAAACGCGCTGAGCCGGCATATGGGGGTCTTTCACTTGCTGCGGCACGGCGAGCACGGGCTGTTGGGCCGCGTGCTCGCCGGGCGCATGCCGGGGGTCGGCATGACCGAGCGCGGCCGTGCCGAGATCGCATCGCAAGCCGAGCGTCTCGCGCGCGAGAAGATCGCCGCGATTTACGCCAGCCCGCTGCAGCGCACCCGCGAGAGCGCCGAGATCGTCGCCGCGCGGCTCAGCCTGCCAATCGAGTTTCGCGACGATCTCTTGGAGCTCGATTTCGGCGAATGGACCGGCGCGACTTTCGATGCCATCCGCGCCGACCCGCGCTGGCAGGCCTGGAGCACACAGCGCAGCCTCGCCGCGATCCCGGGCGGCGAGAGCATGCGCGCGGTGCAACAGCGCATCGCCGCGGCGATGCTCGAATTGAACGAGCGGCATCTGCACGAGAACATCGTGCTGGTCAGCCACGGCGACGTGATCCGTTGCGCGCTGTTGTTCGCGCTCGGCATGCCGCTCGATTTCTACAACCGCATCGAGATCGGCCAGGGCTCGATCAGCACGATCCAGATACACGCGGGCGGCATCCGGGTCCTCGCGCTCAGCGAGCGCCCGCGCCTCTAGCGAAAGAGCGTGTCGAGCGCGGCGGTGGCGGCGGCGAGCCCGGTCTCGTAGGCGCCGTGCGCGGTCGAGAAGAAGTTGAGCGAGCAGGCTTCCCCGGCGAAGAACAGCCGATTGTCGACCGATGCAGCGAGCTTGGCGCGGTCGTCGGCATGGCCGGGCAGCGCGTAGGAATAGGAGCCCCGGGCGAATTCGTCCTGCCGCCAGAACGACGCCCTCAGCGGCCGCAAATGGCGCCGCACATCGGCGCCGAGCAGTCCCACCAGCTCACCCGTCGCGAAGGCGGCCATCGCGTCAAAGCCGTCGCGCTCCAACGCCGCGGCAAAGCGGCCGCCAAAGAAGCAGTTGATGCGCGGCCGCCCCATCGGCCGGAGCTGATAGCTCATTGTCTCGCGCCTTCGGGTCGAGCCGATCAGATAGCGCTCGGAAATGTCCTCGGCGCCGTCGAAATGGAAGAACAGTTTGTCGGCGAGACCGAGCGGCAACCCATTCGCGGCCGCCAGCTTGTCCGGAAGCGGTGGATCGAAGACAAGCCGCTCTTCGGCGATGATCGCGCTCGGCACAGCGACAATGATTCGTGCCGCGCGAACCCTGCCGCGGCTGGTTTCGATCGCTATCGCGGCGCCGTGATGCTCAACGCGTATGGCCTTCACGCCATAGGCGATCGGCAGACCCGCCGCGAGCGCCTCGAAGAGGCGGCCATAGCCGCGATAGAGCCGCCAATTGATGCCGCTATCTTCGTAGCGGTCGTTGTCCTTGGCCGAGAGGCATTCGAGCTCGACCGCATTGCCCCAGCTGCTGGTTGCGTCGAACAGCGCGTTCCAACGGCCGCCCGGAATCAGCGCCGCCGAGCATGGCGCATCCTCCGGTTGTTGCGCGAGGCGGTGCACCGCCCAGTAAAAAGCTTCGCGCTCGGCGACCCAGTCGGCCTCGGCCGCCTCGCTCTCGCCGCTATAGCGCAGCCGCGTCGTCCAATCCGGCCGCTCTTTGTTGATCTTGAAGCCGAGCTCTCTGGCGAGCGGCGCGAGCACATTACGATCGGCCGAATGCAGCCACTCGCAGCCGAGATCCATCGGGATGCCGTCCGCCTCGACGGTCCAGGCGCGCCCGCCCGGCCGCTCGCGCGCCTCGATGACGAGCACCGACACCCGGCCGTCCTCGACGAGGCGTCGCGCGGCGGCAATCCCGGCCGCGCCGGCGCCGATCAACGCGACATCGACATCGGAGGGAAGGTTCGTCATTGGCTGCAAGAATAATCCCTCTCCCGCATCGCGGGAGAGGGTGGCGAGCCCGCAGGGCGAACCGGGTGAGGGTTTATCGACCTGAACACCCTCACCTGCCTTCGCTTCGCGCTCAGGTACCCCTCCCCCGCTTCCGGGGGAGGGTTGGGGTGGGGGTAACGCAATCGGTCAGCCGTTGACCGGCTTGGTATATTCGCTGTCGCTGACGTGCTCGCCCCATTGCGTTCCCTCGCCCTTCTCGCCCGCTTCGGACAGTGCGAGATGCGCGAAGAGGCGGTCGGGCGCCGCGCCGTGCCAATGCATCGTGTTGGGCGGGATGTTGACGATGTCGCCGGGATTGATCGCCTGCGGCGGCTGACCCTGGAAGCAGATGCGGCCGACCCCGGTCAGGCAATAGAGCGTCTGGCCCACGGGGTGCGAATGCCAAGCGGTGCGCGCCCCCGGCGTAAACGTCACGACCGAGCCGCCGAGCCGCGACGGCGAATTCGCGGTGATGACCGGATCCTGGAACACGGTGCCCGTGAAGGTGTCGGGCGAACCCTGTTTTGTCGTGCGCTCTCCGGCGCGAACGACACCGGCTTTGACGGGCATGGACTTTCTCCTCTGCTCAATGATGGCGCTGGGTCAGGGCGGGAGTTTATAACCCAGGGCATGAAGAGCAACAGCGGCACGATCCGCGCCGGCATCGGCGGCTGGGTATTTCCGCCCTGGCGCGGCGCGTTCTACCCTGCCGGACTGCGCCAGGCCGAGGAATTGTCCTTTGCCAGCCGCCAGGTCACCGCGATCGAGATCAACGGCACCTTCTACCGTACGCAGACGCCCGCGAGCTTTCAGAAATGGCGTGACGAGACGCCGGATGGTTTTGCGTTTTCGCTGAAGGGGCCGCGCTATGTGACGCAGCGCAGCGGCTCGCTCGCCGAGACCGCGCCCGGCATCGAGCGCTTTCTCGGCAGCGGACTCACCGAGTTGGGCGACAAGCTCGGGCCCCTCTTATGGCAGTTCGCGCCGTTCAAATCGTTCGACGCCGATGACTTCGCGGCGTTCCTGAAATTGCTGCCGAAGGAGATCGGCGGACGCGCGCTCCGCCATGTCGTCGAGGTCCGGCATCAAAGCTTCCGCACGCCGGCCTTTTTCGATCTCTTGCGCGAGCATCGCGTGGCGGTGGCGATTATCGATGATGAGAAGCACCCCGCTTTCGACGAATTGACCGGCGATTTTGTTTATCTGCGCTTGCGGCGCTGTGTCGAGGAGGAGCCAACCGGGTATCCGCCCGCCGCGCTCGACGACTGGGCCGCGAAAGCGCGCGGCTGGGCCGCGGAAGGCCGCGACGTGTTTCTCTATTTCATCAACGGCGCCAAGCTGCGCGCCCCCGCCGCCGCCCAAGCGCTCCTTCAGCGGCTCGGCTGACCCGGCGTGTCGCGGACGTAAACGCTTCGCGCCGGCGTGATCCGGCCCTGCGGGTCCGTGAGATCGGCGTCACAGGTCATCACGTTGAAATCGTCGGAGAGGCTGCAGAGCGTAGCAGCGCGGAACCCGAGCGGGGTGTCTAGCTTGATGTACTTTGACCCGTTAGCTAGACGGGTCATCGAAATTGTAATCTGATCTGGCGAGCCTTCCACCGGGTAGGGGCTGCCGTCATATTGCGCCTTGATGCGCTCGGTCCTTATCTTCCCATCGTTCTCAACGACGGTTTCGGTTGCTTCGTAGGTTCGCTCGTCGTCTGTGACGATATCCAAAGTCACGCTCTCGGGATGTCGCCCACCAGGTGTCGACGAGCGAGCAAAATCCACATGCCAACGCCCCGTCGCTGAAACTCGTTGATCCGCAGCACCGCTCGCGTTCGACACTATGGGAATGGCGGCCAGCGCGAGTAATGCGCTGCGTGCAAGCGTCATCGTGCAGCTCAGAACCGCTCCGCGCGGAAGGGCGACGGATCAACGAAAGGCGCATCGCCGGTCATCATCTCGGCCAGCAGCCGTCCCGTCGTCGGGCCCAAGGTGAAGCCCTGATGGGCATGCCCAAACGCCGCCCATAAATGCGGCTGCGACGAGATCGGGCCGATAATCGGCAGCATGTCGGGGGTGCAGGGCCGGACACCCATCCAGGGTGCCGGCTCGACCGCTTCGCCCAGCGGGAAGATGCTGCGGGCGATCGGTTCGGCACGGGCGAGCTGAACGGGTGATGGCTTTGCCGCGTCGCGCGCAAATTCGGCGCCGGTCGTAAGCCGGATCCCGCGCTGCATCGGCGCCAGCAGAAAGCCGTTGGATGCCACCGGGCGAGTCAGGCCAGCGTTGCCCCGCGGCCTGAAATGCAGATGGTAGCCGCGCTTGCCGAACAGCGGCGGCGCATACCCGAAGCGCTTGGTGACATCGCCCGACCAGATGCCCAGCGCGACAACCGCCTCTTCCGCCTCCACGACCGAACAGTCATCCGCGGTGACGCGCCAGCCCGCAACATTGCGCCGCAGGGTCGCGGCGTCGCCGATCGCGAAATGCCCGCCGAGCCGCTCGAACAGTGCGGCGTAGCTCAAAGTCAGCGCATGCGGATCGTTGACCGCATAGGGATCGGTCCAATGCAGCGCGCCGATGAAGCCGTTGCTCAGATGCGGTTCCATCTCGGCAAGTTTTGCCGGAGTGAGCGCGACGGAATTGACACCCAGCCCCCGCGCCCGTTCGGCCTTGGCGAGATCCATGTCGAGCGTCGCCGCGTCGTTGTACGCCCGGATGAATCCGACCGGGCGCAGGAGCGCGGTCGAGCCCGCCTGCTCGGCAAGCGCCTCATGCTCCGCGGCGCAAGTCGCGATCAGCGTGATCCACTGCGCCGCGATCTCGGCATAGCGGTCGGGTTCCGAGTTGCGCCAATAAGCGAACAACGGCCGAAGCAGGCCCGGCAGCGCCGACAGGTGGTAATAGGCGTCGACCGAACGGTTGCGCGCGATCCGCCGCAACTCGGCGAATTCCCGCGGAAACGGGTGCGGAAAAACTGCTTCACGCTGAACCAGCCCGCCATTGCCGTAGGAGGTTTCCTCGCCCGGCGGCCGCCGGTCGACCAGCACGACCTGCTTGCCGCGCTTCTGCAGATGGACAGCGACCGAGACGCCGACCATGCCGGCGCCGAGAACCACCACATCGCCGCGCAATGTGCTCATTCGGCGGCGAGGCGCTTCTTCGCTTTGGGCCAACGGGTGGCGGCGAGCGGCAGCACCTCCTCGATCAGGCGGCGGGTCTGCGCCATCAACTCGTCGTCGCCCTTGACCGCCGGGCGCAGGATGAATTTCGAGACGCCAGCCGCGACGTAATCGGCGATCTTTTGGACGATCGCCGCGGCATCGCCGATCGCGAAATAATCCTTGGGGTCGCGTCCGGTGCGCTTCCGGTACGCCTCGAACAGCGCGCCCAAAGCCGGGTCGTCTGCGCTTCCGAACCGGAACGGGATGCCGGCGCCGTAATGATCGTCGTCGATCGTGCGCCCCTCTTCGGCACAGGCCGCCTTGATCGCGGCGACGACCTTCTGGGCCTGTTCCGGCGTCTCGGGACCCGCCTGCCATCCCGTACCGATACGCGCGGTGCGCCTGATCGCCGCCTCGGACGAGCCGCCGATCCACATCGGGAGATCGGGCTGCACCGGTTTTGGCGAAATCGACGCGCCCGACAGGTGATAGTGCACGCCCTCGAAATCGACCTTGTCCTCCGACCACAGCCGCCGGATGACTTCGAGCCCCTCATCCGTCTTGCGGCCGCGCGTTTTGGTATCGAGGTTGAGGGTCGTCCATTCCGGCCCTAAGGGGCTGCCGATGCCGAAGGCCGGCAGCAATCGACCGTTCGACAAATAATCGATCGTCGCGCATTGCCGCGCCACGAGCACCGCGTCGCGCATCGCGAGCGACAGCACGTTGACGCCGAATTTGATGCGCTTGGTGCGGCCGGCGAGCGCCGCCATGACGCTCATGCATTCGAGAAACGGCTGCGGGCTGACGAGGCGATCGGTCTGCCAGATCGAATCGACGCCGCCCGCCTCGCACAGATCGACCCAGCGCCAATAAGCGGCGGCGCCCGAGAACGGAAACTCCATCAGCCCGACACCAATCGCGACGTTCTTCGGCATCTCAATGTCCTTCAATGAGCCTCGGCATGCCCATGCGAGTGGGGATGTCGGTGGTGCAGATCGGGGTAATGCGGGTGCTTGTGCACGAGCGGCATATGCCGGTGGCGATGCGTGTGCGGCTCGCCCGCGGGATCGCCGGGCATGTGTTCGTGCCGGTGATGTTCGTCATGCGTGTGGCGATGTTCGTGCTCGAAGGGCTCGTGCCGATGCTCGTGCTCATGCGCTTCGGCGAGATGCAGATAGAGCCCGATCGCCATCAAAGCGCCCGCGATAACGAGCTGGATTGTCAGCGGCTCGCCGAGCAATACGATCGCGACGAGCGCGCCGATAAACGGCGCCGTCGCGAAATAGGCGCCGGTGCGCGCCGCGCCGAGATGGCGCAATCCGAGCACGAACAGCACAAGGCTGACGCCGTAGCCGACAAAGCCGATCAGAGCCGCGCCGGCGATGCGGCCCGCCGAGGGCAGCGATGCGCCTACGAGCAGCGCGAGCACGAGATTGACGGCGCCCGCCGCGAGCCCCTTGATCAATGCGATCTGCACCGGGTCGGCGGCGCTCAATCGGCGCGTCAAATTGTTGTCGAACCCCCAGGCGACACACGCGCCGGCGATTGCGAGAGCGCCCCAACCAAAGCCTTCCGGCCCGCCCTGCCAGGACAGCACGACCGCGCCCGCGAGGATCGCAGCCGCGCCGATCAATAGACGACGGTCGACATGCTCGCCAAAGAGGACCCAGGCGAGCGCCATCGTCGCGAGGCTTTCGAGATTCAACAGCAGGCTCGCGGTCGAGGCGGCGGTCGCCGCGAGGCCGAGCATCAACAGGAGCGGCCCGATGACGCCGCCACACAACACGATCAGCGCCAGCCACGGCAGGTCGCCATAGCGCAGCGGCGCCTCGGCGAGCGCCGCGCCGGAGGCTTTCCGCGCGAGCTGGAAAACAGCGAGACCGAGCCCCGATCCGAGATAGAGAAGACCTGCGAGCAGCCACGGGCTCACCCCGTCGCCGAGCAGCAATTTGGCAAACGGCGTGCTGATGCCGAACAAGGCTGCCGATAGCAGCGCCAGAGGCACCCCCGGCCAGGCGACGAGAAACCGCGACATCCCGCGATTATAGCCGACGGGCTTGCCCCGCCCGCCGGTTTTCCAAGCCTCCGTGCCCGGCCTTGTGCCGGGCACCCACGTCTTTCGTTTGGCATGCAAAGACGTGCATGGCCGAGACGGCCCTGGCCAAGGGGTGGTTTTCAGGCTGGAGTTCGGCGCAAACTTGCTGTCCGCGATCCAGCGAAGGGGAACGGCGATGCGCGTATTCACGACGGTGCCGCAATCGGATCTGCGCCGTGTGCCAGCGACGGCCAAGTCCGCCGAGGCCGAAGGCTATGACGGCATCATCTCGATGGAGAACCAGCACGACCCGTTCCTGGCGCTCGCGGTCGCGGGGGTCGCGACCGAGCGCGTCGAATTGCATACCGGCGTCGCGATCTCGTTCGCGCGCACCCCGATGGCGGTGGCGCAGGTCGGTTGGGACCTCGCCGGCTCGACCGGCGGCCGTTTTGTCATCGGGCTGGGGTCGCAGGTGCGCGGTCATAACGAGCGGCGCTTCTCGGTGCCATGGAGCCCGCCGGCGCCGCGCATGCGCGAATACGTGCAGGTGTTGCGCGCGATCTGGCGCTGCTGGAAATCAGGCGAGAAGCCCGCCTATGAGGGGCAGCATTACAAATTCACCTTGATGACCCCGAATTTCACGCCGCCGCCGATCGACGCGCCGCCGCCCCCGGTCATGATCGCCGCCGTCGGTCCCGCGATGCTGAAGGTCGCGGCCGAGGAATGCGATGGCGTCAAACTCCACGGCTTCTGCACGCGGAAGTATCTCACCGACGAGATCATGCCCCGCATCGAGGCCGGGCTCGCAAAGGCCGGACGCAAGCGCGAGCAATACGAGATCTCGGGCGGCGGATTTCTCGCGACCGGACCCGACGATGCGAGCGTCGCCAAGCGCTTCGAATGGGTGCGCCAGCGCGTCGCGTTCTACGGCTCGACCCCGGCCTATTTCCCGGTTCTCGCGACGCACGGCCTCGAAGACCTCGGCCACAAATTGCATGCGATGTCGCGCGAGGGCAAATGGGGCGAGATGGCCAAGGAGGTGCCGGACGATGTCGCGCATCTCTTTGCCGCGGTCGGCCGCCACGACCAGATCGCCGCCGCGATCGAGAAGCGCTTCGGCGGCATGGTGGACTCGCTGACCCTGCGCGGCGACGGCGTTGGCGACGCGGCCGAAGTACCGCGCGATCTCGTACAGGACATCCAGCGCGTCCCGCATCGCTATCGCGGCCTGGCGGCTTGACCGGCTTGCCACCCGCAATCCCCGGTATATGATCGCCCTGATATAACAACACCATAGGGGAAGGAAATGGCCGCAACAGACGGGGTCTCGGGCCGGTTGTCGGAAGCTGAGCACAGCGCGCATCTGCGCCGCGCCGTTATCGCCAGCACGGTCGGCACGACAATCGAATGGTACGATTTCCTGATCTACAGCACGATGACCGGGCTGGTGTTCGGGCACGTGTTCTTTTCCGGCTCCGACCCGTTGATCGACACGCTGAAGGCATTCGGCGTCTTTTTTATCGGGTTTATCGCGCGGCCGATCGGCGCCGCGATTTTCGGCCATTACGGCGATCGGATCGGACGCAAGGCGACGCTGATCGTCACCTTGCTGATGACTGGCATCGCCACAGCCCTCGTCGGCCTTGTGCCCGGCTACGACATGATCGGGCTCTGGGGCGCCGTCATCCTGACCCTGCTGCGGCTGATCCAGGGGATCGGCGTCGGCGGCGAATGGGGCGGCTCGGTATTGCTCGCGATGGAATGGGCGCGCACCAGCAAGAACCGCGGCTTCATTGCATCCTGGCCGCAATTCGGCGCGCCGGCCGGTCTCTTCCTGGCCAATCTGGCCGTGTTGATCTTTAGCTGGATCTCCGGCGACCAGTTCCTGGTCTGGGGCTGGCGCATCCCGTTCCTGCTCAGCATCGTCATGGTCGGCGTCGGGTTGTGGATCCGGCTCGGCATTCTCGAGACCCCGGTGTTCCGCCGCATCGTCGAAGAGAAAAAGGTCGAGCGCGCCCCGACGATCGAGGTGTTCCGGAAGCAGCCCAAGGAGATCGTTCTGACGGCGCTGTTGCGCCTCGCCGAGCAATCGCCGGGCTATATCTTCAATGCCTTCATCTTCACCTATGGGACGCAGGTGCTCGGCGCCTCGCGCGACCTGCTCCTGATCGGGCTGATCACGACAACTGCGCTCGGCTTTGTCTGGGCGCCCATTGCCGGTGCGATATCCGACAGGATCGGACGCCGGCAGATGTACATCATCGGCTGCGTCTTCGTCGCGATCTTCACCTTTGTCTATTTCGCTATGCTCGATACCAAGA
The DNA here is from genome assembly GCA_046724035.1 of Pseudomonadota bacterium. Taxonomy (GTDB): domain Bacteria; phylum Pseudomonadota; class Alphaproteobacteria; order ATCC43930; family CGMCC-115725; genus DATARH01. The sequence continues at coordinate 6,899 of JBKOVT010000170.1, read as the reverse complement.
GCGCGACGATGATCTTTATCGCGGTGGCGCTGTCCTTTATCCCGGTCATGACGATGTACGGGCCCGAGGCGGCATTGATCGCCGAGGCGTTCACGCCGCGGCTTCGCTACAGCGGTGCGTCGATCGGCTATCAACTGGCCTCGATCATCGCAGGCGGGCCGGCGCCGTTCATCTCGACTTGGCTGTTCGCCACCTACAACTCGACGGTGCCGATCGGCATTTATGTCGTGATCTGCGCGATCATCAGCATCGTCGCGACATTGATGCTGCCGGACTACACCAACAAGGAGATCTCGACCGAGGCGGAATACGAGGCCGCCTCCGCCGGGCAATCGACGGTGGGCGCACGCGTCGCGCCGTAGTTCGCCCGCATCGAGCTTAGCGATTGCCGGCCGGCGCTGTTGCAAGCGCCGGCCGGTATTTTGTTGGAGGTAATGCGCCATGACGTATCCGACGCACCCGATCCCGACGACCGTCGTCGGCAGCTATCCGCAGCCCGATTGGCTCGTCGACCGCTCGGCGCTTGCGCATCATGGCGTGCCGCGCGTTGCGGCGCGCGACATCTGGCGCATCCCCGAGCCGCTGCTCGAACAAGCGCAGGACGACGCAACGATTCTTGCGATCCGCGACATGGAGCGGGCCGGGATCGATATCGTCAGCGACGGCGAGATCCGTCGCGAAAGCTACTCCAACCGGTTTGCGCTGGCGCTCGACGGCATCGACGCCGAACATCCCGGCCATGTCGGGCGCAGCGGCGGCGGCACGACGCCGGTGCCGCGCGTCGTCGGCAAGATAAGGCGGCGCGGCCCCGTGGAAATGCGCGATGCCGAGTTCCTGCTGCGCCACGCGGCGCATGCCACAAAGATCACGCTGCCGGGCCCGTTCACCTTGTCGCAGCAAGCCGAGAACGCCTTTTATGCCGACGAGGAAGAGCTCGCGATGGATTACGCCGTCGCCGTCAACGAAGAATTGCGCGCACTGAAGACGAGCGGCGTGGATGTCGTGCAGCTCGACGAGCCCTGGGTGCGCACCGCCCCCGACAAGGCGGCCCGCTACGGGGTCAAGGCGATCAACCGCGCGCTCGACGGCATCCCCGGCCCGACCGTCGTGCATCTCTGCTTTGGTTATGCCGCGATGGTGAAGAACAAGCCCGCCGGGTACGCCTTTCTGCCGCAGCTCGCCGACTCGGCGGCCGGACAGATCTCGATCGAGGCGGCGCAGCCCCGGCTCGATCTCGGCGTGTTGCGGGATCTCGCCGGCAAGACCGTCGTCCTCGGCGTCCTCGATCTTAACGATCCGGCAATCGAGACGGCGGAGTCTGTGGCGGCGCGCTTGCGCAAGGCTTTGCGTTACGTCCCTGCCGAGCGGCTCGTCGCGGCGCCGGATTGCGGCATGAAATACCTGCCGCGCGGCACCGCGTTCGGCAAATTGCAGGCGCTGGCCGAAGGCGCGGCGCAGGTCCGGCGGGAGCTATAGGCAACAGGGGTCTGGTCTGATGAGAACATTGTTGATGGCGCTTGGCGGGCTCGCCCTGGTCGGGTTGTCGCTGCCCGCCGCGGCACAAACGCCGAACAACACCGCGGCGGAGGTCAGCATTCTGCGACCGAGCGCCAATACACTCGTCTACCACGCCGGTTCGGACGGGCATTTTGTCGTTCCCGGGACGGCCAACGGCGCGCCGATGCGCTTTCTCGTCGACACCGGCGCGACCCTTGTCGTCTTGACCCCGAGCGATGCGCGGGCCGCCGGCATCGACCCGAGCGCCCTGGTATTCGACAAGGCGATGCGCACCGCGAGCGGCACGGTGCCGGCCGCCACGACGGTGTTGCGCGACGTCCGCGTCGGCCGGATCTCGATTGGCGATGTGCGCGCCGCGGTGATCGCCAACGCGCCGCAATCGGTGCTCGGCATGAGCTTTCTCAGCCGGCTTAAGAGCTTTGAGATGCAGCGGGACCGGCTGACGCTCTCCTGGTAAAGGCGCTGGTCGGCCGACCTCCTATTCGGTCCCGAAGCGATACTCGATAACCTCGCGATAGACCCCGGCGCGCAGGACCGTCGTGGGAAAACTCGGATGATGCGGCGCGTCCGGAAAGCCCTGCGGCTCAAAAGCGAGCCCGGCCGATTGCCGATAAATGACCCCGCCCCGCCCGGCCACCGAACCGTTCAGCTGATTGCCGCTGTAGAATTGCAGCCCGGGCTGCGTCGTGTGGATCTCGACATATCGGCCGCTGCGAGGATCGCGCGCACGCGCCGCAAACCGCGGCTCCGGCCCAGTCTGGGGTCCGAGCACGTAATAGTGATCGTAGCCCTGGCCGTTCAGCAATTGCGGGTCGGTGCGCCGGATGCGCGCGCCGATCGCGGCGGGCTGGCGAAAGTCGAACAGGGTGCCGTCGACGGCTCGGATCTCGCCGGTCGGGATCTGGGTCGCATCGGTTGGCAGAAACCTGTCTGCGGCGATCGTGACCTCGTCGTCGAGAATGTCACCCGATCCGGCACCGCCGAGGTTCAAATAGGGATGCGCGCTGAGGCTGACGACCGTCGGCGCGCTGGTCTCCGCCCGCAATTCGAGCAACAGCGCCGCGCCTCTGATCCGATAATGCGCCTCGACCCGAAGCTCGCCGGGGAAACCCTGGTCCCCATCCGGGCTGACATAGGCGAGCAGCAGCTCATCCCTGCCGACGGCCCGGACCTGCCACAGCACCATGTCAAAGCCCTTGGGCCCGCCATGCAATGTCGCGCCGCGATCGTTGGCCGCGAGTTGATACTGCCGGCCATCGATCGTCAGCTCGCCGCGGGCGATCCGGTTCGCATTGCGCCCCAGCAACGCGCCGAACGCCCCGCCCGCTTTGGCGTATTCCGCGGCATTATCAAAGCCGAGCAGGACATCGAACCAGCCACCCTCCGGCTCCCTCATCTCGAGCGAGACAACCCGGCCGCCATAATCGGTGATGCGCACCCGCAGGGAATCACTCTCGAGTGTGTAGAGCCGCGCCGCATCTCCATCCGGCGTTTGCCCGAACGGAACGCCAGGCGAGCTCATTTCGTCTCCTCCGCCTCGCCGATCAGGGTCAGGATCAGATCGCGGCGGTGCGGCGCGGCCCGATGCTCGAGCAGGAAGATCCCCTGCCAGGTGCCGAGCTGGATCTCGCCGTCGCTGACCGGGATTGTCAGCTGGACCTGCGTCAGGGCGCTCTTCAGATGCGCCGGCATATCGTCCGGCCCCTCATCGTTGTGGCGATAGAGCGCCGGCTCCTCCGGCGCCAGCCGCGCCAGAAACGCCGCCAGATCCTGCCGCACCGCCGGCGAATAGTTCTCCTGGATCAGGAGCGAGGCCGAGGTATGCGGGATAAAAATCGTTAACAACCCGCGCGCGATCCCCTGGCGCGCCGCCCAGCCCGCCACTTCCCGCGTGATCTCCCTTATCTCGCGCGGCTTCGTCTCGATCGTCAGGCGGTCTTGCGCAAGGCGCATTGCGGTCCTCCGGGCCTCTCCTCCGCGCCTCAAAGCGGGGCGCGCCGCGTGCCTCTTCCCCCGGCAGGGCGGGGCAGCTTATGCTGACCGCGAACCGGGAGAGCCAGTCGTGATGAAAACAACGGCTGCCATCATAACGCTGCTTGCATGGCTTGCCGGCATGGCGGTCGCGCGGGCCGAGACGGTCGACCTCTTGCTGGTGCTCGCCGCCGATGTGTCGCGCAGCATCGATGACGGGGAATTCAACCTGCAGCGCAAAGGCTATGCGGCGGCGATGACCGATCCGCGCGTGCTGCGGGCCATCGCTGGCGGCCGCAGCCATGCGATCGCCATCACCTTTATCGAATGGTCGGGCGCGTCCGACCAAAATGTCGTCGTCGACTGGACCGTCGTGCGCGACGAGGAAGCCGCCGGCGGCATTGCCGCGACAATGCTCGCGGCGCCGCGCTCCTTTCTCGGGCGCACCTCGATCAGCGCGGCGATCGACTATTCCCTGGAACGGTTCGCCGCCGCTCCGCCCCAAGCCGAGAAGCGCATCATCGACGTCTCGGGCGATGGCACGAATAATTCCGGGCGTCCGGTGACCGAGGCGCGCGACCAGGCGATCGCCTCGGGGATCACGATCAACGGTCTCGCGATCATCAATACGCAGGCCAATCCGGGCTATGCCTTTCACACGCAGCCGCCCGGTGGGTTGCCGAAATATTTCGAGGAGAACGTCATCGGCGGACCCGGCGCCTTTCTGCTGCAGGTCGAGAATTTCGACAGCTTCGCCGAAGCGATCACCCGCAAGCTCGTCAGCGAGATCGCCGGAACGCCACCGGGCTTGGGGTACGCGGCGCTGCGCTAGCCCGGACGGTACAGCCTCCGCCGCGGCACGACGCAGCCGAGGCGTCTATCGGTTTCGCTCTCGACAGCGGAGGCAGCAGGATGCTATCGCCCCGCGGCGCGGATCGAATCTACAGACAGCGGGCGGGAGCGAGAGCCTGGCGATGAGCCGGCGCATTTATTTCGACGGTCTCAACCTCTCGCTCGAACGCGGCACCGGCATCGCGACCTATACGCGGCTGCTCGCCGGCCTCGTGCGCCAGCTCGGCTATGATGTCGGAGTCGTCTACAGCTCCCCGCATCGCCCGGCAAAAAATCCGCTCCTCCGCGAAATCGCGTTTTTCGATCCCAACAGTGGCCCGCCTGTGCCGCGGCACCGCCGAGCCTACAATTGGGTTGTCGATCAGCTGAGCCATATTCGCGGCGTAAAGCCGGAGCCGGTCAACCTCAGCGGCACCGTCGTCACCGATCACTTCCAGTCTCGTCTGCCGCTGCGCGATCAGGTCTTTGTCTCGCGCAACCTGTTTGCCAATGCCCGCCTCTATTTCTCATGGAGCGGGCGGTTCACCGATCTCGAATTCGAGACGCGCCCGGATATCCTGCACTGCACCTATCAGCTTCCGATCCGGGCGAAAGGCGCGTGCAACATCTACACGATCCACGATCTGGTGCCGCTGCGGCTGCCGTTCACGACGCTCGACAATAAGCGGCAGACCTACCGGCTGTTGCGCAAGATCGGCGCCGAGGCGGATCATATCGTTACCGTCTCGGAGCAATCGAAGCGCGACATCGTCGAAGTGCTCGGGGTCGACGAGAAGCGGGTGACCAATACCTATGAAGCAGTCGAATTTCCGCGCGAATTCGTCGAACGCTCCGACGAGGTCGTCGCGGAGCAATTGCGCGGCTCGTTCGGGCTGACGCCGCGGAATTACCTGCTGTTCTACGGCGCGCTCGAACCAAAAAAGAATGTACAGCGCCTGTTCGACGCCTACATGCTCTCGGCAGTCGATATCCCGCTGGTGGTCACGGGGGCGGTCGGCTGGGGCAACCAAGCCGAAGCCAAATGGCTCAGCGAGATGCGGGAGGAAGAGCGCGCTCGCCCCCAGGACAAGCGGCGGATCCACCATTTTGAATATGTCAGCCTGCCCATGCTGGTGACATTGATCCGCGGCGCGCGCGCGGTATTGTTTCCCTCGCTCTATGAGGGTTTTGGTCTGCCGGTTCTCGAGGCGATGCTGCTCGGAACCCCGGTCGTGACCTCGCGCACCTCCTCGCTCCCCGAAATCGCCGGTGACGCCGCGCTCTACGTCAACCCCTATGAAACCGACGACATCTCGCGGGCGATCAAGATGATCACCGCCGATGCCGGGCTGCGCGCCGAATTGAGCGAGCGCGGCCGCACCCAAGCGGAATTGTTCTCGGTCGCACGCTATAAGGAGCGCGTCGCCGCGCTCTACAATCAACTACGCTAGACTGAGCGGCATCAACGCCACTCTTCTATGGCAAAGGCCCCCAACTTCGATCCGGCGTTTCGCTCTCACCTACAAGCCTTGCTCACCTGGCGGCGCGATGTGCGGCGGTTCCGCCGTGACCCGTTGCCCGAGGGAACGATCAAGCGGCTCATCGGGCTTGCCTGTCTCGCGCCATCGGTCGGTTTGAGCCAGCCCTGGCGGTTCGTGCTGGTCGATCTGCCGGCGCGGCGCGCGGCGGTACGCGAGAATTTCCTGCATTGCAACGCCGCCGCGCTGGCTGGGCAGGCGGCCGAGCGCGCCCGGCATTATGCCCGCCTGAAGCTCGCCGGGCTGGACGAGGCGCCGTGTCACCTCGCGGTCTTCGCCGACCCGAGAACCCAACAAGGGCATGGCCTCGGCCGCCTGACGATGCCCGAGACGATCGACTATTCGGCCGTCCTGGCGGCGCACACCCTGTGGCTGATGGCGCGGGCCGAGGGGATCGGGATGGGCTGGATCTCGATCCTCGAGCCGGTCGCCGTCGCAACGGCGCTCGATGTCCCGGCGGATTGGCGGCTGATCGGTTATTTCTGCCTCGGCTACCCCGAGGATGCAGACACCGTGCCGGCGCTCGAGCGCGCCGGCTGGGAGCGCCGCGGGCGTCCCGAGGAATGCCTGATCTACCGGTAAGCGCGCCGGTATCGCCGGCGGTTAGCCGAGCGTCTTTTCGAGGAGATCGAGCGCGGCGACGGTAAAGGCGCGCATATTGTCGACCCGGTCCGCCTTGCCGGTTTCGACCGTGATGGCGCGCTCGACCCGGCCGATGACCGCGATGCAGGAATGCCCGGGCGCGTGGCCGTAGCGGCTGCCGGTCGGGCCGGCCGTGCCGGTCTCGCCGATGGACCAGGTCGTGTCGAGACGCTCCTTGATCTTGCGCGCGAATAACATGGCATAGGGCTCGGTCGACGGCGTGATCCCGGTCATCGCGGCAAACTCGGCCTCGGTGACCCGCAACAATTCGGTGCGTGAGGCGCGCGTATAGACGACGGCGCCGCCCATGAAATAGGCCGAGGCGCCGCCGACGGCCAACAATGCCGCCGATATCAGGCCCGCCGTCGAGGATTCGGCGACCGACACCGTCTCGCCGCG
>JBKOVT010000093.1:0-27005 GCA_046724035.1 Pseudomonadota bacterium | reverse complement strand
CGGTCGGGGCGACGCGGACGGCCAAAGGCGCGCCAAACGCCCGAAACATAAGGGCGGCCCTCAATAGCGTCAACCCGCGCACCCCTCCTTTGCTGGGGAACTTACCGGCGATTCAACGGCTTAAATCCTGCCTTGGACAACTAGCCGCAGGGGGCGAAAGCGGGTAGGCTGCGAGGAAGCCGCGAATCAGGAGGGGGAATGCTGCGCGACGCGTTCAGCGAGCGGCTGAAGCAGGCGATGCGCGCCAAGGATACGCGCACCTTGTCGACCGTGCGGCTGATCCTGGCTGGGTTGAAGGAGCGCGATGTCGAGGCGCGCGGCAGCGGCAATCAAGAGGGCATTCCCGATCCCGAGATCCTGCGCCTTCTGCAAGGGATGGTGAAGCAGCGCCGCGAATCGATCGCGCTCTACCGCCAGGGCAACCGCCCGGAATTGGCACAGCAGGAAGAGGAAGAGATCGCCATCATCGAAAGCTTCTTGCCGAAGCAGCTGAGCGAGGAGGAGATTGCCGCCGCGGCCAAGGCGGCGATCGCCGAGACCGGCGCCGCCGGCATCAAGGATATGGGGCAGGTCATGGGCCTGTTGCGCGAGCGCCATGCGGGCGTCTTGGACATGGCCCGCGCCGGCGCCGTCGTGAAGCAATTGCTGGGATAGGGTGGAGATGACCTTATCGGACCGCGGGCGTCTCGCCCGCCCGATGCGGGCCAGAGGCCCGCGGTCCTAGAGCAGGATGGCCTTCCCACCCGGCTTTCTCGAGGAATTGCGCGCCCGCGTGCCGCTGGGATCGCTGGTCGGTCGGCGCGTAAAGCTGATCAGGCGGGGGCGCGAACTGGGTGGCCTCTGCCCGTTCCATCACGAAAAGACCCCGTCCTTCTACGTCGTCGAGGATAAGGGCTTCTTTCACTGCTTTGGCTGCGGCGCGCATGGCGATGCGATCGGCTATCTGATGCGCGCCGAGAACCTCGATTTTATCGAGGCCATTGAGCGTCTCGCGGCGGAGGCGGGGCTCGCCGTGCCGCAGCAGACGCCGCAGGATCGCGAGCGAGCCCAGCGCCAAAAGACATTGCTCGAGGCGCTTGCCGCGGCGGCGAAGTTCTACGAGGCGCGGCTGTGGTCGCCGGCAGGCAGCCGAGCTCGCGACTATCTCATGGCGCGCGGTCTCGACGAGGAGACGATCCGCAGTTTCCGACTGGGCTGGGCGTCCGACGATCGCCACGCGCTGCGCCGTGCGCTGTCCGGCGAATTTCCGGAGACCTTGCTGATCGAAGGCGGCTTGCTGCGCCGGCCGGAAGGCGGCGGGGAGCCCTACGATTATTTCCGCGGCCGCGTCTTGTTCCCGATCGGCGACCGGGCCGGGCGGGTCATCGCCTTTGGCGGCCGCACGATGGGCGATGATCAGCCAAAGTACCTGAACTCGCCCGACACCCCGCTGTTCGAAAAAGGGCGCGTGCTCTACGCCTGGGCGGCGGCGCGCGCCAATCTCGCGCGCAGCGACGGCGGTGAAGCGCCGTCAGTCATCGTCGTCGAAGGCTATATGGATGTCATCGCGCTGCATCGCGCCGGCTTTGGCACGGCGGTGGCGCCGCTCGGCACGGCCCTGACCGAGGCGCATCTCCAGGAATTGTGGCGCCTTTCGCCCGAACCGGTGCTGTGCCTCGACGGCGACACGGCCGGGCAGCGCGCAATGGTGCGGGCGCTGCACCGCGCTTTGCCATTGTTGCAGCCCGGCCGCAGCCTGCGCTTTGCCGTATTGCCGCCGGGCGAGGACCCGGATTCCTTGGTCCGCAGCGGCGGCAAGCCGGCTTTTGCCGAAATACTCGCCGCGGCGCGGCCGCTATCCGAGGTGCTATGGCAGTCGGAGTTTGCGGCTCGGCCGATCGACACGCCGGAGCGGCGCGCCGATTTGGAGCGCCGGCTGATGGGCAATGCCGCGCTGATTGCCGACCGCGCCGTGCAGTTCGAATATCGCCGCTTCTTCCGTGAGCGCCTGTTCGCGCTGGGCAGGGCGGCGGGGGGCCGTCCGGCGGGGAATCGTCCGGTGGGAGGCGGCGCGCCGTGGTCGAAGGGCCGGCCCACCTCGCCCCAGGGAGCGGCTCGCGCCGCAATCCCGGGCATTATATCGGCAGGCGAGATACCGCCTCCGCCGCCGCGCTCGCCGGCTCGGCTGCGCCGCGAAATCTTGGTGCGGATGCTTCTGCAACATCCCTTTCTGATGGGTGAGGCGAGTGAAGAGATCGCGGCGATTGATTTCCCGGAGCCCGAACTTGACAGACTTCGCCGTGAGATTTTACAGGTCGAGGTCTTGCAGCCGGGGCTTGACGCTTCGGGGCTGCGTCAACACTTAGAACGCTGCGGGTTCGGCTCGACCTTGGATGGGCTGCTGTCGCCTTCCTTTGACCATGCGGGCTTCTTGGCCAGGGACGGGGATGAGGATGCGGTCCGTCAGGGCTGGTTACATGTACTGAGGATGATTAGGGAGGAAGTGCGCAGCGAGCGCGCCACCGCGGCCGAGGCCCTGGCGCGGGACCCGTCGGACGCGACCTGGGAACGGTTCCTGGCGTTGCACGGGCGGCAGAGCGAGGAGGACGTTGCGACGGCCGAGTTTTTGTCCGGCGGCGCGAGCGAGCAGGATCCTCGATAGGAATTTCTTAAAGACGCGCCGCGCGGCGATTGTCCGGCGGCAGGCGTCTCGATGAGTTTAAACGGTTTGAGCCCCTGGCGGGGCGGCGTATCCCTGATTGGCATTAGAGGATGGCGGTATGGCGAGCAAGGCGGCGGCAGCAGCAGAGACGGCAGAAACCCGCGAGGATGTGGCCGAGGCGCCGCTCCTCGATACGATCGCCATCGCGATCAAGAAGATGGTCGCGCGCGGCAAGGAGCGCGGGTATCTGACCTATGACGAGCTGAACGCCGCATTGCCGCAGGATCAGGTGTCCTCGGAGCAGATTGAGGACACGATGACGATGCTCTCCGAGCTCGGCATCAACGTTGTCGAAGGCGAAGAGAGCGAAGATCCCGCCGAAGCCGAGCGTGAGGCCGAGGACGGCGAGAGCGAAGCGCGCGGCAATGTCGACGACGATATCGGCCGCACCGACGATCCCGTGCGCATGTATCTGCGCGAGATGGGGTCGGTCGAGCTGTTGTCGCGCGAGGGCGAGATCGCGATCGCCAAGCGCATCGAGGCCGGCCGCGAGATGATGATCGGCGGCATCTGCGAGAGCCCGCTGACCGTGCGTGCGATGGTCGGGTGGCGCGACGCGCTGAACGAAAACAAGATGCTGCTGCGCGATATCATCGATTTGGACGCGACCTACGGTGCCGCCAATCTTGATGAGGCCGGCGCCGCAATCATCAAGGCCGCCGAGGCGGTCGGCGACCCGGATGGTGCCGCCGCGGCGAGCGACGATGTCGTCGTCGAGCTGAGCGAAGAGGGCGACAGCGACGGCGAAGAAGACGGCGAGGAAGCTGGTCCCTCTCTCGCCGCGATGGAAGCCCAGCTGCGGCCCGGCATGATGGCGATCTTCGATAGCATCGCCGATCGCCACAAAAAGCTCGCCAAGATCCAGGACCAGCGCATCGCCGCGATCGTTAAGGGGACCCAGCTGCCCCGCGCCACCGAGCGCCGCTACGACAAGCTGAAGGACGAGGTCGTTGAAGCCCTCGGCAAGGTCAAATTCAACAACACCCGCATCGAGCACCTCGTCGAGCAGCTCTATGAGCTGAACCGCCGCCTTGTCGCCGAAGAGGGCAGGCTGCTGCGGCTCGCCGAGACCGCCGGCGTCAAGCGCGCCGACTTCCTGCAGCATTACATGGGCGACGAATTGTCGGGCGACTGGCTGGAACGGGCCGGCAAATTGCCGGGCCGCGGCTGGCCAAAGCTCGTCGAGAAGCATCTCGACGATGTTGCGCGCCACCGCGCCGCGATTGCGCAGATCGCCGGTGAGGCGAAATTGCCGATCGCCGAATTCCGCCGCGTCGTCCAGACCGTCCAGCGCGGCGAGCGCGAGGCCAGCCGCGCCAAGAAGGAGATGGTCGAGGCCAATCTCCGGCTCGTCATCTCGATCGCCAAGAAATACACCAACCGCGGGCTGCAATTCCTCGATTTGATCCAGGAAGGCAATATCGGCCTGATGAAGGCGGTCGATAAATTCGAATACCGCCGCGGCTACAAATTCTCGACCTATGCGACGTGGTGGATCCGTCAGGCGATCACCCGCTCGATCGCCGACCAGGCGCGCACGATCCGCATCCCGGTGCATATGATCGAGACGATCAACAAGCTGGTGCGCACCTCACGCCAGATGCTGCACGAGATCGGCCGCGAGCCGACCCCCGAGGAGCTCGCCGAGAAATTGGCGATGCCTTTGGAGAAGGTGCGCAAGGTTCTGAAGATCGCCAAGGAGCCGATCAGCCTCGAAACGCCGATCGGCGACGAGGAAGATTCGCATCTCGGCGACTTTATCGAAGACAAGAACGCGGTCCTGCCGCTCGACGCGGCGATCCAGGCCAATCTGCGCGAGACGACGACGCGCGTCTTGGCGTCCTTGACCGCGCGCGAGGAGCGGGTTTTGCGCATGCGCTTCGGCATCGGCATGAACACCGACCACACCTTGGAAGAGGTCGGCCAGCAATTCTCGGTGACGCGCGAGCGCATACGTCAGATCGAGGCGAAGGCGCTGCGCAAGCTCAAGCACCCCAGCCGCTCGCGCAAATTGCGCTCCTTCCTCGACACCTGATCTTTCTCTCGGGAGCGTCCATCAGGTTCCCCCGGGCTTGTCCGGGGGGCCACGTCTTGCCAGCTACGTCGTGGATGGCCGGGACAAGCCCCGCCAAGGGGTGTAGTTTTTGCGCTCAGGCGGGCCCGTAGTTCAGCTGGTTAGAACGCGCCGCTCATAACGGCGTTGTCGCAGGTTCGAGTCCTGCCGGGCCTACCACTTTTGGGTCTGCTCAGCCGCCTCGCTTCAAGGTCCAGGTGGAATCGCGGTAAGCGATGTGGACCTCCTCCTGGTCGAGCATCGTCCCGATCTCGCCGGCCAACTCGTTCAGCAGCTCGCGGACGGCATCGTCGTCGAGGCCGCTCGCATAGAGCGGCAAAACCTCTCCTGTGAAAATCGCTACCGGCTCGCGATCATGCGTGGCCTCGGGCGAGCCCACATAGATGACCTCGCCGCGCGTCAGCATCCCCGACAGGAACGGGGCGCCGCGCGCGTCACGCTCGCGCATCCAGCGGTGTGCGCCCCGGATTGCTTCTTCGAGGTCGTAGATGCGCCCCGCGGGGCCATAGCCGGCCCGCAAGCCCCAGGTGATCCTGAATTCGCGCCGCGGTCCCTCCGACCCGGGGACCAGCGAAAATGTCGTCATATACCGGCCTCTCTCTCCGCACCGCAAACGGCCTGGCGCGAGCCGCGTTGCGGTATTTCGCCGGGAAGGCCTAATCTTCCTCCAGCGCGCGACGCAAGCGGCGGGAGGAATCATGGCAGACGTGCAGGGTGGGCCGGCGGCGATCGAGCGGCCGGCGCTCGGCAACGAACCCGGAGATTATTGGGGGAGCGACGCGGTCGCGCTGATGCTGCGCGAGCTCGACGTTCCTTATGTCGCGCTGAACCCCGGCGCCTCCTATCGCGGTCTGCACGACAGCCTCGTCAACCTCCTCGGCAACCGCGACCCGCAGATGCTGCTGTGCCTTCACGAGGAGCACGCCGTCGCCATGGCGCATGGCTACGCCAAGGTGACCGGGCGTCCGATGGGCGCGATTGTCCACAGCAATGTCGGCCTCATGCATGCGACGATGGCGATCTTCAATGCGTGGTGCGACCGCGCGCCGGTCGTCGTGCTCGGCGCGACGGGGCCGGTCGATGCCGCCAAGCGTCGTCCCTGGATCGATTGGATCCACACCGCCCAGGACCAGGGCGCCCTTATCCGTAATTACACAAAATGGGACGATCAGCCGGCCTCGGTCGCCGCCGCCGCGGAATCGATGCTGCGCGCGCACCGCATGGCGCTGACGCCGCCCTGCGGCCCCGTCTACATCTGCCTGGACGCGGCCTTGCAGGAGAGCCGCATCGGCGAATTGCCGCCCCTCCCGAGCGCGCAACGCTTTCGCCCGCCGCGTCCGATCGCGCCCGATCCCGCCGCGCTGCGCGAGGCCGCCGCGCTGCTGCAAAAGGCCGAGCGGCCGCTGATTCTGATCGGCCGCGTGGCGCGCGGCGATGCCGAATGGCAACAGCGCATCAAGCTCGCCGAGGCGCTCGGCGCGATTGTCTTGACCGACCCGAAGGCGGGCGCCGGCTTTCCCTCGTCGCACAAATTGCAGGGCCCGCCGGCCGGCAACCAGCCGAGCGACGCGGCCTGCGAATTGATCCGCGCCGCCGATGTCGTCGTGAACCTCGATTGGGTCGATCTTGCCGGCCTCCTCAAGACCGCCTGGGGCGCCGAGCCGGTGAAGAGCAAGGTCATCTCCGCTTCGCTCGATCATCTCGTGCACAATGGCTGGAGCATGGACTACCAGGGCCTCGCGCCTGTCGATCTGCACATCGCGGCGATGCCCGACACCGTCGTCGAGGCATTGCTCCCGTTGCTGCAACCGCGCGAGCCGGGGTGGCCGGGCCGCCAGCCCACCCCGCGCGCCGCCCTGCCGGCGCTCAGCGGCGACACGATCGCGCCCTTGATGCTCGCCGCCGGCTTGCGCGAGGCGGTCGGCAACCGCCCGACGACATTGATCCGCACGCCGCTCGCCTGGATCGGCAATACCTGGGAGATCGGGCACCCGCTCGACACGCTCGGCGGCGATGGGGGCGGCGGCATCGGCGGCGGGCCTGGCATGGCGGTCGGCGCCGCTTTGGCATTGCGCGACAGCGGCCGCTTGCCTATCGCGGTGCTCGGCGATGGCGATTTTCTGATGGGCTGCACCGCGATCTGGACGGCGGTGCATTACCGGATCCCGCTGCTTGTCGTCGTGTCGAACAACAATTCCTTCTTCAACGACGAATTGCACCAGGATCGCATGGCGCGGCAGCGCAGCCGGCCCGCCGCAAACCGCTGGATCGGCCAGCGCATCGCCGATCCCGAGCCCGACCTCGCAACGCTGGCGCGCGGGCAGGGCGCCGCCGGGTTCGGCCCGATCCGCCGCCCGGACGAGTTGGTACGCGCGCTGCGCGCCGGCATCGATACCGTCGAGGGCGGCGGCGTCGCAGTCGTCGATGTGCGGGTCGAGCCCGGCTACGCGCCGGTCAACGCGCCTGCCGACCGGCGATGATGGCTCTCGTCGCCCTGACATGAACGACAGCACGACATTCGCCGGCACAGCGCTGCAAGTGCCGCGCGGCACCGATCTCGCCGAATGGTATTTCGAGCAGGGCTGGACCGACGGGCTGCCCGTCGTGCCACCGACAGCGGACAAGGTGGAGACCATGGTCGCGGCGCTCGGCGGCGATCCCGAGCTCGTCGAATGCAAAATCCCGCCGCGGCATGGCAGCCTGACGCGCGAGGTGCTGGCGATCAACGTGGTGATGGCGGGCTGCAAACCGGAATACGCGCCGGTCGTGCGCGCCGCATTGCTCGCGCTGACCCAGCCGGCGTTCAACCTGAACGGTGTGCAGGCGACGACGCATATGGCGGCGCCGCTCCTTGTCGTGAACGGCCCGATCGCACGCGCGATCGGCATGAATGCGGGCGCCAACGCCTTCGGCTCGGGCAACCGCGCCAATGCGACGATCGGCCGCGCGATCCGCCTTGTGCTGCTCAATGTCGGCGGCGCCTGGCCGGGCGATCTCGACAAGGCGACCCTGGGGCATCCCGGCAAATACACCTATGCCGTCGCCGAGAACGAGGCGGAGAGTCCGTGGGCCCCCTACCACGTCGAGAAGGGCTTCGCGCCCGACGACTCGACCGTCTTTGTCATCGCCGCCGAGCCGCTGCACAGCGTCACCAACCATGTCGCCGACGATCCCGAGGGCATCCTCGACAGCATCTGCTCCGCGATGAGCACGATCGCCAACAACAACGCGGTGTCGTCGGGGCATTGCGCGGTCGTCATCGGCCCCGAACACGCCAAAACGATCGGCGCCAAGGGCTGGACCCGGCACGACGTGCGCAACTACCTGCACATGAACGCCTGGAATTTGTTCGGCCGGCTCGCCTTCGACCACCGCTACGGCCGCGTCTATAACCGCAACCTGCCGCGCTGGTACAAGCGCGAACTGGATTCACGCATTCCGATCGTGCCGAGTCCCGATCACATTCACCTGTTTGTCATAGGCGGCGCGGCCGGGCGGTTTTCGGCCTTTATCCCGGGCTGGGGACATATGTCTTCCCCGGTGTTGCGCAATATCGAGGACGGCGTGAGCAACCGCGCACCGATCTGTGTCGACGGCACGTGTTATCTGTAAATTGGAGAGAGATATGAGCGAAGCCTACGAACGCGTCTTCGATCCGCGGGGGCGGGTCGATGCCGAGCGCATCTTGCCGGCGCCCCGCGCGGCAGCGCTCGACGGCTTGCGGCTGGGTATCCTCGACAACACGAAATGGAATGCGAACCGGCTGTTGCGCAAGACCGCCGATCGGCTCGGCGAGCAGCACCGTTTCGCGGCGGTTCATTATTACAAAAAGGAAAGCTTCTCGAAATTTGCCGATCCGGCCCTCCTCGCGCAGATCGTTGCCGAGAACGATATCGTCCTGACCGCGATCGGCGATTGAGGCTCGTGCACGTCGTGCTGTACGCATGACGGCATTCGATTGGAAGCGCTGGGACGGCCGATCGCGGTCGTCGTCACGACCGAATTTCTGCACGAAGCCGAGGTGCAGCGTGCCGCCCTCGGTATGCCCGACCTCGTGCCGGTTGTTATAGATCATCCGCTGAGCACGCTGTCCGAGCCCGAGATCGACGCCCGCGCCGGCCAGGCCGCGGCCGGCGCCGCGGGCGTGTGGCTGGGCCGATAAGACGCGGCTTACTCCGGGTCTTCCTTGCGCCAGATGCCGAGCAGAAACCGGCTCGATTTGCGTTGGTTCGGTCCGAGTTGCCGGCGAACCTCCGAGAGGTCGATGTCCCGCATATTGAGCCACCGGCTGGCGGCGACTTTGATGATGAGCCCGACCCCGATGAAGGCGCCAAAGTAGATCGCAGCTGTCGCGAGCGCGTTCATAACCGCAGGCTACACCCGGATGCCAGCGTCCGCCATATCGGGGCGGACGGTGCTTTTTACCGGCGAGCCGCCGGGGTACTATCGCGGAACGAGGCTCTTGCGAGGGCGAGGACGCCATGCCCGAGATGACGATTACACCGCTGACGCCGGCGATCGGCGCCGAGATTTCGGGGATCGACCTGTCACGCCCGGTTGATGCGGCGACCCGCGAAAAACTGTCCCTCGCTTTGGCCGAGCATCTCGCTTTGGTGTTCCACGACCAGAGCCTGACCCCGGAGCAATATCTCGGCGCAGCGGAAATCTTCGGTCCGCCGATGCGGCAACATTATTCGCAGCACCACATGCCGGGCTACCCCGATATCGGCCTTGTCTGGCACCGCAACGGCCAGCAGCCGGCCGAGCGCTGGCACACGGACCACACCAACCGCGAGCGCCCGCCGGCGGCGACGATATTGTACGGGGTCGAGATCCCGTCGAAAGGCGGCGGCACCAGCGTCGCCACGATGCGCGCCGCTTATGCCGCGCTACCCGAGGCGGAGCGGCGCCGTCTCGAGACATTGCGCACCGTCAACAGCCTCGATACCGGCAAGACCGACACCCTCGCGGAGGACTGGGAGAAGTACAGCAAGCCGATCGTTCATCCGATGGTGCGGACGCACCCTGTGCATGGTTCGCGCGCGGTCTTTTTCCACATCACGAAAACGCTCCACATCGAGGGCATGAGCCCCGAAGCGAGCCGCGCCTATCTCTCTGACCTGATCGACCGCTTGATCCGCCCGGAGATCGTCTATACGCATAGCTGGCGGAAAGGGGATGTCCTGGTCATCGACGATCGTGCGACGATGCACCGCGCGCACGGCGATTACGACCGGAGCGAGAGCCGGGTTTTGTGGCGGATCATCGTCGAGGGCGATCGCCCGCGTCTCGTGTGATCGGCCGCGCCGCAAAAACCGCGGATTGCCAGGCGCAGATCCGCGAAGGCAACCGGCTGCGCGATAGCCGGCAATACGCGGCGGCCGCGGAGGCCTATGCGGCTGCCCTGACGCTCGCCCCGGAACGCACCGATATCCGCGTCCAATACGCCAACATGCTGAAGGATGCGGGTCGGCCGGCCGAGGCGGAGGCGGTCTATCGCCAGGCCCTCACCGAAGCACCTGCTGATGCCGATACGCATCTGCAACTCGGCCACGCCCTGAAGCTGCAGGGCAGACATAACGAGGCGGTCGCTGCCTACCGCCGCGCCGCAACGCTGCGGCCGGACAATACCGAAGCGTTGCGCGAATTGTTTTTCGCCGGCTCGTTCGACGATCAGCATCAGCTGTTCGAGCGCCGGCTCGCGGCCGGCGGCATCGAGGCGATCATGGCGCTCGGCGAAGAGATCGCGCGCCTGCAGGAGGCGCTCCGGTGTTTCGCCGACAAATTGCCAGACGTGCAGGCGGAGACCGCCGTGCCGCTCGCCGGCTACGACCGCTTTCGCCTTCTTTATGACGTGCCGCCGGCGCCGGCGCCGCTGCGCCCTTGCCGGGTCGCCATCCTCCTGCCGGCGCAGGAGGCGGCGTTGGACAGGATTTACACCCAGCTCGCGGCTGTGCAGGCCCAGAGCAATGCCGAATGGCGGCTATACGTGATCGGCAGTGATCCCGAGAGCCGTCGCGTTGTCGAGCGCGCCGCCGCAGCCGATCCGCGCATCTCTTGGGCAGAGATCGGATCGAACGAAACTGTCGCCGCCGCCGAGCGCCGCGTGGCGCTCTCGCGTGACGAGGACTGGCTGCTGTTCCTGGCCGAAGGAGCGGAGCTGCACCGCCGCGCGCTGGAATGGATGGCCGCCGTCGCGACTCGCTGCGCCGCGAAGGCCTATGTCACCGATGCCGAATCAGTGTCGGTGTCCGACGCAAGCACCGTCCGCACGGCGCCGCTGCTGCGACAGTTCGTCGATTTCGACACGCTGCTCGAGACCAATCCTTTTGGTGAGACTGTTGCGATCGAGCGCGCCGCCTATGCCGAGGTCGCGGCGCAACTCGTGACCGGCTCGGTGGCCAGCGCCCGCGCCTCGCTGTTGCTGTATCTCGCCGATGGAGCCGGTGTCGGTCATATCCCGTTGCCATTGGTTGCCTGCAATGCCGAAGCCAGCGCCGAGAGTCCCCCTGGCGCGCATCAGGCGGCGGTCTGGGCCTATGTCATGGCCGTTGGCGAAAAGCGGCCGATCATCGTCGAGCCGCCGGACAGCCCGGCCATCTCGCTTGCAATCCGCTGGCGCCCCCGTGATGCGGCGGAACCGCTCGTCGTCATCATTCCGACCCGCGACAATGGGAGCGATCTCGGAAATTTTGTCACGAGTCTGCGACAGCATGCCGAGCGCCCCGATGCGCTGCACTTGTTGATTATCGACAATGGCAGCCGCGATCCGGACACCTTGCGCATCCTCGACACCCTTGCGGCCGAGCCCTGGGTGCGAGTCGAGCGGATGGACGAACCGTTCAACTGGTCGCGGCTCAACAACCGGGCCGTCGAGCTCAGCGACGAGCCCCTCATTGTCTTCGCCAATGACGACATGCTGATGCTCAGCGACAATTGGGATCGGCAGCTGCGCGGGTTGCTATCGCGGCCGGAAGTCGGCGCGGTCGGCACTCGCCTGCTCTATCCCGACGGGACCGTGCAGCATGCCGGGATCCTGTTCGACTGGCAGGGGCTGGCGATCCATGACGGGCTCTACGAACCGCAGACCGAAGCGGGGCCGGGCCGCCGCTGGCATGTTACGCGCGCGGTCAGCGCTGTCGACGGCGCCTTTCTCGCGATCCGGCGCGAAACCTTTCTGGCGCATGGCGGGTTTGATGCCGCCGGATTGCCGATTGCCCATAGCGACATCGATCTGGCGCTGAAATTACGCTCGAACGGACTGAAGATTTTGTGGACGCCGCATGTGACGCTGCGGCATTTCGAATCGAAGACCCGCGGGCTCGATCATCTCGACCCGGAGAAGGCGGCGCGCAACCGCGCCGAGCGCAAGCGCTTGATCGAACGCTGGGGCGCCGCGCTGACTGCGGAGCCGAGCCTCAACCCGATGTGGCACCAGGCCACCTTGCCGTTCCGTCTGTTGTCGATGCCATCCGAAAAACGGCTGTGGCGTCACATCCGACTCTGCGCCTCACCCAACCCGTGGCTGCCCGATCGCGGCGAACCTTCAGGCGCGATTTAGCCGGGCATATCGTCGCAATAGCGGATCTCGATAATCTCGATCGGCTCGATCCCCGAGGGCGTGCGCAATTCGACGACATCGCCCTCATGTGCCTTCATCAGCGCGCGGGCGATCGGCGATACCCAGCTCACCTGTCCTTGGTCGAGATCGGCTTCGTCGATGCCGACGATCGTGACGGTTTTTTCCGTGCCGTCCCGGTCGGCATAGGTGACCGTCGCGCCAAAGAACACTTGGTCCCGGTTCTTTTGCCGCTGCGGGTCGACGACCTCCGCCGCTTCCAGCCGCTTCGTCAGAAACCGGATGCGGCTGTCGATCTCGCGCAGCCGCTTCTTCCCATAGATGTAATCGCCATTCTCGGAGCGATCGCCATTTCCGGCCGCCCAGGCAACCACCTCGACGGTTTTCGGCCGCTCCTCGCGCATGAGGCGCCGCAATTCCTCCTGCATGCGGCGGTGGCCCGCGGGGGTCATGTAGTTCTTCACCCCAGCGGGAAGCGCCGGCGCCTCGACCACCGGTTCCGGCTCGTCCTCCGTTTCCTTGATGAACGCCTTGCTCATGCGATCACCCTGTTCATTTGCCCTGTTACATTCGACGACAAGAAACTTCTGATGGTGTGAAACCGCTCACAGAGGAGCTTCGATACCGGGGCTTACGATAACACCGCAACAGGGAAAACGCCGAACACGGAGGAAGTCATGCGCCTCGTCTTGATTGCCGCGATCGCCGCCGCGCAGCTATTGGCCGCGACGCTTCCCGCTTCCGCCTGCCCCGCCGGGTACCGTCCTTGCGGGAGTCATTATTGTTGTCCGCGATGACAGACGGTCACGTCCCCGGGACGAAACCCCGGCGACCCCGGCGCAGCGCCCGCGCGCGCCGCCGGCTTCGGCTTGCCTCGGTCGCGCTGCCGCTCGTGCTGCTCGCGCCGGGTATCTATTACATCGCGATGCCGTCATCACCGGCGGCCGATGAAATCGAGACGGTGATCAGGGGAGTCGGCTTTGATCCGCTGGTGCCGCCGAACCGGTTGCGCGGTCCTGGCGCGCTTTACGCCGTCGAAGGCAACGGCCGCTACACAAAGGTGTGCGACGCCGAGCCCGACGTGTTGCAGTCGAAGATCCGCAAATCGCCGACTCCGGGCCAGGTCCACGACCGGCTGGAGAGCGGGGGGTTTTCGCTGTCGGGCGCGCTGCTCGACAGCATTAATGCGAGCCTCGGCGCGGCGCGCGTGACCTCGATCGAATATTCGCTGGCCGATCCGGCGATCAGCGAGATCGCGCTGTCCGACCTGTCGGAGATCGAGGACTCGATGCTGCACCAGAAACGCTGCGACGACACGGTGCAACGCCTCTTGAAGCAGGGCAAGAAAGTCTGCTCCGGCGCCGCGGCGCTCAGCGCGACGACCCGCTACAAGATGCACGTCGATGCGAAGTTCGAGACCAATGCCGAGGACCGCGCGCCGATCCTCAGCGCAGCCCAGAAAGCGTTGTCGGAGCATACGCAAAGCCAGATCCGCTCGACCGGCACTGACGAGCTCTCCGGTGACGATCTGTTCTACGGGATCCAGCTGTCCGAATTGTGCATCACGCTCGATACCGCGACCGAGCCGAGCGTCTTGACGAACTCAGACGTGCCGCAGCCGCCGGAGCCGCGCTGCGGTATCTGAGGCCTCACACGACTCCTTCGGCATGGAGCGCCGCGATCTCGCTCGCTTCATAGCCGAGGGATTTGAGAATGTCGTCGGTATGCTCGCCGATCAGCGGCGCCGGCCGGCAGTAGGCGCCCGGCGTCTCCGATAATTCGATCGGCGTCGGCGCCAAGGGCAGCGTCTGGTCGAGCGTCGGATAGCTGCGTTCCATAAGCAGCCCGGCGGCGCGGATATGCTCGTCGTCGATCGCCTGCTGCGGCGAATAAACTTCGCTCGCGACGATCTGTGCCTTTTCGAGTTCCGCCAGCGCCTCCGCCGAGCTTCGCGCGGCGCACCATTCGCTCATCTTTGCGGTGATGCTGTCGCAGTGATCGGCGCGCGCCTGATCGTCGCCAAAGCGCGGATCGGCGAGCCAATGCTCGTCGCCGATCATGCGGCACCAGCGCCGGAACATCGGCTGGCCGATCACCGTCACGACAATCCAGCCGTCGCGCGTCTTGTAGATGTCGCCCGGCGCGGCGTTGAAGCCGCGGTTGCCGATGCGGGTGCGGTCGACCTGCGTCAGCGCCTGTTCGATCAGCATCGCGTTGCCGATCGCGACGGCCGTGCGCAACAGCGCCCCTTCGACCTTCTGGCCGCGCCCGGTCTTGCCGCGCTCGATCAGCGCGGCGAGCGTCCCGAAAGCCGAAAGAAAGGCGGTGCCGAAATCGACCCACGGCACTTTTGTCATCGTCGGCAGTTCGGGGTGCCCCGACAAATATACTGCCCCCGACATCGCCTGACCGATGCCGTCGAAACCGTGCTTGTGCGACAGCGGCCCCCCGGCGCCGAAGCCGGTCACGGTCGTCAGGATGATGTCGGGCTTGGTCTGGCGCAGGCTGTCGAGATCGAGCGCCAGCGAGCGCAGGACGGCGGGCGGCAGATTGGCAACGACGACATCGGCCGTCGCGACGAGCTTCTTTGTGATCTCGCGTCCCTGTGGGCTCCCCGGATCGAGCGTCATGCCGAGCTTGTTGCGGTTCATCGCAAGAAACATCGCGCCGCCGCCTTCCGGCCCGGCGCCCACCGGGATCAAACCGCGGTCTTCGCCGCCGCCGATCCGCTCGATGCGGATAACCTCGGCGCCGAGATCGCCCAGGAGGGCCGCGCAGAATGGCCCCGCGATATAGCGCCCGAAATCGAGAACGCGAACCCCGTCAAGCACACCCGGCATTGGAAGCCTCCCGCCTGCTGCCGCCGCCAGTATCCCTCAGCCGGATGCGCCGTCCTAGATCAGGCGCTTCCACTCGAAATCGGCAGCCGGATCGGCGAGCAATTCCGGGCCGCAGACCGCCGCGACATAGCCGTGCGGCACGCCCGAAGGCTCGACCCGATACCGCCGCGCCAGCTCCCCTGCCAAGACTGGGTCAAATTCTTGGAACCGACGCGCGATCAGGTTTCCGGCCGCGCGCGAGAAGGACCCGGTCTGCCGCTCGATATAGACGGTGCGCAACGCGCCCGGGCGGGCCGGCTCCCGCTCGATGCGTTCCTCGAGCCAGCGCTCGAGGACCTCAATTCCCCGCATCGGATCGCCAAGGCTCGGATCGCGCCCATAAAGCCCGTCGAAAATATGGAGTTCGTCGGGCCTCCGCGCTGCGCCGGCCACGGCATCGATCGCGGGCATGCCGCCGCCGGAATGCGCCGTCAGGATCAAGCGATCGACCGCCAGTTTCAGCCCGGCGGCGCGAGCGAATTGTTCCACCCCGTAATCGACGAGCCGGTCGAGGCCGCCCGCGAGCAGCGCCGGGAAATCGTAATAGGTGCGGCGGAGCCAGTTGCCGCGCGGCAACAGCGCGAGGGTAGGGCGAGAGCGCCGCGACAGGTCGAGACCGCTGCGCGGCACCTTCTCGGCAAGTGCCATGTCGCAGCCCTGCTGCGAGAAACCGTGCAGATGCACGACGACATCAATGCCCTTAGTGGCTCTCGGCACCGCGTTCCAGCGCAGAAACAAATCCGGCTGCGTCCCGGCATGCGAGCGCAATACCGGCGTCTCGGCCAGATACGCCTCACCCGGAGCTACGGCACTACCGGAAAAGCTAACCGAGGGACTGTTGCTCGGTACTTGCATGATGGCACGAGATTGCTTCGCTTCGCTCGCAATGACAGCAAAAAAGCGTTGTCATTTGCGAGGAGCACCGGCGCATCGCGATGCGCCCCCGCAGGCGCAAGCTTGCTTGCGCCCAGAGGGTGCGACGAAGCAATCTCCCACAGGAGAGCACTGATGAGGGGCCGGCAAATATGACCGATTACCAGATCTTCGAGGCCGGCGATGTCGTCCTGCAATCCGGGCTGACCTACCGCAATGCCAAGCTCGCTTACAAAACCCACGGCACGCTCGACGCGGCGAAGTCCAATGTCATTGTCTATCCGACCTCCTACGGCGCGCAGCATTACGACCTCGAATGGCTGATCGCCCCGGGCCGCGCGCTCGACCCGACCAAGTATTTCATCGTCGTCATCAACAAGTTCGGCAACGGGCTTTCCTCCTCGCCCAGCAACACGCCGCCGCCCTTCGATCGCGGCCGCTACGCGCATTTCACGATGACCGATAATGTTCGCGTGCAGCAGCGCCTGCTCGTCGAGGTATTCGGCATCGAGCGTGTCAAGCTCGTCTATGGGTTCTCGATGGGGGCGCAGCAGGCGTTTCACTGGGGCGCACTGTTTCCCGACCGAGTCGAGCGCATCGCGCCGATCTGCGGCTCCGCCAGAACCTCGCCGCATAATTTTGTGTTTCTCGAAGGCGTCAAGGCGGCCTTGACCGCCGACCCGGCCTGGCAGGATGGCTGGTTCGCGACACAGCCGACCCGCGGCTTTCAGGCGATCGGCCGCGTTTACGCCGGCTGGGGCTTGAGCCAGGCCTTTTACCGCGAAGAGGTATGGCGCCGGATCGGGTTCTCCTCGCTCGAGGATTTTCTCGTCGGCAGCTGGGAGGCCAATTTCCGCCGCCGCGACGCCAACGATCTCCTGGCGATGTTGTGGACTTGGCAGCACGCCGATATCAGCGCCAACGAGCTCTATAACGGCGATCTCAAAAAAGCGCTCGGCGCCATCGCGGCCGATGCGATCGTCATGCCGTGCGAGACCGACCTCTATTTCACGGTCGAGGATAACCGCCGCGAAGTGGCGCAGATGCCGCGTGCCGAATTGCGGCCGATCCCGTCGATCTGGGGTCATCGCGCCGGCAACCCGGCACTCAATCCCGAAGACGCTGCCTTTATCGACACCGCCGTCAAAGAACTGTTGGCGCGCTGATCCTCCCAATGCAGGCAATGCGCAGGCTGCTCGTCGCGCTCGGCGCAGTGGCGTTCATCGCGGCGGCGCAGCGCGGCACCTCGCCCGAGGGCCGATGGCTGACAGAGAAGAAGCACGGCATCGTCGAGGTCTATCGCTGCGGCGGCGACGGCACGCTGTGCGGGCGCCTCGTGTGGTTCCAGATCGAGCCCGGCAGTCCGAACCCGCAAGGGGTCGATCTCCACAATCCCGATCCCGCGCGGCACAACCGCTCGCTCTGCGGGATTGTGTTTATGACCGGGTTCAGGCCTGCCGAACCCGGTGTTTGGGAAGACGGCACGCTCTACGATCCCGAAACCGGCAAGACCTATAGCGGCACGATCACATTGCAGCCGGATGGCACGCTTCGCCTGCGCGGCTATATTGGTACGCCGCTGCTTGGCCGGAACACGATCTGGACCTCGCACCCCGGCCCGGTGCCGCCCTGCCCGAGCAAATAACGAACTAACCTGTGGAGGAGACGAGATGGCGAGACTCCCATCGATCACCAGCAAGGACCAGGTCGCTGCGAAAGACCGCGACACCTTCGACTCGATTGTCGCGAGCCGCGGCGCGGTGCAGGGCCCCTTCACGATGTTTCTGCATTCGCCGGAGGTCGCCGGCCGCGTCGCGCATCTCGGCGCTTACGTCCGCTTCGAGGGCTCGCTCGATATGAAGGTGCGCGTGCTCGCCGCGATGACGGTCGCGCGCGAATTCGAGGCCATGTATGTCTGGGGCGCGCAGACCGGCGGCGCGCGGCGCCTCGGCGTGTCCGAGGAGACGATCGCCGCGATCCGCGACAATCATTCGCGCGGCGTGCCGTCGGAAGACGCACAGATCATCGATTTCACGCGGCAGCTGTTGCGCCGCCATCGTGTCGATGATGCGGCCTTCAAGGCGATGCAAACGCGCTTTGGCAATGACGAGCTGATCCAGCTGACGACCGCGATCGGCTATTACACCTTGTTGTCGATGACCGTGAACGCCTGCGAGTTGGAGCCAGCATCCGGCGCCGAAGTGCTGAAGGTGTAATTCGCCACCAGGACCGCGAGCGTCTCGCCCGCAGATGCGGCCGGGACAGCCGCGGTCCAAAAAGGGAGATGCCGCGATGCCTCGCCTCTGCGCCAATATCGGTTTTCTGTTTCCCGAAATGCCGTTTCTCGACCGTTTCGAAGCGGCGGCGGGCGCCGGCTTTACCGCCGTCGAGTTCGCCTCGCCCTATGAATATCCCGCCGCTGAATTGCGCGCGCGATTGCAGGCGAACGGGCTGTCGCTCGTGCTGATCAACAGCCCCGCCGGGAACCGCGCCGCCGGCGAACGCGGCTTCGCCTGCCTGCCGGGCCGCACCGACACGTTCCGCGACGGCATCGGTCAGGCGCTCGACGCTGCTGCGGCGCTCGATTGCAAGATGATCCACGTCATGGCCGGGGTGCCGCCCACCGGTCTCGCTTACGAGACCGCGTTGGCGCTGTATGCCGTCAACCTTGCCTGGGCCGCCGAGAAGGCCAAGGCCGCCGGGATTGGGCTCGTTATCGAGCCGCTCAACCCGCGCGACGTGCCCGGCTATCTGCTCAACACCCAGGAGCAGGGGGCGGCCATTGTTGCGGCGATCGGCCGGGACCGCATCGGATTGCAATTCGACGTCTATCACTGCCAGACCGCGCAGGGCGATGTGACGGCGCGGCTGGAAAAACTGATGCCGTTTATCGCCCATATGCAGCTCGCCGATGTCCCCGGCCGGCACGAGCCCGGCACCGGCGAGATCGGCTGGGAATTTCTGTTCCGCCGTATCGACGAGCTCGGCTATGCCGGTTGGGTCGGCTGCGAATACGCGCCGCTCGGCGACACCGTCGAGGGCCTCGCCTGGCGCCGCCGCTATGGCGTGTAAGCGCTGGAGCTAGCCGCGGCCGACAAAGGGCATCTTGTTCGCCATGACCGTCATGAACAGCACATTGGCTTCGGGCGGCAATTCGGCCATGTAGAGGACGCCCTTCGCGACATCGCGCACATCGATGCGTGCCTCGGCCTCGACCCGCCCGGAGGCTTGCAACCGGCCGCGCGCAGTGTCCTCGTTGCGGGTTGTCGCCGCATTGCCGATGTCGATCTGGCCGCAGGCGATGTTGTATTCGCGTCCGTCGAGCGACAGCGAGCGCGTCAAGCCGGTCAGCGCGTGCTTTGTCGAGGCGTAGGGTGTCGAGTTGCGCCGCGGCACATGCGCGGAGACCGAGCCGTTGTTGATGATCCGGCCACCCTGCGGGTTCTGCGACTTCATCATGCGGAAGGCGTGCTGAGCGCACAGAAATGCGCCGGTGAGGTTCACAGCCACGACATCCGACCACTGCTCATACGTCAATTCCTCGAACGGGATGCCGCGGGTGCTGATGCCGGCGTTGTTGAACAACAAATCGATGCGGCCATAGGTGTTCTTCACTGCCGCGAACAGGCCGTCGATGTGCGCCGGGTCGCGGATATCGGTCGGCACGGCGAGGGTGCGCGGCGGCGGCGCCTTTGCCAGCACCGCGGTCTCTTCGAGCATGTCGCGCCGGCGTCCGGCGAGCACGACATTCCAGCCCGCTTCGAGCAGTGCGTGCGCCGTGGCGCGGCCGATGCCGCTGCCAGCGCCGGTGATGACCGCGATCTTGCCGTGTGCTGCCATATCGCTCCTCCTCCTTAGCCGAAAGCGGGCCAGCCGCGCCTCTGGTAGGCGCCGTCCCAGAACAGCCATTCGAATTGCGTCGAGCGCCGGAAGGCGGCGAGCATGTCGCCGCGGATGCGCGGCGTCGTCGCCGCCGCGGCGGTGTCGGCCACCCCGATGACCCGCCCGACCGCCTCGCCGAAATGCGGGTCGGCATAGGTGTCGATCCAGGCGCGGTACGGGTTGTTGGCCGCGGCTTCGCGGGTGATCGCCTGCGCGACGTCCCAATAGACCCAGAAGCAAGGAAGCAGCGCTGCGACCAACACCTCCCATGGGTCCTGATAAGCCGTCGCCACCAGAAAGCTCGTATAGGCGAGGCAATCGGGAGCCGGCTCGGCGCTCAGAACCGCGGCGGGATCGACCCCGAACTCCTTCAGGTATCGGCCATGCAAGGCCTGCTCGACCGCGACGGCGCCCAAGGCCGAATTGGCAAAACCCTGCAAAGTTGCAATCTCGGGCGCCCGCGCCGCCGCCAATGCCAGGACCCGCGCATACTGGCCGAGATAGATCGCATCCTGCGTGATGTAAAAGCGGAACCGCTCGCGCGAGAGGATGCCGGCCGCCAGCTCCGTGTTGAACGGCAGCCGATGGATCGCCTCGCGCAACGCCGCGTTCTGCTGCCAGGCTTCGTCCGAAAATCGCATCATGCCTCCCATGCCGGCCTGGATTGGCTCCGGGGCCACCATACCTATCTTACTGGGCGCCGCGATGCGGTACTCTCGCATCCCGCGACCTTTTCGACGAGCCGGAGGGCATCATGGACGGTTTGGCGGTAGCGGATCTGAAGGGCGTCCTCGCCCCGCTCAACTTCACCGCCCCGATGGCGGAGAAGCCCTATTCCTACAATTACGAGCCGCCGCCTGGAATGCCGGTCCGCAACACGCGCGAGGAGACGCACGAGGTCAAGATCCTCGACGCGCGCGCCGTCAACGATCGGCTGTCGCTCGACCGCGAGGGGTTTGTGCTGTTGCGGCATCCGACCGCCGCGAAGGACCTCTATGACGACGCCGAGGTCGCGCGCGTCTACTACCCGGAATGCGCCGCGTTGATCAAAGAATTCACCGGCGCCGCACGGGTCCACGTATTCGATCGCATCGTGCGCAACGCCGCGCGCATGGCCAAGGGCAGCACGATCAAGGGCTATGCCGGCCGGGTGCACAACGACTACACCGCCTGGTCGGCGCCGCAGCGCGTGCGCGACCTGATGGGCGACGAAGCCGAGAAACTGCTGAAGCACCATTACGCCGAGATCAATGTGTGGCGGCCGATCCGCGGCCCCCTCTTGCGTTCGCCGCTGGCATTGTGCGACGCGACAACCCTGTCCGAGGAAAACCTCGTCGGCTCGGAGCTGCGCTATCCCGATCGTACCGGCGAGACCTATGTCGTGACCTACAATCCGGGACAGCGGTGGTACTATTTCCCGAAGATGACCGCCGACGAGGTCGTCCTGATCCGCTGCTTCGACTCGGCGCAGGATGGCGCGGCGCGCTTCTCGGCGCATGGCGCGTTCGACGATCCGACGACCCCGCCCGACGCGCCGCCGCGCGAAAGCATCGAAACGCGCGCCCTCGTGTTCTTCAACGACTGACCTAAGAAGTTTCGTCATTCCGGGGCGCCGCGCAGCGGCGAACCCGGAATCCATTTTCCAGAGGCCCGTGTTCATGGATTCCGGGCCTCGGCTTCGGCCGATCCCGGAATGACGCGGGGAAAAAGCTAGTGCTTCAATTCGGCGATCGCGTCTTTCCAGATGCCGATGGTGTCCTTGATGTCCTGATCGGTGTGCGCCAGCGAGATGTAGTATTTCGACTCGCCTTTCAGGATGCCGCGCTCACGCAACAGTGCGTTGAAGCGGCGCATCAAATCGGCGTCGCCGCTGAGCGTGCTGCGGTAATCGCGGATCGGCTCGCCGGTGAAGACGATATCGAACAAGGGCGGCTCGCCGGACACCTGCGCCGCGATGCCGGCCCGCTTCAAGAGTTCGCCAAGCGCGCCCATCAATTCGCGGCCCGTGGCGTGAATGCGCTCATAGGCGCCCGGCCGCTTCAGGATCGCCATCGTCGCGAGCCCGGCCGCGGCGGCGACCGGGTTTCCCGACAAGGTGCCGATCTGCACGAGAAAATTCTCGTCGCCGACCTTCGCCTTGTCGAAATGCGCCATGATCTCTTCGCGCCCGGCGATCGCCGCGAGCGGAAAGCCGCCGCCGATGACCTTCCCCAACGTGCACAAATCCGGGACGACCCCGTAATATTCCTGGGCGCCGCCATAGGCGAGCCGGAAGCCGGTCACGACCTCGTCGAAAATGAGCGGCACGCCGTTTTCCTTGGTGATCTTGCGTAGCTTGTCGAGAAAGCCGGCGGCCGGCGGGATGATGCGCTGAAACGGCTCGACGATGACGCCGGCGAGGTCGTCCTTGTGCTCCTTGACCAGCCCTTCGACGGCATCGGCGTTGTTGAACGGCGCGATGATCATGTCGTCGCGCACGCTTTTCGGGATGCCGGCCGAGTCCGGCATCGGCGCCGGGAAATTGCCCGAGCGCTTTGGCGCCAACGACATTAGCGAATAGTCGCTCATGCCGTGATAGCCGCCCTCGAATTTCAGGATCTTGTCGCGCCGGGTGAAGGCGCGCGCCGCCCGCATCGCGTAGAGATCGGCCTCCGTGCCGGATGAGACAAAACGCACCTGCTCGGCGCAGGGCACGGCCTCGATGATCGCCTCCGCCAATTCGATGCCGAGCCGGTTGTTGGCAAAAAAAGTCGTGCCCTTGGCGATCTGCGCTTGCGCGGCTTCGGTCACCTCGGGATGCGCGTGGCCGACCAGCATCGGCCCGGAGCCGAGCAGGTAATCGATATATTCCTTGCCGTTCTCGTCCCAGACACGTCCGCCCTTGCCCTCGCGGATGACCACCTCGGCCGCGAAATTGCCAAACGTGCCGCCGGGCAATACCCGCTTCGCCTTGTCGACGATTTCCTGCCCGATCCCGTTCTCTACATCCACGATCCTGTCTCCCTTGAGTGCGGCCGGGCTATAGCCCGACCATGCCCATCCAGAACATCTGACGGTCGCCGGTTTCGACGTCGTATTTGCGCACGAAATCGAGCGTTCCGTCCTCGCTGATGCGGAACACCGACAGGCAGGCCGGCACGCGCCGCGTCCCGCCACCGTCCCGGCCCGGCAATCCCATGATGTGCGACGCGACCAGAAGGCGCCCGCTCGGGTCGATATGAAAGTTGCGGCAGTGGATGCCGCGGGTATCGGCGTGCTGGATCACATGCGGTTCGCCGCTCGCCGGATCGATCGCGAACACCGCCAGATTGTTCTCGCCGCCCACAAACACGCCGGCCTGGTCGGTCGAGGAGGCGCGGTTCGCGACATAGGCAAATCGCCCGCTCGGATGCAGCTTGACCGTGCCGACCGCCTGCCGGCCGCGGATGTTGCCGGGCTCGGCGAGCGTGTCCTTCTGGAACACGGCCTCCGCGAGCAGCGTGCCGTTCTCGAACTGGAACATGTCGAGCCGGTTCTGCCGCTCGAGCGAGACATAGACCCAGGGCTTCGCCGGATGGAAATCGACGTGACGCGGCCCAAAGCCGTAGCCGCCATTCGGCGCGACCGACGCCTCGTTGGTCAGCACGCCGTCACGGTAATCGAACACCTTCAACGCGCCCGGCTCCTCGGGCTTCCCGGCCGCGGCGTCATGGCCGCGCGTCACTAGGACGACCTTCTTGTTGTCGAGGCTGACCCGCACCTGGTGGCCGTAGATGCCGGGGTCGATTGGCTCGGGCTGCATGACCTGTGCGCCCGGAATCATGTCCGGATTGATGCGATAGACCTGCAGCCCGCTTGGATTGCTGAACGCGACAAGGATGTGCTCGGACGGGATGTCCAAGGTCATGTGGATCGGCCGGGTCGGCAACGCAATCGGCTCGCCATAGGGCGACAGCGCGCCCGTATCTGGGTCGACCCGCCACGCTGTCACATGGTGCTTTGTGCCGGTAAAGCCGCCCACACCGGAGGTGCTGTCGCTCGACGCGACATAGAGATGGCGGCCCGACGCGTGCGGCCAGGCGTAATGGATATTGGCGGGCGCTGTGACGGTGCCGCGCTGCTCCAGCGCGGCGCCCTCGACATCGACGGCATAATGCGTCAATTCCGGCCCGACAGCGGCATAAAGCGCGACCCGGTTGCGGCTCTCGGCCATCGCGGCGTCCTCATCGAGAAACTGTGACCCTGGCAATCTACCCGTCTTTAACCGCTCGGGGCTACACTGCCCCAAGCGGCCGATCGGGAGGAAGAAATGCCGGGAATGCTCGAGGAAAAGGATGCCATTCGCGAACTCTTGGCCGAGTATTGCTTCCGGCTCGACAGCGCTGGTTCGACGGCATGGCCGCTTTGTTCGCCGAGAACGGCACCTGGGAAACCGCCTTTGGCAAGGCAACCGGCCGCGAGGCGATCGCCGCCCACGCCGAGGATATCCGCGCCCGGCGCGGCGACGACCGGCCGCGCGGCATCCATATGGTCGCGAATGTCGTGATCACGTTCGACGGCGAAGCGGCGGCCGATGTTCGTTCGAACTGGACGGTCGTGCAGAACAGCCCGGAGGGTCCCAAGATCGGCTCGGGGGGCGCCTATCACGACCAGATGGTCAAGCTCGGCGGCCGATGGCTGTTCCGCTATCGCAAGATCGATCGCTTCATCGCCGCCTGATTTTTGGAGTCATTCCCGCGAAGGCGGACATCCATGAATACTGGCCGCGCTTAAGGTGGCAATATCCGTGTTCATGGATCCCGGGCTCGCCGCGATGCGGCGCCCCGGGATGACAGCAAAAGAGGCGGTGTCCATGAAGGCCGTGTCGCCGACCGCGCGTCTCCAACAATTGATCCACCGCCGGGACAAGGTGCTGGCGGTCTTGCATCCGCCGACCGCAGCGCATGCGCGGATCATGGAGCGGGCCGGCTGCGAGGCGCTCTTCGTCGGCACCGGGGGCGTCGTCGGTGCCTATACCGGCCTCGCCGATGTCGGCACCGCGACCTTGTCGGAATGCGTCGAGATCGCCGGCTGGATCGCCGACAGCGTGAGCATTCCCGTCATCATGGATGGCGATACCGGGCATGGCGGCATCATGGCGGTGCGCCGCATGGTCCGCGAATGCATCCGCCGCGGGATCGCCGGCGTGCGCATCGACGATCAGCCGATCGAGGGTAAGCGCAAAACGCAGGACGCCGGGGTCGAAGTGGTGCCGCTCGATCTGGCGATCGCGCGTTACCGCGCCGCGGTCGACATGAAAAACGAGCTCGACCCCGATTTCGTCGTCATGGCGCAATGCTATGCGCGTGACGCCGCGAATGGCGGCCTGGACGATGCGCTGCTGCGCCTCAAGGCGTATCGCGAAGAGGCCAAGGTCGATTGGGTGCAGCTCGAATCGCCGCATTCGGTCGAGGAGATCAAGGCGGCGCGGGCCGCCGTCGAAGGCCCGTTCTCCTTTATGAAAGGCAAGCTCGGCCGCTATCTCGGGCTCGACGAGCATCTGGCGCTCGGGGTCACGATTGCCTGGTACCCCGGCTTCACGCACCATGTGACCTGGGCGGCGCTGTGGGATTTCATGACAGCGTTCCAGGAACGCGGCACCGCGGCCTGGGAAGATTTTGTGGCAAGCCGCGAGGGCCGGCCTTATCCGCATCCGGAGATGCCGCCCGATGGCGAAGGCGCCGCAAAGCAGCGGCAGCTCGAGGAGCGCTATATGTCGGAAGCAGCGCTCCAGAAATACCGGAGGAGCTGATGGCGCGCGACGGCTACCGCATCTTCGACAGCGACACGCATGTCGGCCCCGACGCGGCGATCCTCGAATCCTATCTGAGCGCCGCCGACAAGGAGCGGCTGGCGCGCTGGGCGCCCTACCGCGCGACGGGCCGCAGCGGCCGGGTCACCTACACAAAAGGCGAGCGCCATTACCGCCGAAAGCTGGGCACGGCTGCGCCTGAGACGGCGAGCGCCGGCTATATGGCCGGCTTCACCGGCGTCGCGCGCGAGCGCCAGCCCTCGCCGCATGTCGATGCCGATCCGGCCGCGCGCATCGCCGACATGGATTACGAAGGCGTCGACGTCAATCTGACCCTGCCCTCAGGCTGGTTCGGCACTTGGACGGCGGGTGAAGACGTCGCGCTTGAGATGGCGATGTACCGCGCCTACCACCGCTGGATGAGCGATTATTGCGGCGCCTATCCCGATCGGCTGGGCGGCGTCATTCTCGCCGCCGCGCGCGATGTCGAGGGCTCGCTCGCCGAGATGCTGCATTGGGGCAAGGCTCGCTGGGCCTGGGGCCTCTTGGTTTACGCGCCCGTCGGAACGCCGCTCGATCACCCCGACCTCGAGCCGCTCTACGCCGCCGCCGCCGATCTCGATCTTGCGATCGTGCTGCACACTTTCACGGTTATGCCGCCCTACGCGCCAGGCGGGCAGGACACCTGGGACAATCTGTGGCTGCAGCGTTCGGCGGCGCATCCCTGGTGCGGCATGCGCAACATGGCGTCCTTGATCGGCAGCGGTGTCATGGATCGTTATCCGAGCCTGCGCATTGCGACATTGGAAGCCGGACATGGCTGGCTGCCGTTCTGGATCGCACGGCTCGACGAGCATGCCGAGACGATCAAGGCGGCCCTGCCGGCGCTGCGTCATCGCCCGACCGATTACGTGACGAGCGGCCGCTATTTCCAGAGCATCGAGATCCCGGAAGGGGCGCCGCTGACAAACGCGGTCGCCGATCTCCTCGGCGACGATGTATTGATGTACGCCTCCGACTACCCGCACGGCGAGAGCCACTTCCCGAAATCGACCGGGATCGTGCTGGGCTGGGACATGCCCGAGACGCGCCGGCGGAAGCTGCTATGGGGCAACGCCTGCCGGCTCTACGCCCGCTCCGGTCTGAGCTAGGCCGTCTCATCTCATCGGCGGCCATGCCGCGGCAAAACTAACTGTCGTGTCGAAGCCGGCTTGGCAGCAATTCGCCCTGACCTTCGAGAATCGGGT
>JBKOVT010000075.1:0-22476 GCA_046724035.1 Pseudomonadota bacterium | reverse complement strand
GCCTGGACGGCAGATTTGGCGTGGATCCGCGACACCTACCCGAATATGCGCGGCACACCCTGGTTCTTCCTGGTCAGCGGCCGGACGATCGAGGTTGCGGCGAACAGCACCGATTTGTGGCGCATGAAATTCGCGCCGATGGCGGCGTAAGGCGGCCGCCCGATGCGCAGGATGTTTCGCGCGCTGTTTTGCATTGCCGCGCTGAGCGCCGCCGGGTCTTGGGCGACCGCAGCCGAACCGGGCAGACAGAACATTATAATCGACAATGTCGTGGTTGAGCTGTCCGCAACGCCGGAGGGCGTCACGGCCTGTGTCGATGCGGTCCACGGCACAAAGCTCAGCGGGCCTTATGGCGTCGCGATCACAGCGCTCTCGGGGCCAGACACGTGGGCGGAGCGGCTGCCCAAGACCGTCGCGGTAGACGAGGATTATTTCGCCCTGCCATTGCGCATCGAGTTGAAGCGGCGGGCGGGCGCCGCCGGCTCCGGGCGCTTGCAATTCGAAGTCGGCGCGTGCCAGCCCGAAGGTATGTGCATCCCGGTCGAGCTCGCGGTGGATGTCGCGACACTCGCGCCGGCGGCAAAGCAGGTTCCCTGCAAGGGCTGAACTCTAGGCTGCGATAAATTCTGAGAAGGCGGCGAGGAACGCCTCGCGCTGCTCGTCGAACGGCGCATGCCCCGCGGCGGGAAGCACGGTGAGCTTCGCGCCGGGAATCAGCGAGCGATACGCCTCGCCGAATTTGGGCGGCACGAGCCCGTCCTCAGCACCCCAGATCAGGAGGGTCGGCACATCGACCCGGTGCAGCCATTTGCCGAGATCGGGGTTGTAAAAGCGCGGCCAGTAGGCGAGCCGCGTGACGGTCGCCTGGTTTTTCGCGACGAGCCGCATATCGGCCTTTGCCACGTCGCCGACCCGGCGCGCCGCGCGTTCCTGATCGGCGTAAAAGCGGCGCAAATTCTCCTCGACCGGCATGCGGAAGATATCGGGGATTGTCTCACCCTGCGCGGTGATGCCGACCGCGCCGACAAGGGTCAAGCTCGCCAGTCGCGCCGTGTCACGCACCGCCATCTCGGCGGCGATCCAGCCGCCGAGCGAAGTGCCCACCAGATGCACCCGCTCGAGACCGAGCGTCTTCAGGAAATCGAGATAGAAGTAGGCGAGATCGCCGACACCGTCGAGCCAGGACGGGTCGTCCGATTGGCCAAAGCCGGGATGCTCCGGCGCGTACACCGCGAAGCGCTGCGACAATTCTTCCAGAAACGCCATCCAGCCGGTGTGTCCGCCGGCGCCGTGCAAGAAGACGAGCGGTTGGGCGCCGGCTCCTTCCGGCCCGCCGCGCAGCACGCGGATCTTTGCGCCGTCGATTGTCATCGTTTCGGTGCTGTGCGGCATCGTCAATCCCCCATCGAGAGCTCGCAGCTTAGCGCGGTTGCCGGATCGCGGGCAGCATGCGAGGCTCCGCGGCCAGACCGCTGAAGGAGAGAGCCATGGCGCTCAAGATTTACGGCATTCCGCGCTCGCGCGCGTTCCGCACTCTGTGGATGGCGAAGGAGCTGGGACTCGAATACGAGAACATCCCGATCGACACGCAGGGCGGCAGCCGCGCACCCGATTTTCTCAAGGTCAACCCGAACGGCCACATTCCGGCGATCGACGATGACGGGTTCGTCCTGTGGGAATCGATGGCGATCAACCTTTATCTCGCGAAGAAGCACGCGCGCGGCAGTCTCTACCCGATCCGCTTCGAGGATGAGGCGCTCACCTGGCAGTGGAGTTTCTGGGGAATGACCGAAATCGAGCGGCCGCTGCTCACCGCGTTGTTCCACCGCGCCTTGCTGCCGGAGGACAAGCGCGACGCGAAATTGGCCGATGAGAGCGAACACCAGCTCGGCCGGCCGCTGATGGTGCTCGACGCGGCGGTCGCGAACACGCCCTATCTCCTTGGCGAGCATTTCACAGTCGCCGACCTCAATGTCGCGGGCGTCCTGTCCTGGGCGCGGCCGGCGCGGATCGATCTCAGTCATGTGCCGAAAATGGGCGATTGGCTCAAACGCTGCGCCGAGCGGCCGGCTGCGCGCGCCGCCCGCGAGCTGCAGCGCTAGCGCCCGCGGCCGAAGCGCCGCGGAGCACGTGCGGCCAGGCGCCTCGTTTGCGCAAATTTTAGCGAATATGTTGGCGCCCCGACCGTTCTGCGGGGACGCCACGGTGCCACCGTGCCGTAGAACGGGAGGGGATTTCGACCGCATGCAGCGCTTCATCTTGTGCCCGGCGCAGCGCGTGGGCCCGATAATCGGCTGATCGCGCCCCGATGGTCTTTGTTCTGTACCTCGCCGGATTGGCGGTCCTGATCGTCGTGCTCGCGCTCGGGCTCGAATTCGTGCAGCGACGGGGTGCGCCGGGCGTCAGCGCGCCCCTGCTTGCACGTCAAGAGCCGGTCGTCGCGCCGACGCAGCCGGTCCCAGCTCAGGCCGGCGGCGGTTCGCCAGGCGTCGCTTCCGGCGCAGCTGCCTCAGCCGCGTCGCCGACCATAGTGGCGCGGACCGGCGCCGTGCGCGAGATCGTGCTGATTGTGGCGGTGGCGCTCCTCACGCTGATCGCGCTCGGCTCCGACTGGGTCTTCTACCGCCAGCTCGACGAGATGCGCGCCGCGCGGCGGGCGTGGCTCGCGCCGCAATCGGCTCGCAGCGACAAAACCCCGGTGGTTGGCCGCACCTTCGAGGTCTCGGTGTTGACACAGAATAGCGGCGCCGAACCGGCGGTCGACATCTTCGCCGATGCGGCGCCATTCACCGTCGCGCTCACCGATGCGGGTTCACCCTCGGTCGACCGCAATATCCGCGACGCGCTCAACCGCTGCCTCACCACAAAACCGGGCGAGCGGACGCGGGTCATCTACCCGAACCCCGCGGGCGCCAACGACCGCACGACGCTTTCGGTCAAACGCGAGCTGATCGACTGGGACGTGCTCTACGGCACGAAGATCCTCGTGGTTCCGGGCTGCTATGCCTACCGCACCGGCGGGCAGACGCATCACAGCGCGTTCTGCTTCTTCTACCAGCACGGCTTCTCAAATCCGAACGACTGGGCGATCTGCCAGGGCGGCAATTACGCGGATTAACCCATCTCCGTCGTCCCTGCGAAAGCCGGGATCCACTGTTCAAACGTCTCTGGGGCAGAATAGTGGGTCCCGGGTGTTCGCAGGGACGACGGTTTGAATAAGCGCGAGATTAGCGGATTACCCCTAGCGCCTCGCAGCCGCAGCATCACACCGAAAAGTATTTCGCCTGCGGGTGGTGGACGACGATTGCCGAGGTCGATTGCTCGGGATCGAGCTGGTCCTCATCGCTCAGCACGACGCCGATCTCCTCGGCGCGCAATAGCTCAAGGATAAGTCGCTGATCGGCCAGGTTTGGGCAGGCCGGGTAGCCGAAGGAATAGCGGCTGCCGCGATAACCCTGGTTCAGCATCTCGTCATGGTCGCGCGCTTCCTCCGCCGCAAAACCCAATTCGCCGCGGATGCGCTTATGAACATATTCGGCGAAGGCCTCGGCCATCTCGACCGATAGCCCGTGAAGATAGAGGTAATCCTGGTAGCGATTATCGGCGAACCATTCGCGGGCCGCCTCCGAGGCGCGGCGGCCCATCGTCACGAGCTGGAGTCCGATGACGTCGCGCTCGGGATCGTTCACATCGCGGAAAAAATCGGCGATGCAGAGACCGCCTTCCTTGTTCTGGCGCGGGAACGAAAAGCGCGCGATCTCGCGCTCCCTTCCTCCCTTGGCCGTGTCGTCGAACAGGATAACGTCATTGCCCTCGGCCGCGCAGCGCCAATAGCCGTAGGCGGCTTGTGGCACGAGGATGTTCTCGCGGATCGCGATGTCGCAGATGCGCGCGAGCACCGGGCGCAATTCCTTTTTCGCCCACTCCTTGTATTCGGCCAATGAGCGGCCGTCCTTCCGGTAGCCCCACTGGAATTGATAGAGCATGCGCTCGTTGAGATACGGCACGATCGCCTTCACAGGCACGCGGGCGATCGTCTGCGCACCCCAGAAGGGGGGCTGCGGCATTGGCAGGCCGCGGGTCAGCTCGGCGCGCCGCAGCCTTATTTCTTCGAAGTCGACCGGCCGCATTACCCGCGCATCGGCGGCGCGGCCCAATTTGCGCGATTCGTTTTTCGGGCGGCCGGCGTTCTTCTGCTGCACGTCGGCGAGATAGCCGTCGAAATCGTTGCCGGTAATGCGGTCCATCAGCGCGAGCCCGTCGAAGGCGTCGCGCGCATAGGCGACGCGACCGCAGGCATAGGCCTTGACGCAATCCTCCTCGACATAGCGTCGGGTCAAGGCGGCGCCGCCGAGCATCACCGGCATGTCGAGGCCGAGTCGCGTCATCTCCTCAAGGTTCTCGCGCATGACGACGGTCGATTTGACGAGGAGGCCCGACATGCCGATCGCATGCGCCTTGTGCTCGGCAGCGGCTTCGAGGATCTGCCCGATCGGCTGCTTGATGCCGAGATTGACGACGCGATAGCCGTTATTGGTCAGGATGATGTCGACGAGGTTCTTGCCGATGTCGTGCACATCGCCGCGCACCGTCGCGAGCACGACGATGCCCTTCTCCTGGCCCTCGATCCGCTCCATAAAGGGTTCGAGATAACCGACCGCCGCCTTCATCGTCTCGGCCGATTGCAGCACGAACGGCAATTGCATCTGGCCGGCGCCAAACAGATCGCCGACCGTCTTCATACCGCTGAGTAGGATGTCGTTGATGATGTCGAGCGGCTTGTAGCTCTGCATTGCCAATTCGAGATCGGCTTCGAGCTCCTGCCGGTCGCCATCGACAATCCGCTGCGCGAGCCGCTCTTCGAGCTTTTCCGGCCGGCCCTTCTTCTCGGCCTTTTCAATAGCGCGGTCCTGGAAGAGGGCCATGAAGGACTGCAGCGGGTCGTAACCGTCACGCCGGCGGTCGAAGATCAGATCCTCCGCGATCCGCACCTCCTCCTCGGGGACGCGGTGCAACGGCAGGATCTTCGAGAAATGC
This sequence comes from Pseudomonadota bacterium, assembly GCA_046724035.1. GTDB lineage: Bacteria > Pseudomonadota > Alphaproteobacteria > ATCC43930 > CGMCC-115725 > DATARH01. Next base: position 17,439 of record JBKOVT010000075.1, on the reverse strand, counting down.
ACGATCGCGCCGGTCAGCCCGCGGCGCAGCGCATGGTCGAGGAACACCGAATTCAGCACTTGCCGCGCCGGCGGGTTGAGCCCGAAGGAGATGTTCGAGAGGCCGAGGATGATCTGGCATTCGGGCATGCGCTCGCGGATGCGTTCGATCGCGTCCAAGGTGTTGAGCCCGAGTTTCCGGTCGTCCGCGTTGCCGGTGCAGATCGTGAAGGTCAGCGGGTCGAACAGCAGGTCGCTCGGCGGCAGACCGTGCTTGTTGCAGGCAAAATCGTAGAGCCGCTCGGCGACGGCGAGCTTGTGCTCGACTTCCTTCGCCATGCCGGTCTCGTCGATCGTCAGTGCGATGACCGCGGCGCCAAAGCGGCGCGCGAGCTTCAGGCGCTTGTCGGCGGCTTCCTCGCCATCCTCGAAATTGATCGAGTTGATGATCGGCTTGCCGCCGTAGAGCTTCATCGCGGCTTCGAGCACCGGGTATTCGGTCGAGTCGATGACCAGGGGCGCGTTGATCGAACCGCGCATCCGGCTGACGACCTCCGACATCTCGGCGATTTCGTCCCGGCCGACAAAAGCGGTGCAGACATCGAGCGTGTGCGAGCCTTCCTTGACCTGCTCGCGGCCCATTTCGACGCAGCCCTCCCAATCGCCCTGCTCCTGCAGGCGGCGGAAAGCGCGCGAGCCGTTCGCATTACAGCGCTCGCCGATCGAGAGATACGCGTTCTCCTGGCGCAGCGGCACCTGGCTGTAGAGCGAGGCGACGGACGGTACCCATATCGCGTGGCGGGTTTTCGGCGCGGGTCTCGGGCGGTCTCGTCCGATGCGACGCAGCATCTGATCGAGCGCGGCGATGTGCGCAGCCTCGGTGCCGCAGCAGCCGCCGATGATGCCGACGCCGTCCTCGACGACAAAGCGTTCGAGCCATTGCGCGAGTTCGCGCGGGGTCAGCGGGTAATGCGTCCGCCCGCCGATCAGCTCGGGCAGGCCGGCATTGGGCTGCACCGAGATGTGGCCCGGCCAGTTCTCGCCAAGCCATTTGACGTGCTCGGCCATCTCGCGCGGGCCGGTCGCGCAGTTGAGGCCGATGACCGGGACGTCGAGCGCGTGGATGATCGTCGCGGCGGCGGCGATATCGGCGCCGACCAGCAGGGTCCCGGTCGTCTCGACCGTCACCTGCACGATGATCGGGACGTCCTTCTTTGCTTCTTCGCGCGCGCGCTTGGCGCCGTTGACCGCCGCCTTGATCTGCAGCGGGTCCTGGCAAGTCTCGATCAGGATCGCGTCCGCGGTGCCGGCGATGAGGCCGGCGCATTGGATCGTGAGCGCGTCTTCCAGTTCCTGATAGGCGATGTGGCCGAGCGAGGGCAGTCGCGTGCCCGGCCCGACCGAGCCCAGGACAAAACGGGTGCGGCCGTCATGCACGAATTCGGCGATGGCTTCGCGCGCCAACTCGGCCGCGCGGCGATTGAGGGCAAAGGCTTTGTCGCCAATCCCGAACTCGCCCAATGTGATCGGCGAGCCGCCAAAGCTGTCCGTCGCGGCGATCGCGTCGCAACCCGCGGCGAGATAGCCGCGGTGGATTCCCAGGACGAGATCGGGCCGGCTCTCGCACAGGATCTCGGTGCAGTTCTCGTGGCCCCAGAAATCGCGCTCGATGTCGAGCTGGCGCGCCTGCACCTGCGTGCCGATCGGCCCATCGCAGAGCAGCACACGGTCGGCCAGATAATCGAGGAGATGCGTCATCGGGGGATCACGCGGTCGCGGCAGCGGCGCGAGGGGCGCGCACGCCGAGCAGGTGACAAATGGCGACGATCAAATCGGCGCGGTTCAGCGTGTAAAAGTGAAATTCGTGGACCCCATTGGCGTGCAATCGGCGGCATTGCTCCGCGGCGAGCGAGGCGGCGACGAGGCGGCGCGTATCGGGATCATCATCGAGCCCGTCGAAATGCGCCGCCATCCAATCGGGGATCGAGGCGCCGCAGCCCGATGCCATGCGCCGCAGCTGGGCGAAATTGGTCACCGGCAGGATGCCCGGCACGATCGGGACGCGGATGCCGGCACCATAGGCCCGGTCGCGAAATCGCAGGTAGAGATCGACGTCGAAGAAGAATTGCGTGATCGCGCGGCTCGCGCCGGCGTCCAGCTTTGCCTTTAGGTTATCGAGGTCGTGGCCGGAGCTGCGCGCCGCGGGATGCGTCTCGGGATAGGCGGCGACGCTGATCTCGAAATCGGCGACGCGCTTCAGCCCAGCGACGAGGTCGGCGGCGTAGGCATAGCCACCGGGATGCGGCGCGTAGGCTGAACCCAATCCGCCGGGCGGGTCGCCGCGCAACGCGACGATATGGCGGATCCCCGCCGCCCAATAATCGCGCGCAACGCCGTCGATCTCCTCACAGGTCGCGGCAACGCAGGTCAGATGCGCAGCGGGTTCGAGCGCCGTCTCGTTCCGAATGCGGCGCACGGTCGCGTGGGTGCGCTCGCGTGTCGAGCCGCCGGCTCCGTAAGTAACAGAGACAAAGCGCGGCGCCAGCGACTCGAGCCGTGTGATGACTTCCCAGAGGCGCACCTCCATCTCCGGCGTCCTCGGCGGGAAGAATTCGAAAGAGACGCGTGGCGCGGCCCCGTCGAAATCGCCGACCGGATCGGCCGATAGAAGACCGCGCGGCGGCGCGGCTGCGACGGAGTTGTTCCTCATTCCAGGAGCGCCTTTTCAGCAGCCGCGGCGCGCCGGCCGGCCGTACGCACGCCGCGTTGCGGCAGCGTCGTGGGCTCGCGCCGAAACGCGGTCCAAATCACGACGGTCAGAGGATCACCGGGCAGATGGCGTGGCGGCGCGGGATCGAGGCCGGCGGCGCGGCACCACTCGGCGACCTCGCCATCGGTGAAGCCGAGCCGGCGATGCGCCTGCTCTTCCCGCAGAAATTCGAGCGTGTGCGGGGCAAAATCGGCGACGATCAGGACGCCGTTCGGGCGTAGAACGCGCGCCGCTTCGGCGATCGCATCGCCCGGCCGCTCGGCATAATGCAACACCTGATGAATCACGGCCGCGTCGAAGCGGGCATCAGGCAAGGGTAGCTGGTACATGTCGCCGAGCCGCACGGTGCCGTTCGCAAGCCCGGCGCGTTCGAGATTGACGCGCGCCACGGCCAGCATCTCGCGCGACTGGTCGATGCCGAGCGCCTGCCCGACATGCGGTCCGAGGACCTCCAGCATCCGGCCCGTGCCGGTTCCGATATCGAGGAGATCCACGGGGTGGGCCGCGGCGACGATGTCACCCAGCGCCGCCTCGACCTCGCGCTCGTCGATATAAAGCGAGCGGATCTTGTCCCATTGCGCGGCATTTTCGCGAAAATAGGCGGCGGCGAGCTCGGCGCGCTGGCGCTTGATCGCGGCGAGCCGGTGCAGATCGAGGACAATCGTCCGGTCGGCATCGCCGCAGGCTGCGACCAGCTGGTGGACCAGACCGCTTGCCGCTGTGCCCGAGCGCAGCCGGTAGAAGACCCAGCTGCCTTCCCGGAAACGGTCGAGAAGGCCGGCGTCGCACAGCAATTTTAGGTGGCGCGACACGCGCGGCTGGCTCTGCCCGAGGATCTGCGCCAATTCGCTGACGGTCAGCTCGCCGCGGGCGCACAGGACGAGGAGCCGCAGCCGCGTTGATTCGGCCGCGGCGCGCAAGGCGGCGAGCAGCTCGTCCATCGAGGCGCCGGCCGGAGCGGCCGGCCCAGGCGCGCTGACCTGGGCGGTGGCCGGGGCGCTAAGGGGGGCGCTGACCATGGCTAAAGATATAAACATATCTTTATATCGTCAAGCCGCTAGGCTGACAGACCCGCCGGTCACGACCCCGAGTGGTGCAGCAATGTGACACCGTTGCGCCTGCATCGTCTCAAATGCCGGTGCAATCACGGATCGCTTGCCGGGATTGCGCGTTTTTCGTCATTATCTCGCACCGCCATCGACCTGTTCGTGATTTGCAACTGAGGCTCGCGATGCTGCTGCGCCGGTTACCGCTTTTCGTCTCGGGCCTGTTCGCTCTCGGACTGGCCGTTTCCGGTTGCGCCGCGCCCGGGCCGGCCGCAAGCGGCGCAGAGAGCTTCAACGATCCGCTCGAAGACACCAACCGCACGATCTTCGGCGTCAACCAGGAAATCGACAAGGCGGTCATCCTGCCGGCGGCAAAAGCGTATCGCTGGGCCGTCATTCCGCCAATGCGCCAGGCCTTTCACGATTTCATGCAGAACCTGAACGCGCCGGTGGTCTTCGCCAACGACGTGGTTCAGGGCCAATTCGGGCTGGCCAGCCAGACCTTTGGCCGCATCGCGATCAATACGACGATGGGCATGGGCGGCATGTTCGATTTCGCCACCCAATTCGGGATCCCCTATCACGCCAACGATTTCGGCGTCACGTTGGCGACCTGGGGCTTCGATGAGGGCCCGTATCTCGTGATCCCGGTGCTCGGGCCGTCCAACCCGCGCGACACCGTTGGCATGATCGCGGATGGCTTCGCCGATCCGGGCGACCAGGTCGCCTCGGCGTATCACCGGATGTGGGCGAGTCTCGCGCGCGCCGTGGTCTCCGGCATTGACGAGCGCTCGCGGAACATCGAAGCCCTCGACGATATCGAGCGCACCTCGCTCGACTTCTATGCGACGATTCGCTCGCTTTACCGGCAGCGCCGGGCGGCGCAAATCCGCCACGAAGAAAACAACCTCCCCAACCCCTCGCCACTGGGCGGCCTCGGCCCGGCGCCGACGCTCTCTCCGTCCTTCGCAACAGCGCCTCAGTCCCGCCAGGTATCAGGTATCCGGTAAATGACACGACGCTCCCCCGCGATTGCTGCCCTGCTCCTGCTGATCGGGTTGTTCACGGCATCACCGGAAAAAGCCTATGCGCAGGATGCCCGCGCCTTTATCGCCGCGCTGGGCAACCAGGCCATCCAGGTGCTGGGGCGTGGCGTGTCGCCGCAGCAGCGGATCGCGCGCTTTCGCCAGATTTTTCAGAGTGATTTCGACGTGCCGGGGATCGGGCAATTCGTGCTCGGACGCTATTGGCGCGTCGCGACGCCCGAGGAACAGCAGGAGTTCCTGCGGCTGTTCCAGGAATACATCGTGCAGTCCTATGCTACCCGGCTCGGGGAATATGGCGGCGAGCCGTTCCGCGTCATCGGGAGCCGCCCGAGCGGCAGCGAGACTGTCGTGACCAGCGAAATCGACCGTCCGAACGGCAGCCGGGTTCTCGTCGACTGGTATGTCACGGAGCGAGGCGGCGCGCCCAAGATCACCGATGTCTATGTCGGCGGCGTCAGCATGAAGGTGACGCAGCGCGACGAATTCGCCTCGGTCATCCAGCGTAATGGCGGTCGGGTCGACGCGCTCTTGGCGCAGCTGCGCCAGCGTCTGGCCGCCGCGCGCTAAGGGGTATTCGAACCCCGTAGCTCCGCCTCCCGGGGTCAGACCCAGGGATCCACCAAGACGAAAGACGCCAAGCCCGGGACGGAGCGTAAAGCGGCTCCGCGCGAGAGGGCGCAGGGCTGTTCGCGCCGCGCGCGAGCCGCGCGAACGGCGGCGACGATGAGGTGTTCATCCCTCACAGAGACATCGACGCACACTCTTTGTGGGGTACCCAACCAATGCGGAACAAACGTCTCTTTCCCTCGGCCATCGCTGCGGCGTTCCTGATCGCGGCCGGACTGTTCGCGGCGCCGCAAGGCGCGTTGGCGCAGCAGGACCCGTCGCAATTCATCCAAAACCTCGGGACGCAGGGCATCCAGGCGCTCGGACCCTCGGTGCCGATGGCGCAGCGGGCAGCGCGCTTCCGGCAGCTGCTCGAGAGTGATTTCGACTTGGCCGGCATCACCCGGTTCGTGCTCGGGCCCAGCGGGCGCAACATGACCCCGGAGCAGCAGCAGGAATTCGCGACACTGTTCCGTGACTACGTCGCGCAGACCTATGCCGAAAAGCTGGCGAGCTTTGGCGGCGCGCCGCTCCGGGTCACCGGCACGCGACAGAACGGCGACGAGACGATCGTCACGAGCCAGGTCATGCGTCAGGGCGGCCCGGCCGAGCTCGACTGGCATGTCGCGAACCGCGGCGGACGCATGCTCGTCACCGACGTCACAGTCAACGGATCGAGCATGAAGGTCAGCGAGCGCAATCAGATGGCTGGGATCATCGAGCGCAATGGCGGCCGTCCCGACGCGCTCCTGTCGGTCATGCGGCAGCAAACAGCGCATGCCGGCGCCCCGCAGCGCCCGGGCGCCATGCCGCACCAGGGCATGCCGGCGGGCGGCGCGGTCGGCAGCAGCATGCCGCCGCGGCAGTAGCTTCAGCGGCTTCGAAGAAGCCCTCTCCCGCTATGCGGGAGGGGGTTTCTTTTTGCGTTGCTCAGTTCCGGGTCAGCGGCTTGTAACGGATGCGATGCGGCCGGTCGGCCTCGGCGCCGAGGCGGCGGCGCCGGTCGGCCTCGTAATCGGCGTAATTGCCTTCGAACCACACGACCTGGCTGTCGCCCTCGAAGGCGAGGATGTGGGTCGCGATACGGTCGAGAAACCACCGGTCGTGCGTAATGATGACGGCGCAGCCCGGATAATCGAGGAGCGCCTCCTCCAGCGCGCGCAGCGTATCGACATCGAGATCGTTGGTCGGCTCGTCGAGCAGGAGGAGATTGGCGCCCTCCTTCAGCATCTTTGCGAGATGCACGCGGTTGCGCTCGCCGCCGGAGAGCTGCCCTACCTTTTTCTGCTGGTCGGGGCCGCGGAAATTGAACAGCGCGCAATAGGCGCGGCTCGCGATCTTGCGGCGGCCGAGATCGATTTCGTCCTGACCGCCCGAGATCTCCTGCCACACGGTGTTACCGGCCCCAAGCGCGTCGCGCGATTGGTCGACGTAGCCGAGCTTAACCGTGTCGCCGATGCGGAACTCGCCGCTGTCGGGCGTCTCTTGCTCCGTCACCATGCGGAACAGCGTCGTTTTGCCGGCGCCGTTCGGACCGATAATCCCGACAATGCCGCCAGGCGGCAGCCGGAAATTCAGATCCTCGATCAGAAGGTGGTTGCCGAACCCCTTTCGGACATGCATCGCCTCGACGACGAGATCGCCGAGGCGCGGCCCCGGCGGCAAGACGATCTGCGCCGTCTCCGGCGCCTTCTCACGGCTTTGCGCGACGAGCGCATCATAGGCCGAGATGCGCGCCTTGCTCTTCGCCTGGCGGGCGCGCGGGCTCTGGCGCACCCATTCCAATTCGCGCTCCAAGGTGCGGCGGCGCGCCTCCTCCTGTCTGCCTTCGGTTTCGAGCCGCGCCTGCTTCTGCTCGAGCCAGCCGGAATAATTGCCCTCGTAAGGGATGCCGTGGCCGCGATCCAATTCGAGGATCCAGCCGGCGACCTCGTCGAGGAAATAGCGGTCATGCGTCACTGTGACGACGGTGCCGGGATAGTCCTTCAGAAAGCGCTGCAGCCAGGCGACCGACTCGGCGTCGAGATGATTGGTCGGCTCGTCGAGCAGCAGGAGATCGGGGCGCTGCAACAGCAGGCGGCAGAGCGCGACCCGGCGCCGCTCGCCGCCCGATAATGTGTCGACCGAAGCTTCGCCCGGCGGGCAGCGCAGCGCATCCATCGCGATCTCGACGGTACGGTCGAGCTCCCAGGCGTCGGCCTGGTCGATCTTCTCCTGCAACTCGCCCTGCTCGGCGATGAGCGCCTCCATCTCCTCGGGCTCGAGATCCTCGGCGAAGCGGGCGCTGACCGCCTCGAAGCGTTCGAGGAGCGCCTTGGTCTCGGCGAGCCCCTCCATGACATTGCCGGCGACGTCCTTTGCCGGATCGAGCGCCGGCTCCTGCGGCAGATAGCCGACCCGCACGCCCTCGGCCGCCCAGGCCTCTCCGACAAAGTCGCGCTCCTCGCCGGCCATGATGCGCAGCAATGTCGATTTGCCGGCGCCGTTGAGCCCCAAGACGCCGATCTTCGCGCCCGGCAGAAACGACAGCCAGATGTCGCGCAACACCTCGCGGCCGCCCGCATAGGTCTTGCCGAGACCTTTCATGACATAGATGTACTGGTAAGCGGCCATCGGCGCGGGCTTTCTCAAACCGGGGAAATGGGGGCGAGTGGCGAGTTAGAGATCGCCCGACGTACCGTCAAGCCCGATCTGCGTGTTGCCGATGGCTTGAACGTAATCACCTCATCCTGAGCGCGAGTGCAGCGAGCAGTCGAAGACGCGCAACCTTGATCCAGCCTGTTGCGCGATTTATTCGCGGCGGGTACGGCGCAGGCGGTCGAGAGTGAGGCGGGCGATCGCGGCGGGCGCTTCGTCCGGGATCGCGAAGCACGAGCTGACATTGATCTCGCACAGGACGTAGGTGTCCTCGCCCGCCGCATCGCGCGGCCCGTACAGGAAATCGGCGTCCCAGATGATCGGCAATGAGCCGGCGTCGAGCCCGAGCACCTGCATCATCTGCGGTGTCCACTCCTCCTCCATCTTGCGCCGCAACGCCTGAAATTGCGGCGCGTCGGGCCCGTGCATGATTCGCGGGCCGGGCTGCGCTTCGGGCGAGTCCGGTCCCTCCGGCGGCGACGGGATCAATGCCTTGATGTATTGGTGGCCAAAGCCGGCGACCTTATCGACGCCCATATAGCAGCGGATCATGCCGTCCGGCAGGCGCGGCTGAAACGGCTGGTCGATAATGCAGCCACCCCACTCGAAATAGGGCTCGCAGCGCGCCATGAAATCGGCGAGCGGCACTTCCTCCGGCAGAGCGCCGCGCAGTGCTTCCAGCACGCAGACGCGTCTCCCCTCCCCCGCCGCTTCGGACATCAGCTCGACCTTCCACACGCCCTGCCCGCCATTGCCGCGGTTCTGCTTAAGGACGCGCGGACCGGCGGATTGCAGCAATGGCGGAAATTCGGCGCGAAACTCGGCCATGTCGCGGTAGAGATGCGTGTCGCCGCCCCATCCCAAATGCTTTGTGCGGTAGAGAATTTCCTTGGTCCCCATCTTGAGGATCGTGTCGGGATGGGCGCTGACCCAAGGACCGCGCGCGGCGACGTCGCGCAATAGCGGGTCGAGCGTCGCACGGGGCTTGCCGCGGCTCAGCGGATCGACCCAGACAAGGACGCCATCGGCGGCAAGGAGTTGGGCGCGCACCTCGTCGGCGAATTCCTCGTCATAGACCGCGGGCTCGGCCGGGATGCCGAGCGCCGCCAGCTCCTCGAAGATGCGGTGAAAGCGGTTGTTCTGCGGGGTCGCGGCCTGCCGCGCTTCGCGGTCGCCGCGCCACAGAATGGCAATGCGATAGGACTGGTCGTTGGCTCCGTCCATCGGTACGCACCTCGCTTGGCGAGAGGCGCAGAGCTTGGACGGCGGCCGTCTGACGGGGTGCCTGCTTCGACCCCGCCGCAATCATATGGGGTGCCGATCAGCCTGACAATGCCGAGCAGGGTTGCGCCGGGCGGCGGTTATCGGGAATGACTCGTTAACCGTCCTGCGGCACCTTCACGGGACCGAACGGCATTTGTTCAGTGGCGGCAGCCGAAAGTCACAGCGGGTCTCGATGAGCGTGACCGATATGAATCACGAGACGGCGCTCGACATCCGCGAGCTGGCCAAATCGTTCGACAGGCCGGCGGTAGACGGGCTCTCGCTGCAAGTGCGGGGCGGCGAATTCTATACGCTACTCGGCCCCAACGGCGCCGGCAAGACGACGACGCTGCGCATGGTGACCGGGCTGCTGAAGCCGGACCGCGGCGGGATCGCGGTGTTCGGCGTCGATGTGCTCGCCAATCCGGTCGCGGCCAAGCAGATCATGGCCTGGGTCTCCGACGAGCCGATGATCTATGATCGGCTGACGCCGCTCGAATACCTCTATTTTGTCGCCGGGCTATGGGGCGTCGACCAGGCGACCGCGGAGGTGCGGGCGACCGAATTGATCGGCTGGCTCGGCCTCGCGACGCAGGCGCATGAGCGCTGCGAGGGGCTCTCGAAAGGCACGCGCCAGAAGGTCTCGCTCGCCGGCGCGCTCGTCCACGAGCCTCGTCTCATCATTCTCGACGAGCCCTTCACTGGGCTCGATGCCGCTTCCGCGCGGCTCGTCAAGAATGTCTTGCGCGAACGCGTCGCCGCCGGCTGCTCGGTCGTCATGACGACGCACATTCTCGAGGTCGCCGAGCGCATGGCCGACCGTATCGGCGTCATGTGCGACGGCCGGCTTATCGCGGAAGGCACCCTCGAGGAATTGCGGCGGCAGGCCGGCGCCGGCTACGCGACCTTGGAAGACACGTTTCTCGCGCTCACCGGGACTGAAACCGCGCGCGGGCCGATCGCGGCATGACCCAAGCCGGCTCGGTCGCCTGGTTCGTCCAGCACGAGACGCGGTTGGCCTGGCGCGACTGGGCCTGGCTGCTCTCGGGCGGACGCCGCCGGCGGCGCTACGCCGTGATCCTCGGCCTCGTCGCCTTTGTCGTGTTCACGCATGGCTTTGCCTATTTGACGCTGGCGAGCCTCGGCAACTTTGGCCGCCCGGCCGACACGCCGCTTTTGGCCGGGATCGGCGGCACGCTGCTTCTTTACGGATCGCTGATGCTGTCGCAGGCAATGGAGGCGGTGACGCGCGCCTTTTATGCGCGCGGCGATCTCGAGCTGATCCTGTCGTCATCGGCGTCCGCCGAGCGCCTTTTCGCGGTGCGCATCGGCGCGATGGCGCTGAGCACCGCGGCGATGGCGCTGGTCTTGGCCGCGCCGGCGATCAATGTGCTGGCCTGGCTCGGCGGCGCGCGCTGGCTCGCCGCCTACGGTGTCGTCATCGCGCTGGCCGCGGGGGCGGTCGCGATCTCGGTGTTGCTGACGATCACGCTGTTCCGCACGATCGGCGCGAAACGCACGCGGCTCGTCGCGCAGATCGTCGCCGCAATCATTGGCGCCAGCTTTGTCATCGGTGTGCAGCTCGTCGCGATCCTCTCGGCCGGCACGCTGTCGCGCGCCGTCGTGTTTCAGTCCTCGGCGGTGTTGGAGCACCTGCCCGACCGCGGCAGCCTGTGGTGGCTGCCGGTCGAAGCGGCAATGGGGAATGGGCCGGCGCTGATCGTCGTGCTGGCATCCGGCGCGGCCGCGCTGGCCGCCGCGATCCGCTTCGGCGCGCCACGCTTTGGTGAGCTGGCGCTCGCCGCCGGCAGTGCGTCGCACTGCACGGCGCGGCCGGGGAAGCGTACCGCCCGGTTTGGCGCGAGATCGCCGGGACAGGCATTGCGGCACAAGGAATGGCTGCTCCTGTTGCGCGATCCCTGGCTGATGTCGCAGAGCCTGATGCAGCTGCTCTATCTGCTGCCGCCGTTTTTTCTGCTGTCGCGCATGTTTTATGGCGAGGGGTACAACGCAGCGCTCCTGATCCCGGTCTTCATTATGGCCGCTGGACAATTGGCGGGCGGTCTCGCCTGGCTGGCGATCTCGGGCGAAGACGCGCCCGACCTGATCGCCTCCGCCCCGATCACGCCAGCCCGCATGTGGGGCGCCAAGGCGGCGGCCGTCGCGGGCGGCGTCGGCATCGTGTTCGCGCCGATGGCGATCGGGCTCGCAATCATCGATCTGCGGGCCGGGATCATCGCCTTTTGCGGCATCGCGATCGCCGCCGCTGGCGCGACACTGATCCAGTTCTGGTTTCGCGCGCAGGTAAAGCGCAGCCTGTTTCGGCGGCGTCACGTCTCCTCGCGCATCGCCACCTTTGCCGAGGCGCTCTCATCGATTATTTGGGCGGGCGCCGGTGCGATCGCGGCCGTCAGTCTGTGGATCGCGATCTTTCCCGGCGCGCTGGCGCTGTTTGTGTTGGGCGGCGCCTGGATGTTGAGCCCGAAGCGGGCGTGATTGCCGGGCAGGCCGCTAGGCGACACTGCGCGGAAGCGCGCCGCATCCGGAGAACCACGCCGAGTCGATTTCAGGCATGGCGCTCGGACGCGGCGCGCTCACCGGCGCCCGGGTTCGTGCGAGTTTTGGCGCGCGGCTGAACCGCAATCCGAAGAGGCGGACAAGCCGGAAGCCTTTGCCTCTGGCGCGGGGCGCCAGCACTTGCTGGATCCTGACGAGCCTGAGGCGGGCATCACGCGCCCGATAATCGAGCTCCGCACGCGGCGCGCTGCTTTGGCACAGGTTTTTCGCCATGGCACCCTCCATAGCGTCGATGCTTTACAAGACCAAGACCGACGCGGTGTTTGTTAATACCGCGCAGTGGTCTCACCGACCTGTGAGCCCGATCACATCCTGGAAAATTTTATTCCGGCCCCGCTGCCGCAGACCGGCGCCCGCGCGGACCGTTACGGGGCGTAATAATAGCGCGGCCGGTAACGGCCAGGACGATAGTCTCTGGCGCTGACGACCACCCCCGTCGTGGCGATATCGCCGCGCGCCGGCTCCGCGGAGCCGACCGGCGGTGCCATAGCTGGGACGGGCTGGGTCATCGCTGTGACCGGCTGAGGAGCAGGAGCAGGCATCGGCGCAGGCGGCGCGACCGGCTCGGCGCGGGCCAATTCGGCGGCGCTCGGCTCGGCACGAGACGATGCCACCGACATCGCGGCAGGCTGCGGGGCCGCCATCGGAGCAGGCGGTGCAGATGCAGCCGCTATGGGTGGCGTCTCCGGCTGTGGCGCCTCCGTTTCCGCCCGCGCCGGTTGGAGCATGGATGTGGAAAGGTTCGGCGCTGGCATGAACCTCGCCGACATCGGCGCGGGATTGGCCAGCAAGGCTGGCTTGGGAGCCGGCTTCGCCGGCGCGGGCGGATCGTCGAGCGGGGTCACATCGGATGCGGGTTGCGCGGCGGCTGAGGGCGTCAGGGATGGCGCGAGCGCGATGGGCTCCCCGGTGGGGGTGGCCGCCGCGGCGATCTCCGTCCGCTCGATTGGCGCCGATGCAGCCGACTGGCGCATGATCGGCGACACCTTCCCGAACGTATCCGGCGAGACCGTGCCCATCATGTATACCGGCGCGGCGCTCTCCTCCGTCGGCGGCGCGCACGCCGCTATGCCAAACCCACCCAGTGACAAGAGCGCCGCGACACCGAGCGTGCGGTGTCGACGCAATGTGCCGTTACGCATGTCCCCCTCCCGGCTCGCCCCCCGACGAGCATGGCGGCGATTCTACTATAACGAGAGTCCGCGACCGTAACGCTTCGCTAAGTGGCCCGGCCCGCCGCGATTCGTCCGATTCGGCGCATGCGCCGTTCATCCGGCAATGCTGCGAATCGCCCCGCTCAATCAAACTATTATCAGGCGCGCTGGACGCCCCAGAACACCGTAAAGCAGCCTGGGATGATGCCGCTGAGCTCTTTGCGGTAGGCGGTCGGCTGCCAGTACTCGCCCATAGGGATAAAGGGCAGGTCGTGCCAGACTTGCATCTGCATCTCGGCGCAGATCTGGCGCTGTTTGTCGAGATCGGCGGCGTCCAGCCAGGCCGCCCGCAACGCCTCGACTTTCGGGCAGTCGGGCCAGCCGTCCCAGGCGGCCTTGCCATCGGCGCGAAGACCCTGATTGCCGAACGGATTGGTGTTCGGAATCGAGCGGTCGATCAGCGTAAAGAACACGTGCCAGCCGCCCTTGTCGGGCGGCGCCTGACTGGTGCGGCGGCGAATGACGGTACCGAAATCCATCTCCTGGAAATCGACATTGATGCCGGCGCGGCGCATTTGCTCGGCGCCGATGCGCGACAATTGGCTGATCCCGCCGACATCGGTCGACGAGATGATGACGAGCGGCTCGCCCTTGTAGCCGGCCTCGGTCAACGCCTTCTTCGCCGCCGCATAATCGCGCGGCCCCTTCAGCACCTCGATTCCGGCATCGTTGGCGAGCGGCGTGCCGGTCGCAAAGATGCCGACGCCGTCATAGCGGTCCGCCGGGTCCTCGCCGGCCAGCGCGATCATCGCCTCGTTCTGGTCGATCGCCGAGAGCAACGCGCGCCGCGCCGCCGGGTTGTCGAAAGGCGGATAGAGCTGGTTGAAGCGCAGGATGCCCATCGCCGGCATGTAATGCGAAATCGCCGCGACATTCTTGTCGCGCGCGACCTGCGGGAACAGATCGCGCGACGGCGATTCCCACCAATCGATCTCGCCGCGCGACAATGCCGCCTGCGCCGAGAACGAGTCCAAGGTCAGCCATTCGACGCGATCGAAATGCGTGACCTTCGGCCCGGAGGTAAAACCGGGCATGCCCGCCGGGCCGCCGCCGTCACGCGGCCGGTATTGCTCGAAGCGCGCGAAGGCCGAGCGGGCGCCGCTGACATGCTCGTCGAGGAGATAGCGATAGGGGCCGCTGCCGATGATCTCCTTGACCGGCTGATAGGGCGAGGTCGCGGCGAGCCGCTCCGGCATGATCGCCGGCACCGTGCCCCCCGGCCCGGCCAAGGCTGCCGGCAGATGCGGAAAGGGCCGCTTCAGGCGGAATCTTACGGTGCGGTCGTCGGGCGCCGACAATTCCTCGGTCGCCGCCATCAGCGCGGTCGCGAAGGAGATGCGCGGCGCAAAGCGGCGGATGCTGGCGACGACGTCGCGCGCCAATACCGGCTGGTTGTCGTGGAAGCGCAACCCGTCGCGCAGCCGCAGATTCCACGTCAGCCCGTCATCGTCGATCTCGTGGCCCAAAACCATTTGCGGCTGCGCCTGCCAGTTCGTGTCGAGGCCGTAAAGCGTATCGAAGACGAGATAGGCGTAGTTGCGGGTCGGCCGGTTGAAGGTGACGATCGGGTCGAGGACGGCGAGATCCGAAGTCGGCACAAAGGTCAGCGTGCTCGCCTTTGCGGCGCGCGCCGGACGCGGCACGGCAAGGGGCGCCGCAAAGGATGCCGCTGCGGCAAGCCCCGTCTTCAACAACTCGCGGCGGCGCATGAGCCTCCCCTTCGTTGGCGACGATTTGTTGGATTAAAGTGTAGCGCAGAATCACAAAACGAGGGCCGAAGATGACGAACACAGCGCGGGGTCGGCCATCGATGCATCACGACTGGCACTCGGAGCAATATGTCTCGGATTGGATCGCGCACGATGTCGCGCGCGACCCGGAACGGCGGCCGCACCTGCAGGAAATGCTGGAAATGGCGCCCTTCCGGCACGACGCCGCGATCGAGGTGCTCGATATCGGAGCGGGCTATGGCGCCGTCACGGAGGAGGTGCTGAAGCGCTTTCCAAACGCGCGCGTGACATTGCAGGATTATTCGCAGCCGATGCTGGCTGAGGCGCGGCGGCGGCTCGTGCCGCACGCTGCCCGGCTCTCCTATGTCACCGCTGACATGACCGATCCGTCTTGGCTACAAGCGGTTGGCGGCCCGTTCGATCTCGCGGTATCCGCGATCGCGCTGCACAATCTGCGCGACCCGGCGAAGATCTTCGCCTGCTATCGCGCGATCCATGAGCTGTTGCGGCCCGAAGGCCGGTTTCTCGATTATGACCTGTTCTTTGCCGGTGCCGAGGGGCACATCGCCGAGTTGAAAAAGGCCGGCTTTGCTTCGGTCGAATGCGCTTGGGCCGACCCACCGCGCGCAATCCTGGTCGCGGCCCGCACCCAGGTCTAAGGGCCGCACCCGGGTATCGGGACTGGCCTTTTCCGGCCACTATCGGCTAGGGTTGCCGCCGTTTTGGCGAATGCCGGCGATCAGCATTGTGACTGAACTTTCTGAGCGTATTCCGCGGAAGGCGTGGCACCGTGGCCTGTGGCAACGGTTGCGGCGCTTGGTTGCCACCCTCGAATCGATCGACATCGATGCGCTCGGCGCGCAGATCGCGAAATTTGAAGCGAGCCAACGACGGATTCAGGAGACGCAGGCCGCGGTCGTCGACTATTTGCGGGCCCACACCACGGTCCCGTTCACAGCGCCGCTGATCAGCGCGCTGGAATTCGCCACCGGCGACCGGTTCGAGCTCGAAAACCGCTGCCGGGTCCTGACCAATCCGGTCTATCTCGGCGACAATACCGCGCTGTGCCGCATGCTCGGCGGCTACAAGATTTATCTCGACACGCGGGACACCGGGTTCGGCTCGCATGTGCTGCTCGAGGGCTACTGGGAGACGTGGCTGACGATCTTCTTTGCGCGGCAGATCAAGCCGGGCATGACCGTCATCGATGTGGGCGCGAACTTTGGCTACTACACGCTGTTCTTTGGGGCGCTGGTCGGATCGCAGGGTCATGTTTATGCGGTCGAGCCGAACCCTGCGGTCGCAGAAAAATTGCGGCGCTCGGTTGAGCTCAATGGTTTGACCGGGCGCACGACGATTATCGATGCCGCCGCCGGCGCCGAAGCGGGCAATGCAAACCTCTATGTGCCGCACGGCGAACCGAAGAACAGCATGATCGTCGGCAGCACCGAAGGGATCGGCTCGGAACACGGCACGGTACACACGGTTCGGCGCGTCAAGCTGGACGAGCTTGCCGCGACAATTTCCCGGGTCGATCTCGTCAAGATTGATGCCGAAGGCGCCGAAGAGGACATTGTCGCCGGCATGGAGAGTCTCCTGCGGCGTGATAAGCCGACTTTGCTGCTCGAATTCAACGCCGGGCGATATCTCGATCCGGCGGGCTTTGTCGAACGGCTCGGCGCGCTGTACCCGCGCATGCGGCATATCGATTTCGAGGGCAACGCCGTCGACCTGACGACAGCGCATTTGCTGAGCGACAAATCGGGTGAAGATTGGCTGCTGTTGTTCGACGAGCCGCAGCCGCGATCGGCGACATCCGCGGCCTGAAAACCGCCTGCGCGCGTCAGCGGTGCAACGCCTCGATCAGCTGCTGCTGCGTCTCGACGCGCACCCCGGCGCGCGGCACCAGGCTGACATAGCCGAGCGCCATCCGGCCGTCGAACGCGGCGCGCTCGATGACGATGCGGATCTCGACGGGCTGATCGACCGAATTCCCGATCGCGAATTGCAGGTTGGTCTCGATGACCTGCTCGCCGGTCGGCTGCACCCGCTCATAGGCGAGCTGAGTTCCTGCCGCCACCTCGACAATAAAGCTGTAGCCGGCCGCTTCCGCGGAAAACGCCGCAACGATCGTCGCCGACCACGGCCCCGGGGGCAGGTTGATATAGGGCCCGAACACGAGAAACCGAGCCCGCCCGGTCAGGTCGATCGGGCCGACCGCCGGCCGCCGCGGCGCGTCTGGACGATCGTCGGCGACATAGAACAGGTCAGGCTCCCACACGACGGATTCGAGGTCGCCCCCGGCGAAATAGTGCACATAAGGCTGCAACGCGCCATTGACGATTGCCTGCTCGCCGGGTGCCAAGCGATCGGTGTTGGCGTGATCTTCGCCGGGATCGGCCCACTCGTCCGAGACCGAGGCCGCGATCGAGGCAATCTCATCGCCGCCGATCGGAAAGCCGAAATGCCCCGCGATCGCCGCCGCGAGCCGGCGCGGGTCGTGGCCGTGAACGCCCGGCAAGAGCAGCGCACCCGGCGCCTGGGTCAGGGTCAGCATCGCCGCACAGCTGCT
>JBKOVT010000289.1:0-8944 GCA_046724035.1 Pseudomonadota bacterium | reverse complement strand
GCCGATCTCAAGCCGTCCCTAAAGCCCGGCGGGCCGTTGCCGCCGCGATAACGAGGAGGACAGAATGACCATCGATCTGACCGGCAAACTCGCGCTCGTCACAGGCGGCGGCAATGGCATCGGCGCCGCGAGCTGCCGCGCGCTCGCGAAAGCCGGCGCGCGCGTCGCGGTCATCGACCGAGACGGCGAGGCTGCCGCAAAGGTCGCTGCGGAGATCGGGGGCGGCGCGACGAGTCACGCGCTCGATGTAGCGGATGGCGAGGCGTTCAAGCGGCTGGCCTCCGGCATCGCGACGCAGATCGGCGGCATCGATATACTGGTCAATTCGGCGGGCACGATCACGCGCCAGACGATCGCGGCGATGCCGACCGCCGATTGGGACCGCATCATCGCCGTCAATCTGCGCGGGCCGTTCAACGGCACGCAAGCCGTCATCCCGCATATGAAGAAGCGGGGCGGCGGTGCGATCGTCAACATCGCCTCGGTCGCCGGCCGGCGCATCTCGTTCGGCGGCGGCGCCAATTACACCGCCTCGAAAGCGGGGCTCCTCGGCTTGACCCGGCACGCCGCCTATGAGCTGGCGCCCGACAACATCCGGGTCAATGCGGTCTGCCCCGGCCCGACCGCGACGGCCTTTGGCGGGGGCCAGCTCCCCTCTGCCGAGCGCAAGGCGGAGCGGGCGAAAAAAATTCCCTTGGGGCGCATGGTCGAGGCGGCGGACATCGCCCAAGCGGTGCTGTTTCTGGCCAGCGACATGTCGCGCATGTGCACCGGCATCGCGCTCGATGTCGATGGCGGCGTTCTGATCAGCAACGACATTCCCTACGAGGACTATTTCGCCCGCGCGCGGTGACGCAAGGTCCCGGCCTTCGCCGGGACCTAAGGTTTCTGCGCTACTCCCGAGCCTTGTTGTAGGGCCAGATGACCTCGCCGCTCTTGTATTGCGCTGGGTAGAGGATCGTGATCCGGGAATCATCGCGGAACTGGTCGAGGTCGTTTCCCTTGATGCCGTGATACTGCACGAAGACGTTGCGCGGCTCGGTCCATTCGCCGTCCGGGTTGAAGCTGATCTCACCGACGACCGTCTTGAACGGATGGCTGTGCATATATTGCGCGAGCTTTTCTTCGTCGAGCGAGCCGACCGCGGTGATCGCGTCGCCGAGGATCTGCATCTCGCCATAGGCAAAGGGCGGCAGGAAATAGCCGAGCGGGTCGATGCCCTCCGCCGGCGCCTTCGCCTGATACTGCTTCAGGAAATCCCAGATGCCGGGGAAATTCATCGTCTCGGTCGGCTCCCACAATTCGCCGACGACGAGACCGTTCAGCAGCGGCCCCATTTGCGTCCGCAATGTCGCGGTCGGGGTGCCGACCAGCGCGCCGCCAAACATCTTGGTCGTCAGCCCGGTCTCGTTGACCGCGCGCAGGATGCCGACGGTGTCGGGCAGGTATGAGGCGACATAAACCATGTCGGGATTTGTCGCCTGCACGGCGCGGATGATCGGCGTGTAATCGACCGTCGTTGGCGGGTAGGCGCGGTCGTAGACGGTTTTGAGACCGAGCTTCTTGATGTTCTCGCGCGCGCCGTCGAGCGCGTTGCGGCCGAATTCGGCGTCGGCCGTGACGAGCGCGACGGTCTCAGGCTTCGGGTTCTGCTTGAGCGCAATGTCGAACCAGCCTTTCGAGAAGGTCGGTTTCGGATCGGGCCCGAACACCAGCATCGAAAAATATTTGGGATAGTGGAACGACTCGTTGACCCCCAGCGCGAACAGCCCGAAGAACAGCCGGTTCTTCTGCATGACGATCGGCATCGCCGGCGCAACGAGATTGGTGCCGTAGCTCGAGACCAGCAGGTCAACCTTGTCGATCTCGATCAGCTTTGTGTAGATGCCGGGGACGTTCGAGGGATTGCCCTGGTCGTCGTAATAGACGAGCTCGACCTTGCGGCCGAGGATCCCGCCCTTTTTGTTGACGTCCTCGGCCCAGATCTGAAAGGCGAGGAGGCCGGTCTTGCCGACCGCGGCGAGCGGGCCGGTCAATTCGATGCTGAAACCGATCCTGATCGGGTCGGCGGCCCGCGCGGCAGGCGCGCTCCATAGCAATGCGAGCGCGGCGATGGCGATGCACAGCACCCGTCGGATCTGCGTCATCAGGCAACCCTCCCCCGTACGCCTTGCGTCGGCGCGGCCGAATGGCAAGAGTAGCCCGCCGCCGCGCCGCCGGTAAACCAGGGAGCGCCGATGCCTCGTTTCGCCGCCAATCTAAGCATGATGTTCCAGGAGATCGGGTTTCTCGACCGGTTCGACGCCGCCGCGCGCGCCGGCTTCAAGGCGGTCGAGTTTCTGTTTCCCTACGAGCACCCGCCCGAAGCCATCGCCGAACGGCTCGAGAAAAACCGCCTGACCCTTGCATTGTTCAACACCGTCCCCGGCGATTGGGCCGGCGGCGAGCGCGGCCTTGCCGCGCAGCCCGGACGCGAGCAGGAATTCCGCGACGGCGTCGACAAGGCGATCGTCTACGCGAAGGCGTCAAAGTGCCGGTTGCTGCACACGATGGCCGGACTATGGCCCGAGGGGCGTGATAAGACGGAGGGTGAGCGCGTCTATATCGACAATCTGCGCTGGGCCGCCGACCGCATGGCTGATGCGGGGCTGACCGCGGTCATCGAGCCGATCAACACGCGCGACATCCCGGGCTATTTCCTGAACTACACCGGAGAGGCATTGCGCATCATCAAGCGGGTCGGGCGGCCCAACCTGAAGCTCCAGTTCGACCTCTATCACGTGCAGATCATGGAGGGCGATCTGGCGACCAAGGTACGGGCGCTCGCCGGCCATTACCCCCATGTGCAGATAGCCGGCAATCCCGGGCGGCACGAGCCGGATGTCGGCGAAATCCATTATCCCTATCTGTTCGATCTGTTCGACGAGATCGGCTACCAGGGCTGGATCGGCTGCGAGTACCGGCCAAAAGGCGACACGCTCGCAGGCCTCGGCTGGGCCAAGAAATACGGTATCGGCTGAAGCTGGGATCGCGGCCGTCCCGGCCGCATAGGGCGGGCGAGACGCCCGCGGTCCGGAGTGACAGAGGGTAACAAATGCGGATCGTGATCACCGGCGGGTGCGGCTTTCTCGGGCGGCGCGTCGCGCTCAAATTGCTCGCGGAAGGCTCGCCGTTTGGGCCGGTGGACGAGCTTGTGCTGTTCGACAATGCGGCCTCGGCATTGCCCTTGCCGAAGGACAAGCGGCTGACGCTCGTCACCGGCGACATCGCCGACCGTGAAACGGTCACCCGGCTCATTACGCGCGGCACCGATGCGGTGTTTCATTTGGCGGCGATCGTCAGCGGTCAGGCCGAGGCGGACACCGATCTCGGCTATCGCGTCAATCTCGACGGCATGCGTGCGGTGCTCGATGCCTGTCGTGCGCTGGGGACCGTACCGCGGCTCGTCTTTGCCAGCTCGCTCGCGGTGTATGGCGGCAGACTGCCGCCCGAGATCGGCGATGACACCGCGCTGACCCCACAGACCTCCTACGGCACCCAGAAGGCGATCGGCGAATTGCTGGTCAACGATTACAGCCGGAAGGGGTTTGTCGACGGCCGCGCGCTCAGATTGCCAACCGTTGTCGTGCGGCCGGGCCGCCCAAACCGCGCCGCCTCGACCTTCGCCTCGTCGATGATCCGCGAGCCCTTGGCCGGGCAGCACGCAGTCTGTCCGGTATCGCCCGACACGGTCATGGCATTGGCGTCGCCGCGCCGGATTGTCGCCGGGCTCGTGCATGCGCTCGGCATTCCGGGGGAGGCGTTCGGCGCCAGCCGGTCACTACAATTGCCGGGCTTCTCGGTGTCGGTCGGCGAGATGGCGGCGGCGATGCGCCGCGCCGGGGGCGATGCGGCCTATGCGCGTCTACGCTGGGAGCCCGATGCGCAGATCCAGGCGATCGTGTCGAGCTGGCCGCCGGTGCTGTCGACGGCCCGTGCCGAGGCGCTCGACTTTGGCCGCGACAAAAGCATTGACGAGGTCGTGCAGGCGTTTATCGAAGACGATCTGCCCTTGCAGAAACAGCTCGCCGGCTGATCGTTCAGCGGCTCAGACCGCGACCGCGCCGTAATAGAGCGTCACCGTGTGCTTCGCCTCGGCGAAGAACAGCCAACGCTCGATCACCAAACCAAGCGCGGCACTCATGACGGCGAATGCCGCGGCCACGAGCCCGATACCACCCGCGGTCAGCAGCGCGACGAGGCTCAGCAATGCCGGCAATATGAACGCGGCGACACGCGCGATCAGGCGCAAGCGCACCTTGTGCTTGCGCGCGATGCGGAAGCCCATTTCCTGCAGCAGGTAATTGTCTTGCGTGTGCGGCGGTTCGAGCATGCGCACCGGGCCGCGGCTGCCGAGCGCGGTGGCGCTCGCGACCGTGCTCGGGGCGGAATTCGTGTCGATAAATCGCCAATAGGCTTCCTTGCTCCACCACGCGAAAAGCACGCTGATGAGCGCTAGCAGCGGCGTCCATGCCGGCCATGCGATCCAGAACCGCACGATAAAATCCAACAGCAGAAACCCGGCCATCAGACCGAGCGCGAAATAGTTCGGCACGACCCACCGGTTGTGCCATTGGCGGATCGGCTTGAGCGACGCATAGATCATGCCGGTGCAGGCGATCGTCACGGCGGCGCAGATCGCCGCGAGAAAACCGCACAACCCGACCACGCCCCAGGTCACGCCGAAGAAGACCCATCCGATGCCGAAGACGGCCGCCGGCACGAAGGTCAAGACCGACATGACGCCTTCGCGCGACAGCCAAGAGGAGCGCCATTGCGAGAAGGCGCGCCAGGCTCGTTCGGGCCGGCCGAGATGGAACACGGAGGAGACAAGACCCACGGCGGCGAGGATGAACGCGGTCGCCAGCGCGGCAAACCCGAACCAGCCGCTTTGCGGCAACAGGCCGAGCGGCGCGGCAAGGCCAAGCAGAAACAGCAGCGCAAACCCCGCGCCCGAAGCGGTCGTGAAAAAGACGATCGACAGTGCCGGATGCATCGTTTTGCTTAGCGCGACAGGAGCCGGTCGACCCAGCGCAGCAGCGGGTTGGCGACATCGGCCCGGCTTTGCGCCTCGGCCATGAGCGCGGTCAGCGGCTGCGGCGCGAGGTCATCGACATAGGGGCGCGCGCGGCGCGGCGGGAGATATTTGTTGGTGGGGCGATAACCGAGCTCCGGCATCAAATCCTTGCCGCCGCGCGCCGCGACAAGCTCGGATACGGCGGAGTTCGGATCGCCAAGATCGCCGAAAAACCGCGCCTTTGTCGGGCATACGAAGACGCAGGCCGGCTGCCGTTCTTCGGGCGCGAGATTGTCGTTGTAGATTCGGTCGATGCACAACGTGCATTTTTTCATGACGCCTTCATCGGCGTCGAATTCGCGCGCCCCATAGGGGCACGCCCAGGAGCACAATTTGCAGCCGATGCAGAGGCTTTCGTTGACGAGCACGATGCCGTCCTCGGCGCGCTTGTAGGAGGCGCCGGTCGGGCACACCGTGACGCAGGCGGCGTCTTCGCAATGCAGGCAGGATTTCGGGAAATGCACCGTGCGCGCGCCGTCACCCTCACCCTCCTCGAAGGAGTGAACGCGGTTGAACCACACCCCCCAGGCGCCGTCGCCATAGGCGTTGAAATCGGGGAGCGGCGCCATATGGCCGCCGGTATTCCATTCCTTGCAGGCGGTCGCGCAGGCGTGGCAGCCGACGCAAAGATCGAGATCGATGACAAGGCCGAGCTGCGTCTGCCCGGGATAGCGCGCCGGCAGATCGGTCATTCCGCCGCCTCGCGGTCCTGCTGCTCGTCGCCGCCGAAGCGAGCCCCATAACGGACGATCTCGGGTGGCGGTTCGATCGAGCGCGGATGGCTGAACGCGGGAAAACGCGGTGCGCTGTGGCCGGCCTCGGCAGCGGGCGCCTTCTCGATGCGCACCCGCAGATCGTACCAGGCGGCCTGGCCGGTGATCGGATCGGCGTTGAGCGCGGTGTCGCCGTCGCGGCCCGGCAGGGTCTCGCCGATCAGATGGTTCAGCAGAAAGCCCTTCGTGAATTCGGGCGAGTCGGCGGCAAGGTTCCACGCCCCGGCGCGCTTGCCGATCGCGTTCCAGGTCCACACCGTGTTCGGGTTGACGCCGTCCATCAATTTGAGCTGCGCCTCGATCCGGCCGGCATGGCTCGAGACGAAGACCCAATCATCATCGGCGAGGCCAAGAGCGCGCGCTGTGACCCGGTTCATGAAAAGACGGTTCTGACCGAGGATCTGGCGCAGCCACGCATTCTGCGAGTGCCAGGAATGATACATCTGCATCGGCCGCTGCGTGATCGCGTGCAGCGGAAAACCGCCGGGGTCGGCGCGGGTTTCCTCGAACGGCGCGTACCAGAAGGGCAGCGGGTCGAAATAGGTCGCGATGCGCGCACGGTCCTTCTCCGGCGGCTGCGCCGGACCGTGGCCCTGCGCCGCAAGACGGAAGCGCTGCAGCGGCTCGACATAGAGCTGCAAGACGATCGGCTCCGGGGCGGGGATCAGCCCCATCGCCGTCGCGCCCTCCAGATAGGCTTTGTTGGCGTGCTTGAAATACAGCTGCTCCGGCGGCAGCTCGTATTTCCAGAAGCAGCCATTGGCGATGTAGCGGTCGAGCTGTTTCGGGTTGGGCGCGCCCTTGCCGTGCGTGTCGCCGTCGGCGCCGCGCCAGCCGGCAAGCGGGCCGATGCCCGGCGTGCGCTCGTGCAAGGCGATGTAATCCTTGTAGCCGCCGGGATATCGCGGCGCGCCCTCCGGCGTCACAAAGGCCGGCAGACCGAGCCGCGCGCCCAATTCGATCAGCACGTCCTGAAACGGCCGCACGTCGCGGTCGGGCGCGACGATGGGCTGGCGGATCGAGTCGGCGGGTCCGTCCGTGCCGCCGATCGGCCGATCGAGCAGCGAGATGCAATCCCAGCGTTCGAGATACGTCGTATCCGGCAGGATCAGATCGGCGTAGGCGACGGTTTCAGAACAATAGGCGTCGGAATAGATGATGCGCGGGATCTTGTACTCGCCCGTCGCCGGGTCCTTGTCGGTCAAGAGGCGCATCGTCTCGGTCGTATTCATCGCCGAGTTCCACGCCATATTGGCCATGTACATGAAGAGCGTGTCGATCTTGTAGGGATCGCCATTCGCGGCATTGCGGATCAGCATGTGCATCAGCCCGTGCGCGGCGATCGGCGCTTCCCACGAGAATGCCTTGTCGATCCGTTGCGGCCGGCCCGCCTCGTCGACGATCAGATCCTCCGGCGACATCACATAACCGAGCGGCGCGCCGGCGAGCGGCGTCCCGGGCGCGACCTGGCCGGGCTTTCCGGCCGGTTTCGGGCCGGGCGGCGCCGGCTTTGGATAGGGTGATTTGTAGCGCCAGCCACCCGGCACATCGATTGTGCCGAGCAGGATCTGCAACAGGTGCAGCGCGCGGCAGGTCTGGAAGCCGTTGGAATGCGCCGAGATGCCGCGCATTGCATGAAACGACACCGGGCGGCCGCGTATCGACGAATGCTGGCGCCCCGCCCAATCCGTCCAGGCCACTGGGATCTCGATCTCTTGCTCGAAGGCGGTCGCCGCGATCTCACCGGCGATCCGGCGGATCGTCTCGGCGGGGATCCCGCAGACCGGCGCGACGGCATCGGGCGCATAGCGCGGATCGAGATAGCGCTCGGCGATGAGCTGAAACACCGGCACCGCGCGGCGCCCATCCGGCAATTGCGCTTCGCCGACGACGCGCGCCTCGACATCGAGCTTGAGCGCGCTTGTCAACCCACCCGCGCTGTCGAGCACGAGAGGTTCGCCGGCCTCGTTGCGCGCGAAGAGCCCGTCATCGGCGCCGCCGGGCGCCTGAATGACCAGCCAAGCGGCGTTTGTGTAGCGGCCGAGATAGTCGAGATCGATCTTGTCGGCGCGCAACAGCTCGTGCGCAAGCGACAGCACAAAGAGCCCGTCGGTGCCCGGCCGGATTCCGATCCACTCATCGGCAATCGCCGAGTAGCCGGTGCGCACGGGGTTGATCGAGATGAATTTAGCGCCGCGCCGCCGCAAACCCGACAGCGCGAGCTTTATTGGGTTGGAATCATGGTCTTCGGCGACACCGAACATCAGAAAGAGCTTAGTGCGCTCCCAATCCGGTTCGCCGAATTCCCAGAAGCTGCCGCCCAGCGTGTACATCCCGGCGGCCGCCATGTTGACCGAGCAGAACCCGCCATGCGCCGCGAAATTCGGCGTGCCGAATTGGGTCGCCCAAAATCCGGTCAAGGACTGGCTCTGATCGCGGCCGGTGAAGAAAGCGAGCTTTCTCGGGTCCTCGGCGCGAATGCGTGACAGCCAGTCGACCGCGGTGGCGATCGCCTCCTCCCATTCGATCTCGCGGAATTCGCCGGCGCCGCGCTCACCGACCCGCAACAGCGGCTTCGACAGCCGCGCCGGGGAATAATGTTGCATGATGCCCGACGCGCCCTTGCCGCAGATGACACCGCGATTGATCGGGTGCTTCGGGTTGCCCTCGATAAACCGGATACCGCCGTCTTTCAGATGCACTTTGATGCCGCAACGGCAGGCGCACATGTAGCAGGTCGTGTATTTCACCTCGTCCGAAACGCGCGGCGAGGTATCGACCTGTTCCCGAGGCGACCAGTAATCGCGCCAGCGTTCGCGAAGGTTCATGCGTGCATCATCCATGATCGCTGGCGGCAAACGC
This sequence comes from Pseudomonadota bacterium, assembly GCA_046724035.1. Lineage (GTDB taxonomy): Bacteria > Pseudomonadota > Alphaproteobacteria > ATCC43930 > CGMCC-115725 > DATARH01. The sequence goes on along the minus strand of JBKOVT010000289.1, from coordinate 193 downwards.
AGCGCAAAATGCGCTGGGCCAAAATGCGCTGGGCTTAGGGCTGCTTCTGGGAGCGGCCGTCGGCCGCGGCCTGCGGCGCCTCGCCGACCGGCAGCCCGTGCTCTTGATAGAACCGCGCCGCGCCGTCATGCAAGGGGACCGACACGCCGTCGAGGGCGTGATCGAGGGTGATTTTCTTGCCGATCGGATCGAG
>JBKOVT010000306.1:0-10584 GCA_046724035.1 Pseudomonadota bacterium | reverse complement strand
AGCCTGCTCGACAAGGCGGCGGGGGATCCGCTGCGCCTGGCGCGCATGACCGTGCTGTTGCCGACCCGCCGCGCCGCCCGGGCGTTGCGCGAAAGCTTTCTGCGGTTGTCCGGCGAGGAAGGCAGCGCCGGCGCACCGCTGCTGCTGCCGCGATTGCGGCCGATCGGCGATCTCGAAGCCGACGAGATCGCGCTCGGCGGCAGCGAGGGCGCCGACGATCCGACCTTGGCGATCCCGCCGGCAATCCCCGAGTTGCGCCGCCGCTTGCTGCTGACGCAGCTCGTGCTGCGCTGGGGCGAAGAGCGCGGCAACCCGCTGCTGCCCGGCCAGGCGGCGGCCTTGGCGACGGCGTTGGCGCGCCTCCTCGACGCGGCGGCGATCGACGGCGCCGATTTCAGCCGGCTGCGGGAATTGGCGCCGGACGATCTCGCAGCGCACTGGCAGCTGGTGTTGCAGTTTCTCGATATCCTGCCGCGGATGTGGCCGGGCATTCTCGCCGACGAGGCCGCGCTCGACGCGGCCGAGCGGCGGAACCGGCTGTTGCGGCGGCAGGCGATGCTGTGGCGCGAGACGCCGCCGCGCGACCCGGTCATCGCGGCCGGGCTTGTCGGCGGCTTTCCGGCGCTCGATGAATTGCTCGGTATCGTCGCCTGGCTCGACCAGGGCGCGGTCATTCTGCCGGGGCTCGACCGCGGCATGGATCCCGCGCTGTGGGACGCGGTTGCTGACGACCCCGCGCATCCACAGCATCTGATCGCGCGGTTGCTGCGGTTTCTCGAAACATCGCCCGAGGATATCCGCGACTGGCCGGCCGCCGAGCCGCCCTCGCCGCGGCAGGCCCGGATGCGGCTCTTTGGCGAGGCATTGCTGCCGGCGGCGATGACCGATGGTTGGCGCTCGCTCACGCCGGAGCCGCGTGAGACGCTTGCCGGCGTCACGCGCTACGATTGCGCAAGCCCGCAGGACGAGGCGGCGACGATCGCGCTGCTGTTGCGGCGAACCCTCGAGAGGCCGGCCGCGACGGCAGCGCTCGTCACGCCGGACCGCGAATTGGCGCGCCGCGTCGCCGCCGAATTGCGGCGCTGGGATATCGATATCGACGATTCCGCCGGCCTGCCGCTCAACCGCACACCGCCCGGCGCCTTTCTGCGGCTCGTCCTCGACGCCGCCGAGAGCGGGCTTGCGCCCGTGCCGCTGCTTGCCGCGCTGAAGCATCCGCTGGCGGCCGGCGGCTGGGCGCCGGAGAAGTTCCGCGACCGCGCGCGGCGGCTCGAAGGCGAAATCCGCGGACCGCGCCCGGCGCCCGGGTTTGCCGGATTGCGGGCGGCGCTCGGCCCGAAGGACGACAAGAATGAATCGCTGCACCGGTTTGTCGACCGCCTCGAACGCTGCCTCGGCGAGCTGGTCGAATGCTTGACGCGCGCCTCGGTGACGATCGCCGAGATCGCGGCGGCGCACATCGCGGCGGCGGAGCGGCTCGCCGCGAGCGACGAGGAGACCGGGATCGCCCGGTTTTGGCAGGATTCGGACGGCGAAGCGGCAGCGCGGTTCTGTCACGAGCTGATCGATGCGGCGAGCGATTTCCCGCCGATCCCAGCGCGGCATTACCCGGCATTGTTCGAGGCGCTCGCTTCCGGCATCGTCGTGCGCCCCGCCTTTGGGCGTCACCCGCGCCTCGCGATCTGGGGCCTCGTCGAGGCGCGGCTGCAGCAGGCCGATCTCGTCGTGCTCGGCGGGTTGAACGAGGGCACCTGGCCGGGACCGGCCGCCTTCGATCCGTGGATGTCGCGGCAGATGCGCGAAGAATTCGGCATCGCCGTGCCGGAGCGCGCGATGGGCATCGCGGCGCATGATTTCATGGAGGCGATCGGCGCCCCGGAAGTGGCGCTGACCCGCGCGACCCGGCGCGAGGGCGTCCCGACGATCCCCTCGCGCTGGCTCTTGCGGCTCGATGCGGTGCTGCGCGCTATGGGGCTTGAAGGCGCGCTCGCACCGGAGCCCGAAATCGAAGACGCGGTGGCGCTGCTCGATGTGCCCGAACGCCGGCGTCCGCTGCCGCCCGTCGCGCCACGCCCGCCGGTGAAGGCGCGGCCGCGCGAATTGCCGGTGACGCAGATCGAGATGTGGATGCGCGATCCGTACGCGGTCTACGCTCGCTATGTCCTCAGATTGCGGGCGCTCAAGGAGCTCGACGCCGAGCCGGGTGCGGCGGATCTCGGCAACAGTGTGCATGACGCGCTCGCCAAATTCGTCAAGCAATACCCGCGCGAGCTGCCGGCCGATCCCGAAGCGGCGCTGATCGACATCGCACAAGAATGCTTCGCGTCGCTGTTGTCGCGGCCGGGAGCCTGGGCCTTTTGGTGGCCGCGCTTTCAGCGGATCGCGCGCTGGTTTGTCGAAGAGGAGAAGCGGCGGCGCGCCGATATCGCCGAAGGCTTCACCGAGACAAAGGGCAAGCTGGTGATCCCGGCGCCGGCCGGCGCGTTCACCGTGACGGCGATTGCCGACCGCATCGATTGCCTGCACTCGGGCGGGGTCGCAATCCTCGATTACAAGACCGGCTCGCTGCCGTCGAAGCCGGAAATCGACAATGGCATCGCCGTGCAATTGCCGCTCGAAGGGGCGATCGCGCGGGAGGGCGGGTTCGAGGGCGTGACTGGTGCTCCGGAAGCGCTCGAATATTGGCGGCTGTCGGGCGGCGAGCCGGCCGGCGAGAGAAAGGCGCTCGGCGAAGAAGACCCCGCCGCGCTGATCGACAGCACGATGGCGAAGGTTTGCGAGCTCGTCGCCCGGTTCGACGATCCGGCGACGCCGTATCTGCCGGTGCCGATCCTGCGCTGGAAGCCGCGCTATTCCGATTACCAGCATCTCGAACGCCTCGAAGAAGACCCCGAGGACGAGGTGCCATGAGCCGCGGCCCCATGAATCGAGCCGGGGAAGCCGCCGCAATCCAGCGCCAGGCATTGGGGCCCGACGCATCGGTGTGGGTGTCGGCCTCGGCCGGCACTGGCAAGACCAAGGTGCTGACTGACCGGCTGCTCGCCTTGATGCTCGCCGGCACCGACCCGGCGCGCATCCTCTGCCTGACCTTCACCCGCGCCGCGGCGGCCGAGATGGCGAACCGGGTCAATGCGCGCCTCGCCGCCTGGGCGACGATGCCCCCCGGCGCGCTCGCCGAAGAGCTCGGCGCATTGATCGGGCGGATGCCGGAGGAGGACGAGACCACACTCGCGCGCCAGCTTTTCGCGCGCGTGCTCGACAGCCCCGGCAGCGCCAAAATCGCGACGATCCACGCCTTCTGCCAGTCGCTGTTGCGGCGCTTTCCGCTCGAAGCCGGCGTGCCGCCGGAGTTTGCCGTCCTCGAGGAGCGCGGCGCCGCCGAGGCGTTGGCCGAAGCCGCCGAAACCGTCATCGCGAAGGCGCGCGACGAGCGCGCCCCGCTCCTTGCCGAGGCGCTGGCGGTGGTGGCGCGCTACATCCAGGAAGACCGCTTCACCGGCCTCTTGGCGGCGATGACCGCCGAGCGCGGCAAGTTGCGCGCCGCGCTGGCCGAGGGCGAGACCGCGTTGCGGCGGCGGCTCGCCGCTACGTTCGCGGTGCCCGAGGACGTCACTCCCGATGCGCTGATCGAGGCGTTCTGCGCGGCGGGCGCTTGCGACGAGGCGGGACTGCATGCCGCGGCGGCGGCGCTCGCTGTGGGCTCGTCCAAAGATCAGGAGCGTGGCGAGATCGTGGCGCGCTGGTGTGACATGCCCGAGCGGCGCGGCGACATGCTCGACGAGTATGCCGGCGCGTTCCTGACGGACAAAGGCACGATCATCAAGAACCTGATCACAAAGGGGGCCAACGACCGGGCATCCGGCGATATGCGCGGCGTGCTCAATGCTGAGGCGGAGCGTGTGCTGCGCTTCACGCAGCAGCGCGCCGGAGCGATGCTGATCGACGCGACGATCGCGCTGATCCGGCTCGGCAACGCCGTGTTGCGCGCCTATGAAGAACGCAAGCGACTGCATGGGCTCCTCGATTTCGACGATCTCGTGCTGAAGACGCTCGAACTCTTGCGCCAGCCGGGGATCGCGCCCTGGGTGTTGTTCAAGCTCGATGGCGGGCTCGACCACATCCTGATCGACGAGGCGCAGGACACGAACCCCGACCAATGGGCGATTGTCGCGGCGCTCACCGACGAGTTTTTCACCGGCGAGGGCGGCGCGGGGCGTGAGCGCAACCGCACGGTTTTCGCGGTCGGCGACGCAAAGCAGTCGATCTACAGCTTCCAGCGCGCCGATCCGCGCGCCTTTGTCGCGATGCGGCAGCATTTCGAGACGCGCGTCACCGCGGCGCAGCAGCGCTGGCGCACCGTGCCGCTGGAAATCTCGTTTCGCGCGACGGAGCCGCTGTTGAATGCGGTCGATGCGGTGTTCCGGCACGGTACCGCGGCGGCCGACGGGGTCGCGCTCGATGGGGTAGCCATCCGGCATGTCGCGGCGCGCGAGGGTCACGCCGGCATCGTCGAATTGTGGCCGCCGGTCATGCCCGAGGCCGATGAAGAACTCGATCTGCCGGCGCTTGCCGGCGCGCGGCAGCGCAGCGTCGAGCCGCGGACGCGGTTGGCGAACGCGATTGCCGCGACGATCGCCGATTGGCTCCGGAAGGGCGAGTGCCTCGAAGCGCGCGACCGCGCGATCCGGCCCGGCGACATTATGGTGCTCGTGCGGCGGCGCAATCTGTTTGTCACCGATCTGATCCGCGCGCTGAAAGAGCGAAACGTGCCGGTCGCCGGCGCCGACCGGCTCGTCTTGACCGAGCAGCTCGCGGCGCAGGATCTGATCGCGCTGGGTCATTTTCTGCTGTTGCCGGAAGACGATCTGAACCTCGCGGCGGTGCTGAAAGGGCCGCTCTTCGGGTTTTCCGAAGATCAGCTGTTTCAGCTCGCTCATAGCCGCGGCAAGGGCCAGAAGCTGTGGCACCGGCTGCGCGAGCTGGCCGCGGGCGATCTCGTCATGCACGCCCATTATGAGCGGCTGTCGCAATTGCGGGCCCGCGCCGATTACGTGCCGCCCTTCGAGCTCTACGCGGAAATTCTCGGCGCCGGCGGCGGTCGCCGCGCGATTCTGGAGCGGCTCGGCCCCGAGGCGGGCGATCCGGTCGAGGAGTTCCTCGCGCTGGCGCTGAGTTACGAGCGCGAGCATGTGCCGTCCTTGCAAGGCTTTCTGCATTGGCTCGTGGCTGGCGGGATCGAGGTCAAGCGTGATTTCGGCGAGCGCCAGCGCGACGAGGTGCGCATCCTCACCGTGCATGGCGCAAAAGGGCTGGAAGCACCAATCGTGTTCCTGCCCGACACATTGCAACTGCCCGACTGGCCGCCGCGCCTGTTGTGGAGCGACGGTGATGCGTTGCCGCTCTGGTGCGCGAGGAAGGCGCTCGAAGCGCCGTTCTACACGGACGAGCGCGGCAAGCGTCGCGCGCGGGAGATGCAGGAATACCGGCGGCTCCTCTATGTCGCGCTGACCCGCGCGCAAGACCGGCTCTATGTCTGCGGCTGGGAGACGAGAAGGCCGCTCAAGGACGGGACGACCTGGCATGCGTTGTGTCACGCGGGTTGGAGCGAGATTGCGGAGAAGGTGCCCTTCGATGCGCGGGCGCTGATCGGCGAAGACGAGGGCTGGTGCGGGACGGCATTGCGCATCGCGGGGCCGCAAGAGATCGCGCCGGTGCGCGACAAGGCCGCGGCTGCGGCGCGCTTGCCGGGACTGTTGCCGCAATGGGCGCGCATGCCGCCCCCGGCGGAACCCGACCCGCCAAAGCCGCTCTTGCCGTCGCGGCCGAGCGGGCCGGAGCCGCCGACCTTCTCGCCGCTCGCGATTGCCGGGCGCGACCGCTTCAAGCGCGGTCTTCTCGTGCACAAATTGCTGCAGAGCCTGCCGGAGGTGCCGCCCGAGCGGCGCGCGGAGGCCGCGCGGCGTTTTCTTGCGTTGCCGGTGCATGGGATTGCTCCCGAGGAGCAGGACGAGATCGGCCGCGAGACGATGGCGGTGCTGAACGATCTCGGCTTCGCCGAGTTGTGGGGCGCCGACGCACAGGCGGAAGTCCCGGTCGTCGGGCTGATCCCCGGGTCAAGCCCGGGGACCTGGCATGCCCTTTCCGGCCAGATCGACCGGCTTGTCGTCACGCGAGAGCGCGTCCTGATCGTCGATTACAAGACATTGCGGCCGCCGCCCGCGACCGAAGAGGCGGTGCCGGCGGTCTATTTGCGGCAGCTCGCGACCTATCAGGCGGCGCTCCAGCGCATCTATCCCGACCGGCCGGTCGAATGCGCGCTCTTATGGACCGAGGGCCCGCGGCTGATGCCGATCAGCCCTGCGCGGCTCGCCGGGCATCTCCCCGGCAACCTGCCTTGACGCCCGATTCGGCGCTCCCCTAATGTCATCCAGCTAGAGGCGAAAGGATCTCGCAGATGAAGCCGACAGCCGTCAGCGACGGCGACTTCGATACCCTCGTGTTGCGCTCCACCGAGCCGGTCCTCGTCGATTTCTGGGCCGAATGGTGCGGCCCCTGCAAGATGGTCGCGCCGTTTCTCGACGACCTCGCGACCGACATGGCCGGCAAGGTGACCGTCGCCAAGGTCAATATCGACGAGAACCCGCAGACGCCGCGCAAATACGGCGTGCGCGGCATCCCGACGATGATGCTGTTCAAGGGCGGCCAGGTGGCGGCGACGAAGATCGGCGCGCTGCCCAAGAGCAAGCTCTACGAATGGGTCGAATCGGTGCTGTAGCCGCCTCACTCAGTCATCCGACTCGATACGCAACCATCTCCCGCGTTCAGATCCTGATCGTCGCGCTGCTGCTTGCGGCAGCCGTGGCGTTCGCGATTCCCGCGATGCACGACTCAAATCTTGAAAAGTGGCTGCGCGGTGAATGCGAATTGCTGGCCGGTGGACGCGTTGCCCATTTCCGCTGCTCGCCGCAACAGCTCCGCTACGCCCCGCCTGTCCCGGGATACTAACCGGACAATGCGTCAGCTATTGTCGGCGAGGACCACGCCGGCGAAATGCAACGAGCCGCAAATCAGCACGCGCGCCGGGCCGGGCTGGTGCACAATGTCGCGCAAGGCCGCGTTTACCGACTCGCATTCGCGGGCCGGGATCCCGACCGACCGCGCCGACTTGACGATTTCGGCGGCCGGGTGCGGGTTCTCTTCGCCCGGAATCGTCACCGCACAAAGGGTGCGGGCATATGGCGCGAGCGGCTGGAGAAACCCGCTCGCATCCTTTGTGTTGAGCATGCCAACGACGAGGTCGAGCGGGCGGTCATGCCAGCCCTTCGCGACATTGGCGATGACCTCGCCGGCGGCGGGGTTGTGACCGCCGTCGAGCCATAATTGCCAGAGCTCGGGCAGCATCTCGACGAGCGGGCCATGCCTGAGGCGCTGCATGCGTGCCGGCCAGTCGATGTGGCGCAGACCCTGGGCGATCGCGGCGGGCGAGAGCGAAAATCCCGGCATCTGCTCGAGGCAGGCGATCGCGATGCCGGCATTGGCGATCTGGTGTCGGCCCGGCAAGGACGGCAATGGCAGATCGAGCTGCCAGCGCGCACCTTCGTAGCGCATGCCGTCGCCGCGCGGCTCGCTATGCCATTCGCGCTGGTATCGGAACAGCGGGGCGCCGATTCCCGACGCACGCGCTTCGATGACGGCTTTGGCTTCGGCCGGCTGCGGGCCGATGATGGCCGGCACGCCGGGCTTCAGGATGCCGGCCTTCTCGCCGGCGATCGCCGCAATCGTGTCGCCGAGAAACGCCTGATGGTCGAGCGAAACGGGGGTGATCGCGGTGGCCGCGGGCCCCGGCAATACATTCGTCGCGTCGAGCCGGCCACCGAGCCCGGTTTCGAGCAAGACGACATCGGCCGGCATGCGCGCGAAGGCGAGAAACGCGGCCGCGGTCGTGATCTCGAAAAATGTGATCGGCGCGCCGCGATTGGCCTCTTCGCATTCTTCGAGGAGCGCGAGCAGCGCGTCCTCATCGACCAGCTCTCCGGCGAGGCGGATGCGCTCGTGAAAACGCACGAGATGCGGCGACGTGTAGGCGTGGACGCGATAGCCGAACCCTTCGAGACAAGCGCGCAATGTCGCGACGGTCGAGCCCTTTCCGTTTGTGCCGGCGACATGCACGGCCGGCGGGAGCCGGTCCTGCGGGTTGCCGAGCGCGGCGAGCAGGCGCTCGATGCGGCCGAGCGAGAGGTCGATCTTTTTCGGGTGCAGGGCCATCAGGCGCTGCAGCACCCGATCGCTGCCGAGCATCAGGCCTACTCCGCGGCTTTCGAGAGCGGCGCCGGAAACTCGGCCTCCTCACGCACCGGCTCGCGCAGCAAGGAGAGGATGCGCGCGACGGCCGCGTACAATTCGCCGCGCGGCACGACCTGGTCGACCATGCCGTGCTCGTGGAGATATTCGGCGCGCTGAAACCCTTCGGGCAATTTCTCTCGGATCGTCTCTTCGATGACCCGCGCGCCGGCAAAGCCAATGATCGCCCCGGGCTCGGCCAAGGTGATATCGCCGATGCTCGCAAAGGACGCCGCGACGCCGCCCGTCGTCGGGTCGGTCAGGATCACGATGTAGGGGAGGCCCGCCTCTTTCACCATGTCGGCCGCGAGGATTGTGCGCGGCATCTGCATCAAGGACAGGATGCCCTCCTGCATGCGCGCGCCGCCCGAAGCCGGCACCGCGATCAAGGCCGCCTGGCGCTCGACGGCGCGGCGCGCCGCGGTCAGCATCGCCTCACCGGCCGCGACGCCCATCGAGCCGCCCATAAACGCGAAATCGAAGGCGAGGACGACCGCCGGCTGGCCGCCGATCCGCCCTTGCGCGATCGCGACGGCGTCGCTCCCGGCGCCGAGCGCGGTTTGTCCTTCGCGCAGACGCTCGGTGTAGCGCTTTCTGTCGCGAAAGCGCAGCGGGTCGGGCGCTACCTTCGGGACCTCGATCTTCTCGAAGACGGCGTCGTCGAACAGGATCTTGAAACGCGCCTCGCTGCCGATCCGGAAATGGTGGCCGCAATGGTGGCAGACCTCGAGGCTCTGCGCGAGGTCGCGGTGAAACAGCATCTGCTCGCAGGACGGGCATTTGCGCCAGAGATTGTCCGGCACGTCCTTGCGCGTGAGCGCCCGGATCTTCGGCAGGACGTAATTGGTCAGCCAGCTCATGAGCACGGCTTACCAAGAGCCGGCGGCGATGACCATCGGTCGCAATGGCCAATCCCGGCGCTGAGCCCATAAATTGCAGTGTGCGCGATTTGTATCACATCAATCCGGATTTGTCAAGAAAAAAATATGCGAAAATGAGAATAACCCGCGGCAGACGCCACTCACGCCGGCGCTCGGCAGACCGCCTCTATATTGTGGCCATCGGGATCGAGCACAAACGCACCGTAATAATCCGGATGGTATTGCGGCCGGAGACCAGGCGGTCCGTTATCCATTCCGCCGGCCGCCAGGCCGGCGGCGTGGAAGGCATTGACCGTCGCGCGGTCGGGCGCCGCGAAGGCGACATGCGCATCGGTAACCACCTCGTCGCGCTCGCCGATCCAAAAGAACGCCTTTCCGTTCGCGCCATAGCCAACGAATTTCCTCCCGTCACCGGCCAGCCTTTCGATGCCGAGCGGCGTCAGTGCCCGGTCATAGAACGCCATGCTGCGGGTCAAGCCGATCACGCCCAGGGTTACGTGGTCGAGCATCGGTTCTCAAGTACGGCGGGCCGTTCGGACACCCGCGGCGAGGGCGCGGATATCGGCTAGGACGGCATCGACGAGGCCAGGCTTGGCCCTGCCGTCGGGGTCGAGGTTGAGGGCGAGGCGATCGACGATGACCGTGCCGATGGCGGCGGCATCGGCGGCCTTGGCGACATCGGCAGCCTGGGCCGGGTTCTTGATGCCAAAACCGGCCGCGACCGGCAGTTTTGTGAATTTGCGCAAGCGCTCGATCGCCGCGCGCACCGCCGCCGCGTCGGCCGAGCGGGTGCCAGTGATCCCGGCGATGGCCACGTAATAGATAAAGCCGCTGGCGTGGTTGACGACGGCCGGGAGCCGCGCTTCGTCACTGGTCGGGGTGGCGAGGCGCACGAGATCGAGCCCGGCGGCGCGCGCTGGACGCGCCAGTTCGGCATCCTCTTCGGGCGGCAGATCGACAATGATCGCGCCGTCGACGCCGGCTGCGACGGCATCTTTCGCGAAGGCCTCGGCCCCGTAACGGTAGATCGGGTTGTAGTAGCCCATCAGCACAAAGGGGGTGTCGGCATCGCGCTCGCGCAAGCGGCGCACCATCGCCAAGGTGCTGCGCAATGTCGCGCCGGCTTTCAGCGCACGCAGCGCGGCGGCCTGGATCGACGGGCCGTCGGCCATCGGATCGGAGAACGGCATGCCGATCTCGATGAGATCAGCGCCGGCTTCCGCCACGCCCTCGAACAGGGCAAGCGAGGTGTCGGGATCGGGATCGCCGGCCATCAGGTAGATGACGAGTCCGGCGCGGCCTTCCTGTTTCAGCTGCGCAAAGCGGCGCTCGATGCGGCTCACAGCATCACGCCGAGATGGTC
>JBKOVT010000165.1:0-9180 GCA_046724035.1 Pseudomonadota bacterium | reverse complement strand
GAGTGGTTCAGCCGCGGTCCAGTGCCGCACAAAGTCGCCGATGCGAAGGATCGCCCGCCGCGCCTCCGGCAGGACCGGCGCAAAGCCGTGCCAGACATGCGGCATGCGCGGCCAGATCTCGAGCGTGACGTCGCGCCCGGCTTCGCGCATGCGTTGCGCCATGCGCTCGGAATCGTCGCGCAGGATCTCGTCGCTGCCGACCTGTAACAATGTCGGCGGCAAGCCGCGGGGATCGCCGTAAAGCGGCGACACATAGGGGTCGCGCGGATCGGCTCGGCCCAGATACTGCGCCGCCAGCATCTTCAGATCGTCGCTCTTCAAGACCGGATCGAACACCGCGTTGTGGCGGCAGGATTGCCCGGTGATCGCCAGATCGGTCCACGGCGACAGCGCGACGATCGCGGCGGGCAATGGCTCACCCCGGTCGCGCAATTTGAGCGCCAAAGCGAGCGCCAGCCCGCCTCCCGCTGAATCGCCCATCACGGCACAGCGCCGCGGGTCGGCGCCTCCCGCGAGCAAGGCGCGCCAGGCCGCCGCCGCATCGTCGAGCGCCGCCGGAAACGGGTGCTCCGGCGCCAGCCGGTAATCGATCACGGCGAGGCGCGCTTCCGCCGCCATCGCGAAGCGCCAGGTGATGTGGCGATAGATCAGCGCCGAGCCGGCGATATAGGCGCCGCCATGCAGAAACAGGATGTGGCGGGGCGAGCCCGATTGCCGGGCCGATTGCGGCGCCGAGACAAGGCTGGCCGGAACACCCCCGAGACGCGTCGCAACCGTCTCGACCCCGGCCGGCGGGCGCGGCACCCAGCGCTCATAGGCATGCATGCGCTGGCGCCGCGCCTCGATGCCGGCGCGGGCGGGAACGCCGTGCTTGATAAAAAACCGTGCGCCGAGCCGCACCAGCTCGGCTTGGATGCTCGCGCGCTGCGCCTCGGGCAATGACAAATCTCGGCCGTCGATCTAGGAAGACCGGCGACGTAGCACGCCCCGCTTGCGCGTTCAATGCGGCGTTTCGGCGAGCGAGTCGGCTTGTCCTAGGCGCCGTGCTGGTTAGGATTAGGCGAGCTTATAGCCCTGCCGCGCCAACAGCTTCCAGCCGCCATCCTGCTTTGTCCAGACCGACAGGATGCCGATTTTCGTGCTGGTCGGTTTGCCGTCCATCTCGCTTTCGGAAACGTAGAGGTGCCGGGCGATCGCATTGTTGCCGGCGACGCCGATCTTCAATTCCGGAAACTCGATCGATTTGACGGTCGATTTGCGCGTCATGACGCCATCGATGAACTCGGCCTTGTTCTGAACAACGCCGCCGGAATGGCCATAGCTCAGCTGGGCGGCTGCGAGCTCTTCCAGCTTTGCCTTGTCCTGCGCCAGCGTCGCTTTCCGTAACGCCTCGACGGCTTGGGTGACTCCGGCTTCATCGCTGCCCTCGGCAAGCGAAGGGGCGTTGGCGAGCAGGCTCGCCGCTCCGAACGCCAAGGCGCCGGCAGCGGCCAGATCACGACGGCTGATTGGCATCATTTCCTCCCGCGATCGCGTTTTGCGTCGATGCGGGTCAATCAAATCGCGAATTGGAAAGGGCCGCAACCCTGCCGGGCTCAATTCTTGGGAGGCTTCGCCGCGCTCTGCCGCTGCAAGATCTCGGCCTTTAATTGCCGGATCATGCGGGCCAATTCCGGGTTTTTATAAGACGAGCGATTGTATTTGGCGACGAGCTCGCCCAATGCCGCTTCAAGGGAGCGCCGCTCCCGCAAGACCAGATCGATGTAGCCAAGTGTGTCGGACATCAAAGCGAGCCTGCGAGGCCCAGTCCTCTCGCCTGACCGGGCGCGAGACCTGTGGCGATACGAAGCTCTACGGGAGTAGGAGTTTTTTGTAAACAATTTTCAGGTGAAACCCCTAGGGTTCTAAATTGCGGTCGAGCCGAATTCCGGGATAAAGCCGGCAAAATTGTCGCTTCGCGGCAAACCTCAAATATCGCTCGCCGGTGTTGCGGCTGAGGACTATCGGGAGACCTGCTCGACCTTCATCTCGCCGAGATAGGCTTCGCGGATCATCGGGTTTCGGCGCAACTCGTCGGCCGCGCCGCTCAGTACGACTTGGCCGGTCTGCAGAACATAGGCGCGGTGTGCGATCGACAGCGCCATGTTGGCGTTCTGCTCCACCATGAAAATCGTCGTGCCCTGGCGATTGATCGTCTGGATGATGTCGAAGACCTGCTCGACAAACACCGGCGCGAGGCCCATCGACGGCTCGTCCATGCAGAGAAGCTTGGGGCGGGCCATCAAGGCGCGGCCGATCGCGACCATCTGCTGCTCGCCGCCCGACAACGTGCCCGCCAATTGCCGCAGCCGCTCCTTGACGCGCGGAAACAGCGTGAAGACGCGCTCCAGATCTTCGTCGAATTGCGGTCCGCGCGACCGGATATACGCGCCCATTTCGAGGTTCTCATAAACCGTCATGCGCGGGAACAAGCGCCGCGCTTCGAGCACTGGCGCGATGCCGCGGCGTACCCGTTCGGCGACGCTGATCCCGGCAAGCGATTGTCCCTGATAGACGATGTCACCGCGCGCCGGCACGACGATCCCCATGATCGCCTTCATCGTCGTCGATTTCCCGGAGGCGTTGCCGCCGAGGAGGCACACGATCTCGCCCTCCTCGATGCGGTAATCGACGGATTTCAGGACGTGCAGATCGCCGTAATAGGTGTCGACCGCGCGGAACTGCAGCAGTTCAGGCAATAGCGGCGCTCCGCCCGAGATAGGCGCGGATCACCTCGTCGTTCTGGCGCACCTCGGCGGGCGAGCCCTCGGCGATCTTCTCGCCGTGGTCGAGGACGATGACCCGGTTCGCGAGGTTCACCACGACATCGAGCTTGTGCTCGATCAGCACAATCGACAGGCCGAGCCGGTTGAGGCTCTTGATCTGATCGGCCAATTCCAGCGTCTCGGCCGGGTTCATCCCGGCGGTCGGCTCATCGAGCAGCAGCAATTTCGGCCGGGACGCGAGCGCGCGGGCGATCTCGACGCGCCGCCGGTTGGCGTATGAGAGGCTGGCGACGACGTGGTCGACACGCGGGAGGAGGCGGTTGCCAAAGACCGCCAGGATCTCCATCGCCTTCTCGCGTGCCTCCTGTTCCTCGCGGCGGGTGCGCGGCAGCCGCAGCAATGCCTCCACAGCGCCCGTATGGAGCCGCGCATGCATGCCGATCAGCACGTTTTCGAGGACGGTCAGGTTGGGAAAGAGCCGGATGTTCTGGAACGTACGCGCGATGCCGCGATCGAGGACGAGATGCGGCGCCAACCCGCCGATCTCCTGGCCGGCGAACCGGACGCGGCCGCTATCCGCGGAGACGAGGCCAGTCACCGCGTTGAACAGGGTCGACTTGCCGGAGCCATTCGGCCCGATAACCGCCAATACCGAATGCGCCGGCATCGACAGCGACACCTCGCCCAAAGCGACGAGCCCGCCAAACCGCACGGTCAGCCCCGAAATTTCGAGGAGCGGGTCCGCGCCTCGGTCCTCGACCGCGCCGAGCCCTTTGAGGCCCTCGAAGCCGCCGCGGGTCGGCGCGGCGGTCTGCTCCTCGGTCGTCAGCGGCGCGACGCGGCGGGTCGCCGGGATCAGCCCCTCGCGCCGGTACAGCATCATTAGCACGAGGATCAGGCCAAAGATCAGCTCGATTGACGAGGCAAGCTCGATGCGCTGCAGCCACTCCACATGGACCAGACGCCCCAGGCTGTGCAGCCAGCCTGATAGATCCTCGAGGAACCAGGATTGCAGCATCTGCAGGATCAAGGCGCCGAGCACGACGCCCCAGACGCTGCCGATGCCGCCGAACACGATCATGACGAGGATCATGACCGAGACCGGGAACCCGAACATCTCTGGGGTCGCGGTCTGCAATTTGGCGACAAACAGCGTGCCGGTCGCGCCGGCAAAGGCGGCCCCCGTCGCAAACGCCAGGAGTTTCATCTTGGTGCGGTCGACGCCCATCGCCGCAGCGGCAAGCTCGTCCTCGCGGATCGCCATCCAGGCGCGGCCGATGCGCGAGAATTTGAGCCGCTGGCTGGTCAGGATCAGGAACGCGACGAGCGCCAACCCGACATAGTAATAGGGCGTCGCATCGACCCCGAAGCTCCAGCCGAAGAGCTGCGGTGCGGCAACGCCGTTCAATCCCATCGCGCCATTCGTCACGTAAGGCGTGTTGCGCGCGACGATCGGCACGATCTCGCCAAAGCCCAAGGTCACGATCGCCAGATAATCGCCCCTGAGGCGCAGGGTCGGGAAGCCGAACAGGATGCCGAAGAACGCCGTGACCGCGGCCGCGACCGGCATCATCAGCCAGAACGACACCTGGAAATGCACGACATCGCCGCTCGTTTCGTGAAACCGCGCGACGAGGCCAAGCCACTGGAACGGCTCCCAGAAGCTGCTCCAGTCCGGCGTCATCTGCCAGGAGGCCATCGCGCCATAGGTATAGGCGCCGATTGCAAAAAACGCGGCGTAGCCGAGATCGAGGAGCCCGGCGAGCCCGACGACGATGTTGAGCCCGAGCGCCAGCGCCGCAAAGGTCAGCGCGTTGGCAGCGGCATCGATATCGGCGTCGTTGCGATGCCCTATCGGAAACAGGATTGCGGCGCCGAACAGGCAGACCACCGCGATCCGTTGCCAGGTCTGTCGCTCGATGCGCGCCAGGGGCCCGGCACGACGGAGCCAGGTGAAAGTCTCGCCGACCGTCATCGGGTTTGAATCAGGCGCGTGTCGCCGGAGCGCGGCCGAACAGCCCGCTCGGCACAAAGACCAGCACCAGCACGAGGATCGAGAAGATGATCACATCGGCCCAGCGCGTCGCGAAGAAATGCCCGCCAAGGCTCTCGATGAGCCCGATCAGAACGCCCCCGACCATCGCGCCGGTGACGCTGCCGATGCCGCCCAACACCGCCGCCGTGAAGGCGCGCAGCCCCGCGGTGTAGCCGATGATGAAGCTTGTGAAATTGTAGTAGAGGCCGAAGATCAGCGCGGCGGCGCCGGCGAGCGCCGAGCCGAGAAAAAACGCGGTGATGATGACCCGGTCGACATCGATCCCCATCATCCGCGCCGCCTCGGCATCCTGCGCCGTCGCGCGCATCGCCTTGCCGAGCCGCGTCTGGTTGACGAAGAGGTGCAGGCCCAGCATCAGAACCACGGCGATCGTCCAGATCAGCACCTCGCGCAATTGCAGCGTGGCGCCCCCGACGTCCCAGCGCACCGACGGCATCGGGTTGGGAAAATTGAATGAGGAGGCGCCGGCGGTCAGAAGGATCACATTGAACAGGATGTAGGAGACGCCGATCGTCGTGATCATCGCCGCCGTGCCGCGTGCATTGCGCAGCGGGCGCAGCGCGATACGCTCGATCGCCACTCCGAGGACGCCGGCCGACAGCATCGTCACAAGGAAGGCGAAGGCGAGCGCGCCCACCAAAGCGACGCCGCCCAATACGGTGCCCTGGCCCGACAGCCCGAGCATCTCCAGCGCCCACATGCCGATAAACGAGCTGACCATGAACACGTTGAAATGCGCGAAATTGATCAGCTCGAGGATGCCATAGACGAGCGTAAAGCCGAGCGCCAACAGCGCGTACATCGCGCCGAGGCTCAGCCCGTTGATGACCTGCTGCAGCAGAACCGGATCGATCATTGTGCAGCTCCGGCGCTCATCGCTCCCGCGCCCGGAAAGGAATGGTCACGATCGTCCGGAGCCTCCTACGAGATCCCGGCGAAGGCCGGGATCCATCCACCAGCTGTCCGTGCGTTGTCAGCATGGGTCCCGGCCTTCGCCGGGACCTAAGCAGCGCTCGCCTCACGAGCTCTGCGGCGCGACGCCCATGTACTTGTACTGATGCAGCACATCGTCGAGCGGGAATTTGTCGTCCTTGTGGATCTGGAAGACGCTGATGACCCGGTTCGTGATGTCCCCATTCTCGTCGAAGCTGACCTCGCCCTGCAGGGTCTTGACCTTTGAGGTCTGGAGTGCGTCGCGCACATTGGCGCGATTGACTTCCTTGCCGGACTCCGCGACGCGCTTCACCGCGTCGATGATGACCAGCGCGGCGTCATAGGCGGTGATCGAGTAGTTTTCCGGCTGCTGCCCGTACTTCTTCGCGAAAGCCTCGACAAACGGCTTCGCGTCCGGATTGTCGAGAATGTTGGGCGCGGCGATCGTCGCATAGAGGCCTTCCGCCGCCGGAAAGCCGGCGCCTTTCAGGATCTCGGCGCCGTAGACGCCGTCGCCGCCGGCCCGAATGACCTTCGGCATGATGTCGTAGGACTGCTTGACGACCTTGACGCCGGCCTGCGCGACGCCGCCGTAATAGAGCGCGTCGGGATTCATCGATTTGATTTTGGTCAGCACCGTCGTGTAGTCGGCTTCCTTCGGGTTCAACTGATCGCGCCCGAGCACCTTCACGCCGCGCTTCTCGGCCTGCTTCTGGAACGAATCGGCGATGCCGACACCGTAGGCGCCGCTGTCGTCGAGGATGTAAACCGATTTGATCTTCAGCGTATCGGTCATGTAGTTGGCCATGTTCGGGCCCTGGAAGGCATCGGTCGTCACGGTGCGGAAATAGACCGCCTTGCCGCCCGGCCGGTACTGCCCGGCGAATTTCGGGTCGGTGATGTCGGGGTTGGTCGAGGCGGGGGTGACAGTCGCCAGATTGCCCTGGCTGAGGATCGGCGACATCGCCTTTCCCGAGCCGCTCATCTGGGGCCCGATCGCGGCGACGACACTGTTATCGGCCACCATCTTGCGGGCATTCGTGGCGGCCTGGGCCGGATCGTATTGCCCGGCTGTCGCGGTCCCGTCATCCAGGATCATTGGGTTGATCTTGTAGCCGGCGACGCCGCCCTTCGCGTTGGCCTCGTCGATCGCCAGGAGCGCGCCGTCCTTGATCAGCTCGGCGTCATGCGCGTCGGCGCCGGTCAGCGGCAGGTTGATGCCGATCGTGATCGTCTTGTCCGCGGCGAAGGCGCGGATCGCGAAGCTGCCGGCAACAGCGGCGGCGGGCAGATGGACGACAAGGGCGCGGCGCGACAACATGGAGACGGCTCCCGATTCGATCATTCGTGGTCGATCGGTAATTTTCGCGCCAAAGCCGCGGGCGCGGCAAGCCCCCCATGGCAGCGCCCGCCAGGGCAGGGCCGATCCGGAGCGGCCGCGCTCTCGGCGGAGCCGGCGGCGGGAATCGGCCAGGGACCGGTGGGTTCAACTAACGCTGGAACTCGATCGCTTCGAAAGCGCCGCCAAGGATCGCGGCCGGAATGGCGATCAGCAGCCCGGCGGCCATCAAACCCCATAGGACGAAGACGATCGTCCGCTGATGCGCGATCAATGTCCGGATCACCGGAACGCCGGTATTCCCAATCCGCACCTGGAAGCCGAGGACAATCAGCACCATCAACGGCACCGCCGAGAATGCCAGTGCAACACAGAGGCCAAGCATGAGGGCGAGGACCGCGATCTGCAGGGCCCGGTCATGCGGCACCAAGCCGAGGGCATCAAGGAGATTGCCGCCCCAGCCGATCGCCAGGAGCGCGGCAAAGATCGCGCCCGTGATCAGGACATGGCCGCGCAGGCTCAGCATCGCTCAGCGGTTCGCGTCATTTGTCGGAGTTGCCGTGATCCCATGCCACGCCTAGCATTGTACGTCCGACCCGGCTGCGAAAAGGCAATGGGCAGCACGATAGACGGCGCGCCCCCCGGTTTTCGGCCATCCCCACTCGAATGGCGCGACCTCGCGGCGACGACGCCGACTGACGCGATTCGCGAATTGCTGTTGCCGGTCCCTTGGCTATTCGGGTCGCTGATCCTCGCCGTGGAGGAGTTCTATCCCCTGGCGCTGGCCGCCTCCTTTGTCTTCTTCTTGACGGGGCTGCGCGTCGTGCACGGCGCCTTTCACTACACGCTGGGGCTGCCGCGCCGCGCCACAGACTTTGTCATGTTTGCGTTCAGCCTGGCGATGCTCGGCTCGATGCATGCCGTGCAGTGGAACCATCTGCGGCACCATCGGCATTGTCTGGCCGAGGACGACATCGAAGCGATGGGAGCGCGCTGCTCGGGCTGGGGCGCGCTATTGCTCGGGCCGCGCTTTCCAATCCGGCTGCACCGCGCCGCCCTGGCGGGTGCAAGACCGGCTCAGCGCCGCTGGATCATGGCCGAGCTCGCCGGCAACCTCGCCGTCGCCGCGCTGGTCTTCGGGCTCCTAAAGCCGGGAACTCTTTGGTATCACCTGCTGGCGATGGCAGCCGGGCAGTGCATGACCGCGTTTTTCGCGGTGTGGACCGTGCATCACGGCTGCTCGGGGACGGGATCGCCGGCGCGGACCGTGCGCAATCGCTTTCGCGCTGCCATCACCTTCAGCATGTTCTTCCACCTCGAGCACCATCTGTTTCCGCAGGTGCCGACGGCGCGGCTGCATATCCTGGCGCGCCGCCTCGATGCCGCCGCGCCCGAGTCGCGGCTGCTCGTCTGGTAAGCTAGGTGCGCAAGCGGACCGGCGGCACCTCGCGCGGGATCAGCAGGTTGCAGCCGACCGTCGCCTTGACTTCGTCGATCGAAACGCCGGGCGCGATCTCGCGCAGGGCCATTCCTTCCGGGGTGATCGCGAACAGTCCGTAATTGGTGATGACGAGATCGACGACGCCTTTCGCGGTCACCGGGATCGCGCAGCGTTCGACAAGGCGCGGCCGGCCATTGCGGGTCACCTGCTCCATTGCGACAAAGACATGCTTGGCGCAGGCGGCGAGATCCATCGCGCCGCCGATGCCGCCGCCCTTCTGTCCGGCCATCTTCCAGTTGGCGAAATCGCCATTCTCGGCGACCTCGTAGGCGCCGAGCACGGTCACATCGATGCGGCCGCTGCGGATCATGCCGAACGAATCGGCATGGTGCACGATCGCCGCACCGGGGTTCAGCGTCACATGCTGCCCGCCGGCATTGACGAGGTGGAGGTCTTCCTTCCCCGCCCCGGTCAGCGGGCCGTAGCCGATGACCCCGTTCTCGGCGTGAAAGACGATCTGCTTGTCGCCGAAATCGAAATTCGAGCAGAGGGTCGGGATGCCGATCCCGAGATTGACCACCCAGCCATCCTCGAATTCCATCGCCAGCCGGTCGCACATCTGCTGACGGGTGAGCCCCTTCGCGCC
>JBKOVT010000106.1:0-27089 GCA_046724035.1 Pseudomonadota bacterium | reverse complement strand
GGCCGACCTCGACGCGCCGCTGCTTTTTCAACTCGGTGATCTCGCGGCGGCGCTCGCGGCGCACCTTGACGTATTCGTCGAGCGGCAGGATGTCGGCGCGGGTCAGCGCCCGGCGCGGGGCGGCTTGCGTCGGGTTCATGCGGTCCTCGCGGCTTGTTCGGACTGCGCGGTTTGCTGGGCACCGTCGTCCACGGAAGTATCGGCAAGACCGTAGGCACGAGCGACGAGCTCGATCGGATGCACTGCCCGGGCCGGCAATGTCTCGCCTTTCGCGAGGATCTCCATCCCTTGCAGGATGTGCATGCCGGCGAGCGGGCATTCGGAGGCGAGAAACGCGCCGGGATCGCGCAAGGCCTGACGCGCGACCGGGCGACCGACCTTCAGCGCCGTCTCGAAATTGTCCTTCATGACGCCCCATGAGCCGCCATGGCCGGAGCAGCGTTCGATGACATTGACCTTAGTGTCGGGGACGAGCCGCAGCATCTCGGCCGCCTTCTGGCCCATGTTCTGCGCACGCGCATGGCAAGCGAGGTGCAAGGTCACGGCTTGGCCGAGCGGTTTGAGCCCGGGCGCCAGCCCTTCCTTGCGCGCGATGTCGACGACGTACTCAGCGACATCGAAAGTCGCGCGCGACAGTTTTTTTACCGCCTCGTTATCGGGCACGATCAGCGGCCACTCGAATTTAAGCATCAGCGCGCAGGATGGAACCAGCGCGATGATGTCGTAGCCCTTGTCGATATAGGGGCCCAAGACCGATGCGACGTGCTTTGCGGCGGCGGCGACCTTGGCGAGGTCGCCCGCTTCCAATTGCGGCATCTGACAGCATTGCGGATAGACGGTTTCGGTGACGACGCCGTTCTTCGCGAGCACCGCCTGCGTCGCCTCGCCGATCGACGGGTTGTTGTAATTGACGAAGCAGGTCGCGTAGAGCACCGCTTTGCGTCCGGAAGCCGGGGCGGCTTGCGCGACGGTCGGCGCGGCGCGGTGCGAGCGCGCGACAAAGGTGCGCCCGTGATATTTCGGCAAGGCGGCGTTGCGGTCGACCTCCGCGATTTTTTCGAGCACCGGCCGGGTCAGCTGGTTGTGCCGGTCGCTGCCCCAATTAGCTAAGGGCGCGACATAGCGGGCGAGCTCGCCGTTGCGGTCCGTCTTGCCGAGCTCGGTGCGCGCCCAGGGAACGCGGCCCTCATGAAACTCGACCGTGCGATAGCGCAGCATGACATGCGGGAAATCGACATTGAACTCGTGCGGAGGGACGTAGGGGCACTTTGTCATGAAGCACATGTCGCAGAGCGTGCAGGCATCCGCGACTTTCTGGTAATCGGCGACGGCGACGCCGTCGAGCTCGCCGCTGTCCGAATTGTCGATGAGATCGAAGAGACGCGGAAACGCGTCGCACAGATTGAAGCAGCGGCGGCAGCCGTGGCAGATGTCGAAGATGCGGCGCATCTCCGCCTCGGTCTTCGCGCGATCGAAGAAATCCGGGTCTTCCCAGGGGATGACGTGGCGGGTTGGCGCGTCGAGGCCGCCTTCGCGCATAATTCACCTCTTCACGCCGGCGGAGCCGGCGCGCTCAAAAATGCGGTGTGGCAGATGCCAGTGCTTTAGAACGCAAGGGCGCGAAAGCCGTTGCTTCCGCGCCCCCCGGATTGCTCGAAAGCGAGCCCGATCAGTCCAGGCCGTCGAGCGCCCGCTGGAAGCGGCCGGCATGCGATTTCTCGGCCTTGGCGAGAGTCTCGAACCAGTCGGCGATCTCGTCGAAGCCTTCGTCGCGAGCGGTGCGCGCCATCCCCGGATACATGTCGGTGTATTCGTGGGTCTCGCCGGCGATCGCCGCGCGCAGATTGTCGCTGGTGCCGCCGATCGGCTTCCCGGTCGCGGGGTCGCCGACTTCCTCGAGATATTCGAGATGGCCGTGGGCATGGCCGGTCTCGCCCTCGGCGGTCGAGCGGAACACGGCTGAGACGTCGTTGTAGCCTTCGACGTCCGCCTTTTGCGCGAAATAGAGATAGCGGCGATTGGCCTGGCTTTCGCCGGCAAATGCTGCCTTCAGATTGTCCTCGGTTTTCGAACCTTTCAGAGATGCCATCCTTCCCTCCATCTTATTCGGGACGGGCGGCCGCCCTTGCAAACCGCGCCTCACCCATGCCGACCTCTATTGTATAGGTCCGGCCAAGCGGCGAGTCAATGTCGTTTAGAAGAATTCTAAAGTAGGCCGCCGCGGCTACTTGGCGGAGCGGTCTTCCTGGCGGATACGGATGATGACATCGACCCGCTGGATCGCGGCGCCCTTTGGGGGGCGCGGCAATTCGCCGACCCTGACGAGTTCGCCCGGGATGTCCTGCAGATGACCGGTCGACTCGCAAAAGAAGTGATGGTGGTCATCGATGTTCGTGTCGAAATAGGAGCGGCCCGGCTCGACGACGACCTCACGCATGAGCCCCGCGGCCGTGAACTGGTGCAATGTGTTGTAGACCGTGGCGAGCGAGACGCGGATCGCCGCGGCAAGGGCCTCGCCATGGAGCTGCTCGGCCGTGACATGCCGGTCGCCGCTCTCGAACAAGAGGCGCGCCAAGGAGACCCGCTGCCGTGTCGGCCGCAGCCCGGCTCGGCGCAGGCGCTCGACGACGGTCGGGGCAGGGGCCGGATGCTGCATCGGTCAGATATAGGGCGGGGCTAGGCGAAAATAAAGCGGGCCGGGCTCTGGTCGGGCCAGGGGTTAGTTCCCGGTCTGCAAGCGCTCGACCAGCCCCCGGACCGTCGGCACATAGCCATTGGCGTAAAACGGGTCCGAGGCGAAACGATACGCATTGTGCCCGGCGAACATCAGCTGGAACTCGACATCGTCCGAGTGGCGGATCGCCTGCAAGGTCTTTTGGATGCAGAAGCTCCGCGGGTCGGTCTTCTTGCCGGTCGTGGCCGCCTCGTTCTGCGCCCAATTGGAGAACAGGCAGGCGCTGAGACAGCCCATGCAGTTGATCTGATCGTTGCGGATTTCGAGCGCCTTGTCCGGTGTGACGAAGATTAGGGTCGAGTCCGGCGTCCGAAGGGCCTCGGTAAAGCCTTCCGCCACCCAGCGCTGCGCTGAATCGCGGTCATGCGCCGTCAAATAAACGAGCCGGCCGCGCGCGCCGACATGAAATGGCGCCGTATGCTCGCCGATCGGCTCAACCGAATAGGCGACCTGCTGCTCGGAGCGCTGCTGCAGTTCCTTGAGAAAATCGTTGAACACGGCGGAGGAATAGAAGCCGGTCGGGCTGAACCGGTTGAGCAGCACATCGCCTTCCTGCAGGGTCAGCAGCCTGCGCTTCCACGCGTCGGAGATCGGGCTTTCCTGGGTCAGCAGCGGCCGCGTGCCGAACTGGAAGGCGATCGGGCCCAGTTCCGGGTTGCCGATCCAATCGGCCCATTCGCGCAGATACCACACGCCGCCCGCCATGAAGATCGGCGTCGCATCGAGGCCGAACTCGCTCATCAGGCTGCGCAATTCGCGTACCCGCGGGAAGGCCGGCTCGGGCCGCAGCGGGTCTTCGCTGTTCGTGATGCCGTTATGCCCGCCGGCAAGCCACGGGTCTTCGTAGACAACGCCGCCGAGCCAGTCGCGGAATTTGTGATAGGCGCGCTTCCACAAGGCGCGAAAGGCGCGCGCCGAGGAGACGATCGGGTAGTAGTAGACGCCGTAGCGGGCGCAGATCTCGGCAATCTTATAAGGCATGCCGGCGCCGCAGGTGACGCCGTCGATCATGCCGCGCGCGCCTTCCAAGACGCCGTGCAGGACACGCTCGGCGGCGGCCATCTCCCACAGCACATTCATGTGGATGCGGCCCTGGCCATTCGAGCGCTCATAGGCGACGCGGGCCTGCTGGATGCCGCCGGCAATCGCGTAGGCGACGAGCTCCTCATGTCGCTCGCGCCGGGTGCGGCCGTAATAGATCTGCGGGATCAGCTGGCCGTTCTCGTTGTAGCTGTCCGCGTTGACGCCGGAGAAGGTGCCGACGCCGCCCGAGGCGGCCCAGGCGCCGGAGCTCTCGCCATTCGAAATCGAGATGCCCTTGCCGCCTTCGACGAGCGGCAAGGCCTCGCGCCCGGAAATGATCAGCGGGTTGAGCGGCTTCACCAATTTGCCCCTTGCCGCATTCCGAGAGAAGAATTCGCGCCTACAGCGCTGTGCCGGAGCGGCGGCTGCACGCGGCTAACCGGCAGAATTATATCGGGGACATCGGAGAAAACGGAAGTGACCCCCCAGTCGAAAAGCGTGCGAGCACGCTGCGGGTCATTGACCGTGTAGACCAATAGCGGATAGCCGGCATCGCGGATTTCGGCTGCAAGCCACCGGCTGAGCCGGCGATGATCGGTATTGATTGTCGCGCAGCCGAGCCGCGCTGCGATCGTGCGCCATCGGCCCGGCACGATCCGGAAGAGAACGCCGCGCGGCACGGCTGGAGCCAGATCGCGCAACGTGGCCAAAGCCGGGCGCAGGAAGCTCGACACCAAGACGGAGGGCACGCGGCTCCCCAAGCGGGCGAGGGCGGCGGTGACCGCCGCCGCGGCCGCGGGGCCCTGGCCACGATCGGCCTTGATCTCGATGTTGGCCGAGAGATCCAGCTCCGCTGCGAGAAGGAGCGCTTCTTCCAGCGTCGGGACGGTCCCTCCGGCAAATTCCGGCGCAAACCAACTGCCGGCATCAAAGCCGCGAATGGCGGAAAGCGTATGTGCCGAGACGCGGCCCTGCCCATTCGTCGTCCGGTCGAGCCGCGTGTCGTGGCATAGCACGAGCGCACCATCGCCGGTCAGCCGCACATCGAATTCGACCCAGCTGCAGCCGAGTTCCTTGGCGTGTCGCAGGCCAGCGAGCGTGTTCTCCGGCGCCCGCGCAGCCGCGCCGCGATGGCCGATCACGGGAGCAAGGGGCGGGCAGGGCGCCGTGGCGCCCTGCCCCGGTCGCAAATGTTGCGTCAGAGCGCTGCCTGCTCCTGCTTCGGCTGCTCGCGCTGACGCCGGTCACCGAGATCCTCGCCGGTCTGCTGGTCGACCTGCCGCATGCTGAGCTTGACCTTGCCGCGGTCGTCAAAGCCGAGAACCTTGACCTTGACCTGATCGCCGACCTTGACGACATCGGCGACCTTGCCGACCCGCTGCGGCGCCAGCTCGCTGATATGGACGAGGCCGTCGCGCGAGCCGAGGAAGTTCACAAAGGCGCCGAAATCGACGGTCTTGACGACCTTCCCATTGTAGATGACGCCGAGTTCGGGTTCGGCGACGATACCGCGGATCCAGTCGATCGCGGCTTTCGACGCGTCGGCGTCGACCGCGGCGATCTTGATCGTGCCGTCATCGTCGATATCGATCTTGGCGCCGGTCGTCTCGACGATCTCGCGGATGACCTTGCCGCCCGAGCCGATGACCTCGCGGATCTTGTCCTTCGGGATCGAGATCGTCGTGATGCGTGGGGCGTTCTCGCTGACTTCCTCGCGCGCGCCGGTCAGCGCCTTTGACATCTCGCCGAGGATATGGGCGCGGCCGTCGCGCGCCTGGTCGAGCGCTATCCGCATGATCTCCTCGGTGATCGAGGTGATCTTGATGTCCATCTGCAATGCGGTGATGCCGCGCTCGGTGCCGGCCACCTTGAAGTCCATGTCGCCGAGATGATCCTCGTCGCCGAGGATATCGGACAGCACCGCGAAGGCGTGCGGCTCTTTGATGAGGCCCATCGCGATGCCCGCAACGGGGCGCGCCAACGGCACGCCGGCATCCATCAGAGCGAGCGAGGAGCCGCAGACCGAGGCCATCGAGGACGATCCGTTCGACTCGGTGATCTCGGAGACGACGCGGATCGTGTACGGGAAATTTTCCTTCGGCGGCAGGAGCGGGCGCACCGCGCGCCAGGCGAGCTTGCCGTGGCCGATATCACGCCGGCTTGGGGAGCCCATGCGGCCTGCTTCGCCCGTGGAGTAGGGCGGGAAGTTGTAATGCAGCATGAAGTTTTCGCGGTACTCGCCTTCAAGCGCATCAATGATCTGTTCGTCCTGGCCGGTGCCTAACGTTGCGACGACCAGCGCCTGCGTCTCGCCGCGGGTGAACAATGCCGAGCCATGCGCCCGCGGCAACAGGCCGACCTGGCAATCGATCGTCCGGACCGACTTGCTGTCGCGCCCATCGATCCGCGGCTCCCCTCGCAGGATCGCACCGCGCACGATCTCCTTTTCGAGGTCCTTGAACAGCTTCAGAGCGAGGGCGCGCTCGGCCTCGTCTTCGAAGAGACTTTCCGCTGTTGCCTTGGCCGTTTCGAGCAGATCGCTGCGCGCCTGCTTGCTGCGCTCGCGGTAAGCGGCGTCGAGCTGCGGCCCGACAGCTTCGCGCAGCCTGGCCTCGATTGTCGTCTTATTGGCGGGCGGCTGGGCGACCGGCCACGGCTCCTTGGCGCAGGTCTCGGCCAGCGCGATGACCGCGTCGATGACCGGCTGAATGCTCTTATGCCCGAAGGTCACGGCGCCGAGCATGATCTCTTCAGACAGCTCCTTGGCCTCCGATTCGACCATCAGCACGCCCTCGCCGGTGCCGGCGACCATCAGATCGAGCTGCGATTGCGGCAGCTGGTCCAAGGTCGGGTTCAGGACATACTGGCCGTCGATATAACCGACGCGGCAGCCCGCGATCGGGCCCATGAACGGGATGCCAGAGATGGTCAGCGCCGCCGAGGCGCCGATCAGCGCCACGACGTCCGGATCGTTTTCCAGATCGTGGCTCAACACCGTGCAGACCACCTGCGTCTCGTTGCGAAAACCGGGGACAAAGAGCGGCCGGATCGGCCGGTCGATCAAGCGCGAGGTCAGTGTCTCCTTTTCCGACGGCCGGCCTTCTCGCTTGAAAAAACCGCCGGGGATCTTGCCGGCGGCGAAGGTCTTTTCCTGATAATTGACGGTCAGCGGAAAAAAGTCCTGGCCGGGCTTGGCCGACTTCATCGCCACCGCGGTGCATAGAACCGTTGTTTCGCCATATGTCGCGAGCACCGCGCCATCGGCCTGCCGGGCCATCTTGCCCGTCTCGAGCACGAGGCGGCGTCCGCCCCAATTGAGTTCTTTACGAAAGACTTGAAACATCCGTCATCATTCCTTTCCAAACGGACAGGCGGCACCGCAGGAGCCAAATCGTCCGCGCGCCACGCGTGGCAAGCCGCGCCCTATTGTCGCAACGGGCGGGGTGCCAACACCAGGGATATGGCCCTTCACCGGCAATCCGCAAAGGCGGCGGCAGAAGCGGTCAAAGGCTGCGGCCGCAGCCGCCGGCGAATCAACGGCGCAATCCGAGCCGCCCGATCAATCCTTCGTACCGATTGGCATCGGCGCGTTTGAGGTAATCGAGGAGCCGCCGACGCTGGCCGACCATGACCAAGAGGCCACGGCGGGAGTGGAAGTCCTTTTTATGGCCGGCGAGATGGTCGGTCAGATTGCGGATCCGCTCCGAGAGGATCGCGACCTGCACCTCGGGCGAGCCGGTATCGTCCGATTTGACGGCATATTCGCCGATGAGCGCCTGCTTGCGCTCGGGAGTGATCGACATCGATGGTCCCTTCAACGATTGATGATGCGCACCGGCCGCAGCCGGCCGTCCTCGATCCGCGCCAACGCAATCAGAAGCCGGTCGAGCCGGGCCCCGACGATCACGCCGTCGTCGATCCGCGCCAGCCGCGCCCGTTCGCCGTCATCCTGCGGCGTAACCGGTTGTCCCTGGCGCAATCGGGCCGCCTCGCTCGCCGTCAAGGCCAGAGCCGGGATGTCGTCCAGCACGGTCTCGATCGGCAGCAGATGCCCGGAAGCGGCGAGACTATGCCCAAGGGCTAGGGCTGAATCCAGGGAAATCGCTTGCTTTTCGGTGAAGCTGCCGACCGCAAGCCGGCGCAATTCGACGACATGCCCGAGCGTGCCGAGCGCCAGGGCAAGATCGCGGGCGAGGGAACGAATATAGGTGCCGTCGCCGACCACGGCTTCAAACGCGGCATGGTCGGGGTCGGGCAACGCGGTGAGACGCAACGCGGCAATCTCGACCGGGCGCTCGGCCATGTCGGGCGGGCGGCCGGCGCGGGCCAGCGCATAGGCGCGGCGCCCGGCGATCTTGATCGCGGAGAAGGCGGGTGGGCGCTGCAATAGCGTACCGCTGAAGCGCGGCAATATGGCCTCGATAGACACCGGGTCGGGGCGGACCGGGGATTCCGCGCTCACCTCGCCTTCGCGATCGTCGGTGTCGCGGGCGATCCCCCAGCGGACCGTAAACCGGTAACGTTTGTGGCCGGTGACGGCAAAGCGGGCCGTCTTTGTCGCTTCGCCGAGCGCCAAAGGCAGGATCCCGGTGGCGAGCGGGTCGAGCGTGCCGGCATGGCCGGTCTTTGCGCCGGTTGCTCGCTTTATTTGCGCGACGACACGCGCCGAAGTGATGCCCTCGGGCTTGTCGATGACGAGCCAGCCGTGCAGCCCTGGATCAGCCGGACCTGGGTCAGCCGGCGCCATCATCGTCCTCGGCATCGGGATGGAGATCGCGCTCGACCTCCGGTCTTGCGAGCAGGGCCGAGATCCGCGCCGCGCTATCGAATGCGTTGTCGAACGCAAAGGCGAGGTTCGGCATATGGCGCAGCTCAATGAGGCGCGCCAGCCGGCTCTTCAGAAAAGGCGCGCTGCGCCGCAATCCGGCGAGGATCTCTTCGGCATTGGCGCCGCCGAGCGGCATGACAAACGCGGTCGCGTTGCGCAGATCGGGGCTGAGGCGAACTTCGGTGACCGTGATGTTGGCATCATGCAGGGCCGGGTCGCGCAATTCGCCCGGCCGCAGCAATTCGGCGAGCCGGTGGCGCAACTCCTCCCCGACACGCAACTGCCGCTGACTGGGCGGACGCATGCCGCCGAGATGATCCTGAATTTCGTGTTTTTTGCGCGCCATGCCTGGGCTGCTTTAGAACAACGTAGGACGGTTTGAGCGGAGGAAACCCGTCACGTATTAAGCTTCACAATGAGGCAGTGAGGCAGCGACATTGCAGCACCACTTAAACCTGTGTGCCTCACTGTCTCGTTGTGATTATTGAGGGGTTTCGCTGCGCTCAACCCATCCTACAAATCTCGTGACGGCGTTTAGAGGGCGCGGGCGACTTCCTCGACCTCGAAGCATTCGATGACATCGCCGACCTGGATGTTTTCGTAGTTCTCGAACGCCATGCCGCATTCGTAGCCGTCGCGGACCTCGCGCACCTCGTCCTTGAAGCGCTTCAGCGTCTTCAGCGAGCCCTCGTGGATCACCACGTTGTCGCGCAACAGCCGCACCTTGGCGCCGCGCCGCACGACGCCTTCCGTCACCATGCAGCCGGCGACCTTGCCGACCCGCGTGATGTTGAAAACTTCGCGGATCGCGGCATTGCCGAGGAAGCGCTCGCGCAGGGTCGGCGACAGCATGCCGGAGAGCGCGTTGCGCATGTCGTCGATGACATCGTAGATGATCGAGTAATAGCGTATCTCGACGCCATCGCGCTGCGCCAAGTCGCGCGCCTGCGGGTTGGCGCGTACATTGAAGCCGATGATGACCGCATTCGTCGCTTTGGCGAGGATCACATCGCTCTCGTTGATCCCGCCGACTGCCGAGTGCAGCACGCGCATCGACACTTCGCTGGTCGCCAGCTTTTCGAGCGAGCCGACGATCGCTTCGAGCGAGCCCTGCACATCGGATTTGACGACGACCGGCAGCTCCTTCGCGACACCGGCGGCGATCTGCGAGAACATCTGCTCGAGCGTGCCGCGCGCACCCGCCACGGCGGCCGCCTCGCGGCGGCGGCGCTGACGGAAATCGGTGACTTCGCGGGCACGGCTCTCGCTGTCGATCGCGACAAAATCGTCGCCCGCGAGCGGCATGCCATTGAGGCCCAGGACTTCGATCGGTGTCGAAGGGCCGGCCTCGCGCTGGTTCTCACCGCGCTCGTCGATCAGGGCGCGCACGCGGCCCCACTCGCTGCCGGCGACGAAAATGTCGCCGACGCGCAACGTGCCGCGCTGGACCAGCACGGTCGCGACCGGGCCGCGGCCGCGCTCGAGCTTGGCTTCGAGCACGACGCCCTCGGCCGGGCGGTTCGGGTTGGCCTTCAGGTCGAGCAGCTCGGCCTGCAACAGGATCGCTTCCTCGAGCCTGTCGAGATTGGTCTTTTTGAGGGCCGAGACCTCGACATCGAGCACCTCGCCGCCGAGCTCCTCGACGACCAGCTCGTGCTGGAGCAGTTCCTGACGCACGCGCTCGGGTTTGGCGTCGGCCCGGTCGATCTTGTTGATCGCAACAATGATCGGCGCCTCGGCCGCCTTGGCATGGCGGATTGCCTCGACCGTCTGCTCCATGATGCCGTCATCGGCGGCGACGACGAGCACGACAATGTCGGTGACATTGGCGCCGCGGGCGCGCATCGCGGTGAAGGCCTGGTGGCCCGGCGTGTCGATAAAGGTGATCTGCTTGCCGCCCTTCAGCGTCACGGTGTAGGCGCCGATGTGCTGCGTGATGCCGCCGGCTTCGCCGGCCGCGACATCGGTCTCGCGCAGCGCGTCGAGCAGTGACGTCTTGCCGTGGTCGACATGGCCCATGACGGTGACGACCGGGGCACGCGGCTCGAGCACCTCGTCTTCATCAGCTTCGCCACGCAGCCCGATCTCGACATCGGATTCGGCGACCCGGTGCGCGCGGTGCCCGAACTCGCTGACGACGAGCTCGGCGGTATCGGCGTCGATGACCTGGTTTATCGTCGCCATGACGCCCATGCGCATCAGCGCCTTGATGACGTCGGCGCCGCGCTCGGCCATGCGGTTCGCCAGTTCCTGGATCGTGATCGTCTCCGGGATCGTAACGTCGCGCACGATCTTGAGCGGCTCCTCCTGATGCATCCGCATCCGTTCGCGCTCGCGGGCGCGGCGCACCGAGGCGAGACTGCGCATGCGCTCGCCGGCGTCCTCATCGAGAGCGCGGGTGACGGTCAGCTTGCCCGTGCGGCGGCGGTGCTCGTCGCGCCGCACCGGGGTGGTGGGTCTGCGAGCCTCGGGGCGGCGGCCGGGGCGCGCGGCAGCCGGAGTTTCATCTTCCTCTTCGGCCGGGACGGCGACCTTGCCGGCGGCGGCGAGCGCGGCAACTTTCGCCGCGGCGGCCTTGCCGGCGCGCTCGGCGACTTCACGGCGCGACTCTTCCTCGCGGCGGCGCGCCTCTTCTTCATCGGCGCGCTTTTTCGTCTCCTCTTCGCCGCGCTTCTTCGCTTCTTCCGCTTCGGTGCGCTGGCGCAGTTCTTCCTCGGCGCGACGCTGAGCGTCCTCGGCGGCGCGTTCTTCCTCTTGCCGGCGCCGATCTTCTTCAAGCAGCGCGTTGCGCTTGCGGGTTTCTTCGTCGGCCTTGCGCGCATCCTGCAGCGCGCGCACCCGCGTTGCATGTTCTTCCGCGGTCAGCGTGCGCGGTGCTGCGCCGAGCCGGCGGCCGGCCGGCTCCGCGGTTTCCGGAGCGGCGGGAGCGGCCGGGGCCCGAGCGACGGTCGGCGCCGCTTCGGTGCGGCTCGGTTCCGGTGCCGTGCCCGGCGCGATGACGCGCTTTTTGCGAACCTCGACCGTGACCTGCTTCGAGCGGCCATGCGAGAAGCTCTGGCGCACCTGGCCCGTTTCGATCGGCCGGCGCAGGCCGAGCGTGCCGCCGGAGCGCAGCGTCAGGGGCCGTTTTTGCTCTTGCTCGTTCGCTTCAGTCATGCGCTTTGCTATTACCACCCTGCAATGCCGGTTGTGCCGGCGCCAAACCGAAATCCCAATCGACCGTCGCTTCGGCACGAAACCCGGCGAGCCGCGCCAAATCGATGCGCAGCCGATCGCACAATGTTCCGGCGCCGACCGCGGCATGAACGATCCGTTCGTGGCCGAACGCGCCGCCCAATTCCGCCGCCGTCAAAACACTCGCTGCCGGCAGATCGCCGGCCATTCCCGCGCGCTTGCGGCGGCTACCATCGGCGCCATCGACCGCGAACAACAAAAGCGCCGCTCTGCCCCGGCGCACCGCCTCGCCGACCCGATCAAACCCCGCGACCGCAACACCGGCGCGGCGAGCAAGACCGAGCGCGTCGCAGCAGCGCCGCGCCAGCAAGGCCTCGACCCGGTCGGCAAGCCCCGGTGGCGCCACGAGAGGCTGCCGCGCGGCGCGTGCAAAGATCCGCTTGGTCAGCGCCCGCTCCACTATATCCCGGCGTGGCGTCAACCACAAACCCCGTCCCGGCAGCCGCCCCGCCACATCCGGGACGATCGCGCCATCGGGACCCACGACAAACCGCAGCAATTGGGCGCGATCCTTGCTTTCGCCGGTCACGATGCAGCGCCGCTGCGGCGAATGGGCCGCCCCCGAGGCGTCGCCGATGGCGGGTATGTCCGTCGCCGTGCCGACCGTCGGTCTACTCCCTCCCGGCCGGAGCGGGTTCGGCGGCGGCCGGCGCCGCAGCGGTCGAGGCAGCCTCGTCTCCCTCGAACCAGTGAGCGCGGGCTTTCATGATGAGCGCGTTCGCCTCCTCGAGCTCGAGCTTCGCGCCGCCCTTATCGGAGGTCGAGAGCATCTCCAGGAGCTCGTCGCCGGCCAAATCGGCGAAATCGTCGAGCGTCTTGACGCCGTTCTCGCCGAGCGTCACGAGCATGCCCGGGGTCAGGCCTTCGAGCGCGACCAGCTCGTCACTAACCTCGAGGGATTTGTAGCGCTCCTCATATTCGCTGTCGCGCCGCTCGAGCGCCTGCCGCGCGCGCTCCTGCAACTCGCTTGCAATGTCGGTATCGAAGCCTTCGATCCCGGCAAGCTCCTCGACCGGCACAAACGCCACCTCTTCAAGCGAGCCAAAGCCCTCGGTCACCAGAAGATGGGCGATGACATCGTCGATATCGAGCGCGTCGATGAACATCTGGCTACGGGTGCGGAACTCTTCGGTGCGCCGCTCGGACTCCTCCGCTTCAGTGAGGATGTCGATGTCCCATCCGGTCAGCTGCGAGGCGAGGCGGACGTTTTGGCCGCGCCGGCCGATCGCGAGCGAGAGCTGATCGTCGGGGACGACGACCTCGATGCGCCGCTGCTCCTCATCCATGACGACCTTGCTGACCTCGGCGGGGGCCAGCCCGTTGACGACAAAGGTGGCGGGGTCTTGCGACCACGGGATGATGTCGATCTTTTCACCCTGCAACTCGCCGACGACCGCCTGGACGCGGCTGCCGCGCATGCCGACGCAGGCGCCGACCGGGTCGACGCCGCTGTCGCGCGAGATGACGGCGATCTTGGCGCGGCTGCCCGGATCGCGCGCCACCGACTTGATCTCGATGATGCCGTCGTAGATTTCCGGCACTTCCTGCGCGAACAATTTGGCCATGAATTGCGGATGAGTGCGCGACAGAAAGATCTGCGGCCCGCGCGTCTCCTCGCGCACATCGTAGATATAAGCGCGGACCCGCTCGCCCTGACGGAAGCTCTCGCGCGGCAGGAGCTCGTCGCGGCGCAGCATCGCCTCGGCGCGGCCGAGATCGACGACGATATTGCCGAACTCGACCCGCTTGACGAGGCCGTTGACGATCTCGCCGACACGGTCCTTGAACTCGTTGTATTGCCGCTTGCGCTCGGCATCGCGCACCTTCTGCACGATGACCTGCTTTGCGGTCTGCGCCGCGATGCGCCCGAAATCGATCGGCGGCAGCGGGTCGGTAATGAAATCGCCGATCTCGGCTTCGGCGTTCAGCCGCTGCGCCGCGGCGAGCGGGATCTGCGTCGCCTCGTTCTCGACCGTGTCGACGACCTCGCGGAAACGCAGCAGACGGATCTCACCGTTGCGGCGGTCGATCTCGGCGCGGATGTCGTATTCCAAGCCGTATTTCGAGCGCCCGGCCTTTTGGATGGCCTGCTCCATCGCCTCCAGCACCTCGTCCTTGTCGATGCCCTTGTCGCGGGCAACGGTGTCGGCGACCTGCAGGAGCTCGGGGCGGGAATAAGTTGCAGTCGTTTCCATTGGTGTTTTCCCGTGGATCAGTGAGTCGGGATGGTGATGCCCGGTTTGCCCTGGGCATGCGCGATGAGATCGTCGGTCAGGATAAGCTTGGCGCGGGTAATCGCCGAAAGCGGCACTTCAACTTCGCCCGTCTCGGCGATCAGCCGGACATGATCGCCGGCGCGGCCGAGCAGCCTGCCGCGAAAGCGCTTGCGGCCGGAGAGCGGCTGCGACAGCTCGATCTTCGCTTCGAAGCCGGCGAAGCGGTCGTAATCCTCCGGGCGCACCAAGGGGCGGTCGATGCCCGGCGAGCTGACTTCGAGGGTGTAGGCGCCGGCGATCGGGTCGGCGACATCGAGCAGGGCCGAGACCGAGCGGCTGATATCGGCGCAATCCTCTACCGTCATCGCCGCCTCGTCGCGGCGCTCGGCCATGATCTGCAACGTCATGCGCCCGGCACCGAGCACGGCGACGCGCACCAAGCGATAGCCCATCGCGTCGAGCGAGGGTTCGATGATTTCGGCGATGCGGTTCGTATCGATCGGCAAGCCGGTCCTATCCTGCGAGACAAACGGCGACACAAATAAAAAGTGGGCCCCGGGGCCCACTCGGCGAAGCGGTCTGCCGGGTTTTTTACCCATGCCGACCTATGGGACTTTTGTCGGGATATATAGTGAAACTGGCCCGCCTGGCAAGGGCGCGGCGAGCGAATTCAGACCCGCTGCCGCGCCCGCGCAATGTCGCCCCGGTAATGGTCATGCGGTGGGCGGCGCGACCTCGTCGAGCGCGAGGCCGCGCGCCTCGGGCCCGACCTGCGTCACCGCGATCGCGGCGATGGCGACGATAGCGGCCATCGCGATAAACACCGCGTTGAGACCAAGGCCTTGCTGGATCCATAGAAAGGCTGGGATCGCAAAAAAGGCGGCAATGCGGCCGGCCGCCTGCGCCAGGCCGAAGCCAGAGGCGCGGGCATTGGTCGGGAACACCTCCGAGATGAACACTTGCGAGGAATTTCCGGCCAGCTGGATAAAGAAGATCATCCCGAAGCCGACCGCCAGCACCATCGCCTCGCTGCTCGCATTCGCCCAGATCAGACCGAATACCCCGGCCAGGATAAACGCGACGACGGCGGTCGGTTTGCGGCCGAACCGCTCCAGCGAATACATCATAAAGGCGCTGGCGCAGGGGAAGGCGAGCGTCATCCAGAAGATCGAGTTCAGCGATTTCGCGATCGGGAAGCCGCGCTCCACCAGAATGTTCGGCAACCAGGCGCCGAGCCCCAGCGCGATGCCGAAAAACGCGACGAAGCAGATCATTCCGGCGACGACCCGGCCGGGGTAGTTACGGAACACGATGCCGATCGGGTCGCTCTTTGTGTCGCTCGCCGCGTCGATGCGCAGCGAGGAGAGCGGCACCGTGCGCAGCCCCATGCGCTGCAACAGGTCGAGCGCGCGCTGTCCATGGCCGTGGGTCGCCAACCAGCGCGGTGACTCCGGAAGCGAAAAGCGCAGCACAAAGACGACCAGCGCGCCGATGCCGATGATGATCCAGATGCCGCGCCAGCCGATCGAATCGCGCAATGTCAGCGTCAGCAATACGCCGACCGGCCACGGCCAGGCGCCGCCGAGGAATTGCATGAAGGCGGTGACGCGGCCTCGGATGCGCTTCGGGGCGTATTCGGTGGTGTAGGAGAAGCACAGCGGCTGTTCGGCGCCGAGCCC
This sequence comes from Pseudomonadota bacterium, assembly GCA_046724035.1. Lineage (GTDB taxonomy): Bacteria > Pseudomonadota > Alphaproteobacteria > ATCC43930 > CGMCC-115725 > DATARH01. The sequence continues at coordinate 11,375 of JBKOVT010000106.1, read as the reverse complement.
GACGCCGGCGAGGAAGCGGAATACCAGTAACCAAGTAAAGCTGGGATCGAAGCCGATGCCCGGCATCGGCGGCAGGGCGGCGGCGATCGTCGCGAGCCCGAACAGCAGTAGATTGAATTGATAGACCGTCTTGCGGCCGAACCGGTCGGTGAACTCGCCCTGGCCCAGCACCCCGATGACCATGCCCAAAGCGGTGGCGCTGCCGACCCAAGGCACTTGGCTCTGATTCACGAAGCCGCTCTTTAGCAGATCCGGGACGAGCGCGCCGAAGATCGTAAAGTCGAGTACGTCGAAGAAGTAGCCGCCCGCGACCAGCGCCAATACCCGCCAATGCAGCGACCCCATGCGGGCATTGTCCATCTGCTCGCCGACATAGGCTTCGACGGTCTGGCCGGATGCGGACTGGGCTTGTGCGGATACTGCCATCGGCTTCCTCTCCCTTGCCGTGCGGGGCACCGGTATTTTCCGATCCGCCGGCGATTATTGGCGCGGCGCAACCTAAACACCGGCGAAACCGGCGGCTAGGGAAATGTGCGCGCAAAGCTGGCATGCCGGTCATTCGGCATTCCGAACGACATTCAGTCTCGCGCCCAAAACACGGCTGCGTTACGATGCCGCAACAGCGAATTTCATCCGCGGAGGAAAGCTGATGAGCCGCGTCTACAACGTCATCGACGCCGATGGTCACATCCTGGAGCCGCTCGATCTCTGGGACAAATACATGGATCCCAAGTATCGCGACCGCGCGCCGCGCCTTGTCGTCGATCCGAAGACCGGCAAAGAAAAGCTCGATGTCGAGGGGCAGCTCCTCGGCAGCCAGCAGGGAATGGGCGGCATCGGCGGCGTCGGCGCCCGGCAGGGCGCGGTGAAGGCGGCGGAGATGAAATACAATGAGGGCCGCCCGGGCGGCTTTGATCCGCACAAGCGCATCCCCGACATGGATCTCGACGGGATCGACGCCGCGTTTCTCTACCCGAGCATGGGCCTCTTCGCCGGCGCTGTGCACGACCCTGCGCTCGCGGGCGCGCTCTGCCGCGCCTATAACCGCTGGCTCGCCGATTACTGCAAGCCGTACCCCGATCGCCTGTTCGGAGTCGCGATGCTGCCGATGCAGTCGGTCGAGCACGCGATCGAGGAGATGCGGTTTGCCCGCAAGGATCTCGGCTTCAAGGCGTGCTTCCTGCGGCCGAACCCCTATCACGGCAACAAAATGATCAACGATCCGATGTACGAGCCGTTCTGGGCCGCGGCCGAAGAGCTCGACATGGCGATCGGCTTCCACGAGGGCGGATCGAGCGGCATGCCGACGGTCGGCATCGACCGCTTCGAAGGGCGCGCCGCACAGCACATCATCAGCCATACGATGGAGATGATGCTCGCCTGTCTCGCGGTGATCTGGGGCGGCGTCTGCGAGAAGCACCCGAAGATCCGTATCGGCTTCCTGGAGTCGGGCGGCGGCTGGATCGCGCCGTGGCTCGACCGGATGGACCGGCATTTCGACGACCAAGGGTTCAACGACTCCGGCCTCAAGACGCGGCCGAGCGAACTCTTCCGGAGAAATTGCTGGATCTCGTTCGAGCCGGTGGAGGGCAGCCTCAACGTGCTGGCGGATTATGTCGGCCCGAACAAGATCATGTGGGCAACCGACTATCCGCATCGCGACGGGTTCTTCCCCGGCGCGCCGGACATGGTGCGCGAGCGCTTGAAGGGCACCTCACCCGCGACGCAACGCGGCGTTCTCGCCGGCGGCGCGATGGGGTTCTACGGGCTGAACTAGCCTCAGCTAAAATCGCGGCTTACTATCGCGGGGTCACAACGGGTCAGCGGTGAATTTTGCTCGGCGGACTGCAAACGTGCATCCGCCTCATTTGAGCAAAGGGGATCACCGATGGTTCTTGGCCAAGCGGTTTCAAAGCCGCGGCTGTTCTTGGCGAGGGCCAGCCGCAGGCTTGCGGTCTCTCTGGCTTTCTTTGTGCTTTGCGCGGTGCCGGGATGGGCGCAATCGCCGGTCTCGTGGGCCGGTCCATATCTGGGCATCGACGTCGGAGGCCGCCTCCAAGAGACCGGCAGTACTCGGGTCGTGCTTGGGCCCTACCTGTACCCGGAGCTGACCTACACCACGCAGCCGACGCCGATTAGCGTAAGCCGGCCGGGGAGTTCGGATATGTCCCCAATCGGTTCGATCCGGGGCGGTTTTTTGTGGCCCACAATTCCAGTGGTGATTGGAGTTGAAGGTGAGGTTGGCTACGGATCGACCCGGCAGTCCCTGTCGGGGACCGCAATCGATAGTACAGTGGACCGGATCGGGGGCGTACACGCCTGTGGCGCAGGGACCTTAGGTTGTCTCGAAAGCGCCACCGATACATTGCAGATCAAAACTACCGTCGACTGGACCGGATCGCTCCGCGCCCGTCTGGGCTTGCCGCTTGGCGATCAGTGGCTCCTGTCAGGGTTTATCGGCCCAGCCTTCGCTGTCGCCCGAAGCTCGATGGCTTAGCTTGCGATCTATAACGTTCAGCACCTTCCATTTCTTTGTCAACGAACAGCCTATCAGCGCTTCGGTGGCGGCGAAGCGCATACAGCTGGTGGTCGGCCCCATAGCAGGGGTGGGACTCGATTTTCGGATTGCGCCCAATTGGGTGCTGCGGGGTGAATACAGTTTCACCGCGCTCGATGACATATCGATGCGTTTGGTGGGAGCCGGCGGCAGCGTTTCGCGCTTTTCGACCAGCGCGGCGCTGCATACGTTTCGAGCGGGGATAGCCTACCTCTTCTGAAGGCGTTCGGGATTTTGAACGACATTCAGCTTCCGCTGCGCCGGTCGCTGCGATAGGATGCCGCAGCTTCGCAATCCGCTCCGGAGGAAACCGAGATGAGCCGCGCCTATAACATCGTCGACGCCGACGGTCACATCCTGGAGCCCCTGGATCTCTGGGATAAATATCTGGATCCCAAATTCCGCGACCGCGCGCCGCGGCTTGTCAAAGCCGAGAACGGCAAGGAATGCCTCGTCATGGACGAGCATGTCGTCGGCAATCAGAACCGCGGCATCGGCGGTATCGGCGCGGTCGGCGCGCGGCAGGGCGTCGTCGCGGCCGATGCGATGGAATACAAGGACGGGAAGCCCGGCGGTTTCGATCCGCACCAGCGCATTCCCGACATGGATGCCGATGGGATCGATGCGGCGTTTCTGTATCCGAGCCTCGGTCTGTTCTCGGGCGCGATCCACGACCCGCAGCTCGCGGCCGCAGTGTGCCGCGCCTATAACCGGTGGCTCGCCGATTACTGCAAGCCGTACCCCGATCGCCTGTTCGGCGTCGCGATGCTGCCGATGCAGGATGTCAATTTGGCGATCGACGAGATGCGCTTTGCCAAGCGCGAGCTCGGCTTCAAGGGCGGCTTTATCCGGCCCAACCCGTACAACAACAAGATGATCAATCATCCCGATTACGAGCCGTTCTGGGCCGCGGCGGAAGATCTCGATTTCTCGGTTGGATTTCACGAAGGCGCTGCCGCCGGCATGCCGCAGGTCGGCATCGACCGGTTCGATGGGCGCGGCGCGCGGCACATCATCACCCACACGATGGAGATGATGCTGGCGTGCTTGGCTGTCATTTGGGGCGGCGTGTGCGAGAAGCACCCGAAGATCCGCATCGGCTTCCTGGAATCGGGCGGCGGCTGGATCGCGCCGTGGCTCGACCGGATGGACCGGCACTTCGACGATCAAGGGTTCAACGATTCCGGTCTCAAGACGCGGCCGAGCGAGCTGTTCCAGCGCAATTGCTGGATCTCGTTCGAGCCGGTCGAAGGCTCGCTGAAGGTGCTGGCGGATTATATCGGGCCCAAAAAGATTATGTGGGCGACCGACTACCCGCACCCCGACGGCTTCTTCCCCGGCGCGCCGGACATGGTCAAGAAGCAACTCGAGGGCCTGTCACCCGCGACCAAGCATGGCGTCCTCGCCGGCGGCGCGATGGCTTTCTACGGGCTGAACTAACTCGTAGCTAACGCAAAGGGCGCGAAGGACACGCAAGGGCGCAACGGCAGCGCGGCGGCTGAAACGCCATCGCGTCCTTTGCGTACCCATCGCGTCCTTCGCGTTATCTTTTTCTTCGGGAGGAAATGCCGATGGGTCGCGCCTACAACGTCGTCGATGCCGATGGGCATGTGCTAGAGCCGCTCGATCTTTGGGACCATTACATGGACCCGAAGTTTCGTGAGCGGGCGCCGCGGCTGATCAAGGACAAGGACGGCAAGGAGCGCCTCGTCATCGAGGAGCAAATCCTCGGCAGCGCCCAGGCTGGGCTCGGCGGCGCCGGCGGCGTCGGAGCGCGGCAAGGTGTCGTCGCGTCCAACACGATGGAATACCGCGAGGGCCGCAAGGGTGGGTTCGATCCGCATGCCCGGATGCCCGATATGGATGCTGATGGCATCGACGCCGTCTTTCTTTATCCGACGCTCGGGCTGTTCTCCGGCGCGATCCACGATCCGGAACTGGCGGCCGCGACCTGCCGCGCCTACAACCGTTGGCTCGCCGATTACTGCAAACCCTATCCCGACCGGCTGTTCGGGATCGCGATGCTGCCGTTGCAGTCGGTCGATCTCGCGGTCGCCGAAATGCGCTTCGCCAAAAAAGAGCTTGGCTTCAAGGGCGGCTTTATTCGCCCCAACCCCTACAGCGACAGGATGGTCGACGCGCCGATGTACGAGCCGTTCTGGGCGGCGGCCGAAGATCTCGATTTTGCGATCGGGTTTCACGAGGGCGCCGGCGGCGGCATGCCGCAGGTCGGCATCGACCGCTTCGAGGGGCGGGGCGCGCGGCACATCATTACCCACACGATGGAGATGATGCTCGCCTGTCTTGCGGTGATCTGGGGCGGCGTTGTCGAGCGGCATCCGAAATTGCGCGTCGGGTTTCTCGAATCCGGCGGCGGCTGGATCGCACCGTGGCTCGACCGCATGGACCGGCACTTCGATGACCAAGGGTTCAACGATTCCGGCCTCAAAACGCGGCCGAGCGAATTGTTTCAGCGCAATTGCTGGATTTCGTTCGAACCGGTGGAGGGGAGCCTGCGCGTGCTCGCGGATTATGTCGGGCCGAACAAGATCATGTGGGCGACCGACTACCCGCACCCGGACGGCTTCTTCCCCGGCGCGCCGGAGATGGTCAGGAAGCAGCTGGAAGGCGCGTCGGCCACGACAAAACAGCAGGTCTTGGCCGAAGGCGCGAAGAGCTTTTACGGGCTGAACTGACGGAGTAGGCGCTTGCAGCGCCTCCTCGTCATCCCGGCGTAGGCCAGGATCCATCTGTCGGGCTCTCGTGCGTTTTGATCCCTAGGTCCCGGCTTTCGCCGGGACTGCGGTGAAGGGGAACGCAAGGAATCAGAATTCCGGAGGGACGTCGGCTTAGCCGAAGCGCGCGAGGAAGCGTACCAGCCGGCGCGTGCGCGGCCCGAACAGAGACGGCGTGTAATAGGCGCCGGCGGCGCGCTTCCCGGCTTCGCCGCGGGTCGGGTACGGCACGATGAGATCGGCCATCGCGCCGATCTTGAGCTTTTGCGAAATTGCGAGCGCCCAGGGCAGGACCAGATCGCCGGCGCCGCTTCCGAGGATCGTCGCGCCGATTATGCGGCCATTGCGGCGGGTGATGATCTTCACCTCCCCCGTGGTGTCGCGCTCGGTGTGGGCGCGGTCATTGTCGGCGAATGGCCAGCGCAGCACCTTGATCGCGCCTTCGGCCTTTGCCGCCGCCTCGGTCAGCCCGGTCTGCGCCAATTCCGGATCGGTGTAGGTGACCCAGGGGAGGGCGCGGTAATCGACCCGCGCCGGGAGCCGGAACAGCGCATTCCGGATGACGATCCCGGCGTGGTAGAGCGCGACATGGGTGAATTGCGGCCCGCCCGCCGCATCGCCAATCGCGAAGGCGCGGCGGTTTGTCGTGCGCAGCCGCGCATCGACCTTGATGCCGTGCAATGTCGTTTCGATGCCGGCGGCGTCGAGGTTCAGCGCGGCGGTATCGGCCCGGCGGCCGGTGGCGAGCAGCAAATGCGAGCCGGTGACCCGCTCGCCATCTGCCAGCGTCACCGCTAGCCCCGATCCCGCGCGACCGACGCGCTGCACGCCGATCGATGGTTTCAGCGTTATGCCTTCATCGGCGAGCAGCCCGATGAGACGGCTGCCCAGCTCTTGATCCTCGCGCGGCAAGAGCGGTCCGGCATCGATGACCGTGACGGCGGCGCCAAGCCGGCAGTGGGCCTGCGCTAGCTCGATGCCGACCGGCCCGCCGCCGATGACGACCAGATGCTCGGGGCGCTGGCGGTTCGTGAAAATTGTCTCGTTGGTCAGATACGGCACCGTGTCGAGCCCAGGGATCGGCGGCACGACCGGGTGCGAGCCCGTGGCGATGACAAACCGGCGCGGCCGAATCAATGTGTCGCCGGCCTGCGCGGTGCGCGCATCGATAAAGCGCGCTTCGGCGCGGATGACGCGCACGCCCAGCCGCTCGAAGCGTTCCTGCGAGTCGTTTGGCTCGATGGTGGCGATGACCCGCGCGACGCTGTCGGCAACGGCCGCGAAATCGATCCGCGGCGGCTCATAAAAGACGCCCAGCGCGCTGCCATGCCGCCCCAGATCGGCGAGCTTCGCCGCGGCAAGCAGCGATTTCGACGGCACGCAGCCGTAATTGAGGCAGTCGCCGCCCATCTTGCCGCGCTCGATGAGGACGACGCTGGCGCCCATCTGCACCGCCCCGGCCGCGACCGCGAGCCCGCCGGATCCGGCGCCGATGACGCACAGATCGGGAGTGAGCGGCTCAGGGGTGAGCGGCCCGGAGGTAACTGATTGGCTCACGCCGGCTGCTTGCTGCGCGCGCCGCGCCACCGCTTGTAGAAGACCGGCAAAAGCGCCAACACGGCCAGGCCGACGATCGGCAACAGCACGCTGGGCCGATAGAGAATGGCGAGATCGGGGTGCTCGCCCTGCGCCAGCACATCGCCGAGCCCATTGCCCAGGCTCGCATAGACAAAGCTGGTCGGGATCATGCCTACCAGCGTCGCGAAGACGTAGACCGGAAGCCGCAACCCGACCGCGCCGGCCGCCAAATTGACGAGCCAGAACGGAAAGATCGGGATCAGCCGCAACACCAACAGGTAGCTCAGTGCGTCCTCGCGGAAGCCGGCCTCGAGCCGGCGCACGCGCGGACCCGCGCGCTCGACGAGATCGGCGATGCCGACCCGGACGGCCAGGAAGACGATCGTGGCGCCGATCGTCGCGCCGATGACGGCGTAAACCGCGCCGAGCCAGCACCCGAAGAGGAACCCGCTCGTGATCGAGAGGAATGCGGCGACCGGCAGTGACAGCGCGACAAGCCCGGCATAACCCAGGACAAAGGCAAGGGCCGCGGCGATCCCGCCCTGCGCCGCGAAATCGCGCAGCCCCTCGCAATGCTCGGCCAGTGCACCGAAGCTTCGGTATCGCAACCCGCCAAAGGCGACGAACAGAATCCCGGCCAGGACCAGCAGCCCGAGCGGGATAAAACGGCTGATTGAAGAGCGGCTCGCGCCTTCGTCCGGCATCGGCGCAATTTGCAACCGGCCGGATAGGAAAGGCCAGCCTTTTACCGTCGGCGCCGGTCAGCTTTGCGTGAGAGCGGGCAGGGTCGGTTTTCGGTCAGTCTTCGTGGCGGAACGGCGAGAACTCGGACAGGTGCTCGATCTTCTCCGCCACCATCTCGCGTTCGCGCGCAAGAAAGGCGGCCACGGCGCGCCGGAACGCCGGATCGGGGATCCAATGCGCGCTGTAGGTCGGCACCGGCAAATAGCCGCGCTGCAATTTGTGCGGGCCTTGCGCACCGGCCTCGACCCGCTTCAGCCCATGCGTGATCGCGAACTCGATCGCGCTGTAATAACAGCACTCGAAATGCAGAAAGCGGTATTCGCGGTGGGCGCCCCAATTGCGCCCGTAGATCGTGTCGCGGCCGAGGATGTTGAAAGCACCGGCGATGTAGTCGCGGCCGCGCTTTGCCATGACCAGCACGACCTTGTCGGGCATGCGCTCGCCGATCAGCGAGAAAAAACGGCGAGTGAGATAAGCCGAACCCCATTTTCGGTCGGAGGTCGCGAGATAGAGGCGGTAGAACGCGTCCCAGATCTTCTCGGTGAGATCCGAGCCGCTCAACACCTGGATTTCGATGGCGCCGTCGGCGAGCGCCTCGCGGCGCTCTTTCTTCACCGCCTTGCGCTTCCGCGAATTCAGCGCCGCGAGATAGTCGTCGAAATCGCGGTACCCATCATTCGTCCAGTGAAACTGCTGGCCGATCCGCGGCAGAAATCCGGCTTCACCAAACGCCTCGAAATCCTCAATCTCGGGAAAGTTGACATGCAGTGACGAGATCTGCCGCTGCCGAGTGAGCTCGATCATCCCGGCGATCAGGTGCCGCTTTGTCTCCGGCGGCGCGCCCGGGGCGATCATCAGACGCGGCCCGGGCACCGGGGTGAACGGCACGGCGCAGAGCAGCTTCGGATAATAGCGGCCGCCGGCGCGCTCGAAGGCGTCGGCCCAGCCCCAATCGAACACGTACTCGCCGTAAGAATGGCTCTTCAGATACATCGGCACGACGCCGATGAGGCGGCCGGCCGGATCGGCGAAGGACAAATGTTGCGGCGCCCAGCCGCTGCGCGCCGTGCAGGAGCCGCTTTCCTCGAGCGCATTCAGAAAGACGTGCGAGACCGTCGGGTTGACATCGCCGGCGCAGGCCTCCCAGGCCTCGGGCGCGATCTCGCTGATCGCAGGGTGGATGCGAAGGGTGATCGTCTCGCCGGTGTCGTTCATTGGGCTGGCACCGGGGGCTCAGCCGAGCTCGAAGGTCGCTTCGACCTCGACCGCGACACCTCCCGGCAATGCGCTCGTGCCGACTGCGGCGCGCGCGTGCTTTCCAGCGTCGCCAAACACCTCGACCATCAAATCGGAGGCGCCGTTGACCACTTGCGGCATATCGGTGAAATCGGGCGTGCAGTTGACAAAGCCGCCGAGCCGCAGGCAGCGGCGCACACGGTCGAGATCGCCGCCCGCGGCAACGCGGAGATGCGCGATGAGGTTGAGGGCGCAGAGGCGCGCCGCCTGTTGCCCGTCGGCGATGCCGATGCCGGCGCCGAGCTTGCCGACAAAACGCCGCTCGCCATTCCACTGGCTAATCTGACCGGCGATAAAGACGAGGTTGCCCGCGATCGTGAACGGCACGTAATTGGCCAACGGCGCGGTTGGTTCGGGGAGTTCGATGCCGAGCTCCTTGAGCCGCGCTTCGATCTTTCCGCTCATCGCCCGCCCCTCCGGTTTCGCCTGCGAGGATAGGCTCTCGCTCAGCGCTGTCCAGCCCGCCGCGAAACCGCCGTATTCGCTATATAGTTCCGTCGCCATGCGCGCGTACCGCTATGCTTTGGCATCATGCTTCCTGTTTCCGGCAATCGCCGCGGCGGCAACGCTGGGCGAAGCACGAATCGGCTTCACCGCCGACCGGTTGCTCGTCGTCGACGGCCACAGCTATCAGGGCAAGATCTGGACCATGCCGGGGAAGGAGCGCCACGAGCAGGCGATCCAGGCATTCCGGCCAGTCTTTCTGCTGCGCACGGATAATCCGATCGGTGAGATCGTGGTGCCGCAACTGCACACGACCGTGCAGTTCACCATGCCGCCCGAAATGCGGCTGCTGCGCAGCCCAGCCTTGACGAAGAAACCGGCCGGCGAGGAGAGCGTCAACGGTATTGCGACAACCAAATACCGCATCGATGAGACGGTTCCGGAGGGACATGCGGAAGGCATGCTGTGGCTCAGCCGCGACGGCATTCCGATGAAGCTCGCGGGCAGCTTCACCGCGCAGAACGGCCGCGTGTCGACGATCCGCTGGGAGCTCAGCCACGTCAAAATCGGCCCGCAGCCGGCGGCCTTGTTCGAGGCCCCAGAGGGGTATTCCAAACTGCCGCCCGAGGCCGTCGCACCGCTCCTCGGTCTGCGCCTCAAATCGGCGGCGAAGCACTAGGGCTGCTAGCGAGCCGCATTTGACGGAGCGGCTAAGGGCGCTATCGCCCGTCGCGGTCGGATCGCTATTATCGGGCCTCCATTCAGAGGAGGAGCCCCCATGGCGAACGTACCCGGCGTCGTCACCGACCCCAGCCGCATCAAGGGCGGCGTGATCTCGCTAACAAGCGGCGGCGCGCAAATCCCGGCCTACATGGCGCGGCCGAACCAGGCCGGAAATTACCCTGGCATCGTCGTCATCCAGGAGGCGTTCGGGCTCGTCGACCACATCTGCGACCTGGCGCGGCGCTTCGCCAATATCGGCTACAACGCCTGCGCCCCGGCGCTCTATTGGCGGCGTGGCGCGCCGAAGGACCCGGATGTCATGGAGACTGTGCTCCCGGTCATGTTCGGCCTGCCGGACAATGAGGCATTGCAGGACCTAAACGCGGCCGCCGACTATCTCAATGCGATGCCCGGCGCGACGGGCAAGGTCGGCGCGATCGGCTTCTGCTCGGGCGGGCGGCACACGCTGCTGTTCGCGTGCAACAGCAACAAGGTGAATGCCGCGATCGACTGCTGGGGCGGTTTCATCAACCGCGCAACGCCCGAGGCCGAGACGACGCCGGCGCGCCCGAAGGCGCCGCTCGACATGGTCGGCCAGCTGCATTGCCCGTTATTCGGGGTGTTCGGCGAAGAGGACCAGAACCCGCCGGTCGCGCTCGAAGGCGAGCTCAAGAAACGGGCTCAGGCCGCCGGCAAGGACGTCACGACCAAGATCTACAAGAATGCCGGCCACGCCTTTCTTGCTGATTACCGGCCGAGCTATCGCGAAGCGGCGGCGCAGGAATTGTGGGGCGACATCCAGTCCTACTTCGGCAAGCATTTGAAGTCGTAGACAATTCGGCCGAGCATCAAAGCCCCACCGTCCTCCGCTGCGCGTCGGACTCCCTCCCCCGTGATCCCCGGGTCAAGCCCGGGGAGGGGAGGGTTGGGGTGGGGACGGTGCGGGAGAGGGGTTTCAGGAGAGCGGCATGGCGCGCAAAGAGCTGAAGGCCGAGAGTGTCGCGGAGGCTTATCTGGCGCTCCTCGCCGAGCGCGGCATCGAATACCTTTTCGCCAATGCCGGGACAGATTTCGCGCCGATGGTCGAGGCCTACGCCAAAGCGGCGCATAGCGGGTTGCCGGCGCCAAAGCCGCTGATCGCGACACACGAGAACTTGGCGCTCTCTATGGCGCATGGCTACGCCGTCGCTTCCGGCCGGGTGCCGGCCGTCATGGTGCATGTCAGCGTCGGCACCGCCAACGCGCTGTGCGGCGTCTTCAACGCGGCGCGCGAGAATGTCCCGATCCTCTTTACGGCC
>JBKOVT010000014.1:0-7546 GCA_046724035.1 Pseudomonadota bacterium | reverse complement strand
CAGCGCGCCTTCGACGCGCAATGGCGAGATCATGTCGCCGCCGGAATTCTTGATGAAGTCGCGCTTGCGGTCGGTGATGTGGAGATAGCCGTCGGCGTCGAGATGCCCGATATCGCCGGTGTGCAGCCAGCCATCCGCGAGACTCCGGGCCGTCGCCTCGGGGTCGTTCCAATAGCCCCGCATGACGTTGTCACCCGAAACGAGGATCTCGCCGTCCTCGGCGATCCGGACCTCGACCCCGGCCAGCGGCGGGCCGACGCTGTCGATGCGGATATGGCCGGGCGGGTTGCAGGCGATGACCGGCGCCGCCTCGGTCTGGCCGTAGCCCTGCAGCAATTCGACGCCGAGCGCGACAAAGAAGCTGCCGATCTCCGGGTTGAGCGGCGCACCGCCCGAGACCATCGCCTTCAGCCGGCCGCCGAAGCGCGCCCGCACCTTCGCGCGCACGAGCCTGTCGAGCACCGGGTCGAGCAGCCGCTCGCCCAACGACAGCGTCACGCCGGCGATGCGTTTGCGGCCGATTGCGACGGCCTGCTCGAAGAGGCGCCGCTTCAGCCCGCGCTCGCGCTGCATCTGGCGCTGGATGCGCTGATGCATCGTCTCGTAAAGCCGCGGCACCGCCGTCATGATCGTGGGCCGGGTTTCGAGGAGATTGGCTGCCAACGTGTCGGCGCCTTCGGCGAAATAGATCTCGGCGCCGATCGAGATCGGAAAGAACATCCCCGCCGTGTGCTCGTAGGAATGCGACAGCGGCAGGAACGACAGAAACACTTCCTCGCCCAGCCCCAAAATCTCCAACACCTTGTACGCGCCGTAGCAATTGGCGATGACGTTGCGGTGCGTCAGCAACACGCCCTTCGGCGCGCCGCCCGTTCCCGAGGTGTAGATGATGCAGGCGATGTCATCGGGTGCGAGCCCGTCCACCCGCTGCGCCACCGTGTCCGGCTGCGCGGCGCCGGCATCGAGCGCCTCGTCCCAGCCATGCACCGGAAATTTGACGCCGCTATTGTCGACCGGCTCCATCGCGATCGCGAAGCGGATGCTCGGCGTTTGCGCCGCCGCCGGCAAGACGCGGCTCGCCAACGCCGCGGTCGAGACGATGACGGCATGCGCGCCGCTGTTGCCGAGCACGTGGCGGTGGTCGTTGCCGGTATTCGTCACATAGGCCGGGACGGTGATCGCGCCGGCGCTGACGATCGCGAGATCGGCGATGACCCATTCCGGCCGGTTTTCCGAGACGAGCGCCACCCGATCGCCCGGCTGGATGCCATAGGCGATCAATGCCCGCGCGAGCCGCGTCACCGCGCTTTCGGTCTCGCCCCAGCTCAACGGCCGATAACGGCCATCGCGCTTCGCCCATAGAAAGGGCCGATCGGCGCGCTGCCGCGCGGTTGCAAAAAACATCGCCGGCAGGCTGCGGCAGCTTGCGTAATCCATCGCTCCGAACGTCCTTGTTGCCCCCAAAAGCGCCGGCTCAGCGCCGGTGCGGCGTTTTCCGCCCCGGCATCCGCCCCATATCTAGGCGGTATGATAGCGGAATTGACCGGGCGAGAGGCAATGCTTCGGACAGTGATGATGCCGGACATGGCGAGGGCAAGCGAGCCGGCGATAGGGCCGTTGCCGGAATGGGATCTCTCCGATCTCTATCCCGGCCGCGACAGCCCAGAACTGCAGCGCGATTTGGCCGAGCTTGCCGCAAATGCCAAGGCCTTTCGCCAGCGCTGCGCGGGCCGGCTCGCGATCCTCTCCGGGGCCGAACTCGGCGCCGCCATCGCGGAATACGAGAAATTGCAGGAAGTCATCGGCCGGATCATGAGCTATGCCGAGTTGGTGCGCGCCGGCAATGTCGCCGATCCGGCGATCGCGCAGTTCTTTCAGACGACGCATGAGCGCATCAACGCGATCTCGACCGAGCTGTTGTTCTTTACGCTGGAGCTGAACCGCATAGAGGATCCCGCGCTCGACGCGAAACTCGTCGATCCGGCACTCGCGCGCTACCGGCCATGGTTGCGCGATGTGCGCGCGATGCGCCCCTATCAGCTCAGCGACGAGCTCGAAAAAATCCTGCACGAGAAATCGGTCGCCGGCCGCAACGCCTGGACGCGTCTGTTCGACGAGACGATCGCCGATCTGCGCTTCCCATTCCGCGGCCGCGAGCTGACCGAGCCCGAGGCGATGCACCTCCTCTCCGACCGCGACGGGGCGGTGCGGAAGGAGGCGGCGCTTAGCATCGGCGAGGTGTTCGGCCGGAACGTCCGACTTTTTGGGCTGATCACAAACACGCTCGCCAAGGACAAGGAGATCGAGGATCGCTGGCGCGGCTTCCCGCGGCCGATCTCGGCGCGCAACCTGTCCAACTATGTCGAGGACGAGGTCGTCGATGCGCTGATCGCCGCGATCCGCGCGAGCTATCCCGAGCTGTCGCACCGCTATTACGGTTTGAAGGCGAAGTGGTTTGGTGTCGAGCGGCTGCCGTTCTGGGACCGCAACGCGCCGCTCCCCGAGGATGGCGACCGCACCGTCGCGTGGCCTGAGGCGCAATCGACCGTGCTCTCCGCTTACCGCGCCTTCTCGCCGGAATTGGCCACCATCGGCGAGAATTTCTTCCAGCACCGCTGGATCGACGCGCCGGTGCGGCCCGGCAAGGCGCCCGGCGCCTTTGCGCATCCGACCGTGCCGAGTGCGCACCCCTATCTCTTGCTGAATTACCAGGGCCGGCTACGCGATGTGATGACACTGGCGCATGAGCTGGGGCACGGCGTGCATCAGGTGCTGGCGGCGGGGCAGGGGGCTTTGATGGCCGACACGCCGCTGACGTTGGCCGAGACTGCGTCGGTGTTCGGCGAGATGCTCACCTTCCGCGCCCTCCTCGCGCGTGAGACCGACCCAAAGCGGCGGCGCATCATGCTTGCCGGCAAGGTCGAGGACATGCTGAACACGGTCGTGCGCCAGATCGCGTTCGTCACCTTCGAGCAGCGCGTGCATGACGAGCGGCGCGACGGCGAATTGACCGCCGAGCGCATCTGCGAGATCTGGCTCGACGTGCAGCGCGAGAGCCTCGGGCCCGCGCTATCGCTCGACGATCCCTACCGCTATTACTGGACCTACATCCCGCATTTCATCCATTCGCCGTTCTATGTGTATGCCTACGCGTTCGGCGATTGCCTGGTGAATTCGCTTTACGCTGCCTACGAGGATTCGCATCAGGGCTTTGCCGAGCGCTATCTCCAAATGCTGCGGGCCGGCGGCACCTTGCGGCATCGTGAACTCCTCGCGCCATTCGGCCTCGATGCGTCGGACCCGGCCTTCTGGTCGAAAGGGCTCGGCGTCATCCGCGGCTTTATCGACGAGCTCGAAGCGCTCAGCTGATTGCGGAATATTTGAGAAAGGGCAGAACATTGATCTCGACAGGCGCGCGCCGCGATCCGCGGCATCGCAGATGAGCAAGCCTCAGCGATGAGCGACGAAAACAGTCTCACCGGCCGGGTGCGCCGCTACGCGCGGGTCGGCAGCGCGATGGCCGGGCTCGGGGCGCGCCTTGCCGGCGAGCGCTATCTCGGTGTGGCAATCGACCGCGAGCGTCACGCCGCCGATCTCCGCGCGGCGCTCGGCGGCATCAAGGGCCCTTTGATGAAGGTCGCGCAGCTCCTCGCGACAATCCCCGAGGCGCTCCCCGAAGAATATGTCCGCGAGCTGATCCAGTTGCAGGCCGATGCGCCGGCGATGGGCTGGCCATTTGTGCGCCGCCGCATGATGGGCGAGCTTGGCCCGGACTGGCAGCACCGCTTCCGCTCCTTTGAGCACACCGCCGCGCGCGCCGCTTCGCTCGGCCAGGTGCATCGCGCCACCGCTCTCGACGGCACGGCGCTCGCCTGCAAGTTGCAATACCCGGACATGGCCTCGGCCGTCGAGGCCGATCTGCGGCAATTGCGGCTCGCGATGGGGATTTACGAGCGCTACGACCGCACCGTCACGACCGCCGACATCCATGCCGAGATCGCCGCGCGCCTGCGCGAGGAATTGGATTACGAGCGCGAGGCGGCGCATATGCGGCTCTACGGGCTCATCCTGAAGGACGAGCCCGGCGTTGCGGTGCCGCGCCCGATCCCCGAATTGTCGACCAAGCGTCTCTTAACGATGACGTGGCTCGAGGGTCGCCCGATCCTCGACTTCGCCGAGAAAGCGCCGCTCGCCCAGCGCAACGAGATCGCGCTCCGCATGTTCCGGATCTGGTACGTGCCGTTTTATTACTACGGTGTCATTCACGGCGATCCGCATCTCGGCAATTACACGGTCGCGCCGGACAACACCGTCAATCTGCTCGATTTCGGCTGCATCCGCATTTTCCCGCCAAGCTTTGTGAAGGGCGTTATCGACCTCTATCACGCGCTCGAAACAAACGACGAGGCGCTGGCGGTCGACGCTTATCGCCGCTGGGGGTTTCGCGATCTGTCACGCGACATGATCGCCGTACTGAACCGGTGGGCGGCTTACGTGTATGGCCCGCTGCTCG
Organism: Pseudomonadota bacterium; assembly: GCA_046724035.1. Classification (GTDB taxonomy): domain Bacteria; phylum Pseudomonadota; class Alphaproteobacteria; order ATCC43930; family CGMCC-115725; genus DATARH01. The sequence goes on along the minus strand of JBKOVT010000014.1, from coordinate 3,033 downwards.
ACGACCGCACCCGCATGATCCAGGAGAAGGGCAGCGGGGTTTACGGCCGCGATCTCGCCGACAGCGTCCATCGCGATATCCGCGGCCTCGGCGGCATCGCGCCGCCGCGCGCTTTTGTCTTTATGGACCGCGCCGCGATCGGCTTGGGCTCGGTGTTCCTGCATTTGAAGGCGCGCATCAACTGGCACCGCCTGTTCCACGAGCTGATCGACGATTTCGACGAACAGGTCCTGGCCCGCCGCCAGAAGGCCGCCCTCGAACAGGCCGGCGTGCCGCTGCCGGGAGAGGGGTGAGCCCGGGCATGCGCTATACTCCAGCTCTATGGATTCGCTCCGCTTCATCTCGCATGGGCTGACCCATATCGGGTTGGTGCGGCAGCGTAACGAGGACGCGTTTCTTGATCGCCCCGATCTCGGCATCTGGGCGGTGGCCGATGGCATGGGCGGGCATCACGCCGGCGATTTCGCGAGCGCCAGCATTGTGACCGCCTTGGGGGCGATCGAGCCATCAGGCGATCTTGAGGCTTTCGCTGAGGCCGCCGCCTGCGAGTTGGCGGCCGTCGATGGTGCGCTGCGGTCCCGCGCCGCCAAGCTCGGCCCCCATGCCGTTATCGCCAGCACGGTCGTCGTGCTGCTCGCGATGCACGATGAAGTCAGCGGGCTCTGGGCGGGCGACAGCCGCCTCTATCGCTGGCGTGACGGCGAATTCCGCCGCCTCAGCAAGGATCACAGCAAGGTGCAGGAGATGGTCGATGCCGGGCTGTTGCAGCCCGAGCAGATGTCGCGGCATCCCTATTCCAACATCGTGACGCGTTCGGTCGGTGGCGGCCCTTTTGAATTGGCCAAGCTGCGCGAGCCGGCGCAGCCGGGGGACCGGTTCCTGCTGTGCAGTGATGGGCTCACGAACGTCGTCGGCGATGCCGAGATCGGCGCCGAATTGGCTGCCGCGCCGCCACGCGACGCCGCCCTCCGGCTGCGCGACCACGTGCTGGCGCGCGGCGCGCCCGACAATGTCACGATCGTCATCGTTCACGCCAAACCCGCTTCGTGACGCAGCATGCGGTGGGATCTCGTCATCTTCGATTGCGACGGCGTCTTGATCGACAGCGAGCTGCTGTCGATCCGCGCCGACCGGGAATGCCTCGCCGAATGCGGCATCGAGCTGTCAGCCGAGGAGATCCTCGACCGCTATACCGGGATCAGCTTTGCCGGAATGATGGCCGACATCGAGGCGCGCCACGGGCCGCTCCCCGCCGATTTCGCCGATCGCCACCGCCGGCATTTGTGGCCGCTGTTCGAGCGCGAGCTGCGGGCCATCCCCGGGGTCGCCGCGGTGCTCGATTCGCTGATTTGCCCGACATGCGTCGCCTCGAGCGGCCGGCCCGAGCGGCTGAAGCATGCGCTGTCGCTGGTGGGCCTCTACGACCGGTTTTATCCGCATATCTTCAGCGCCGTCGAGGTCGCGCGCGGCAAGCCCGCGCCGGATCTTTTCCTCCACGCCGCGGCCCGGATGGGAGCCGCGCCGGAGCGCTGCGTCGTCATCGAGGACAGTGTGCCGGGTGTGATGGCCGCGGTCGCGGCGGGCATGAGTGTCATTGGCTTTGTCGGCGCCAGCCATTGCAGGCCGGACGAGGCCGCGCGCCTTGCCGCGCACGGCGCTGCTCGAGTGATCGACGACATGACGAGACTGCTGCCGGCGCTCGCGCGATGATCGTGGCAGCCGGATCGGATTCGCACGCTGCGGTGTTTAGCCTTTAGCTCCGAGCGTCGTGTCCCCCAACGCGACTCGGGGTAGGTCGGGCGGACGAGGCCGGCATCCCCGCCCGGCCGGACCTTTTTTCGGCAACTCCGAACAGCAGATGAGCGCCGTGGTTGCGCCGCAAGCCTGCCGCGGGCACACTCCTGGCCATGTATCGCGGAGTCCTTGTGCGCGTCACCTGGGTGCGCGTCATCTGGCTTGTCCTGCTTGCTTGGGTGGGCGTCGCGGCCTGCACGCCGTTTATCCCCGTCAAGGATGATTTCGGCACAAGTGCCACCGCGCCGGCGGGTGACGCCCCGCCGGAATTTGCCGAATTCAACGCCTACAATCCAGGGATCAACCCGCTGCTCGCCGACCAGCTGTGCGCGACGCCCTATGAGCCGCTCGAAGAAAAGAACGTGGCGGCGTCAGGCGGCCGCATCGTGCAGGCGAAGGGGCGCTGCGCGACCCACCGGCCGCTTTTCGGTAATTACCCGCTTTTCGGCTATTAGCAGCGCGCGCCGCGGCTTCTAAGCGGCCACCGATTCGCGCTTGGTGATCTCGCCGCGCTCGGTGAGCAACCGATCGAAATAGGCGATCGTCCGCTCGAGGCCGGGCTTGAGCGGGGTTTTCGGCTCCCATTTGAGCACGCTCTTCGCCTGCGAGATATCGGGGCAGCGCTGGATCGGGTCGTCTACCGGCAGCGGCTTGTGGGTGATCTTCGAACGCGATCCGGTCAGCTCGATGATAAGCTGCGCCAGTTCAGCGACCGAGGTTTCGACCGGGTTGCCGAGGTTCATCGGCCCGGTCACCTCGTCGGGTGCATCCATCATGCGCAGAAAGCCCTCGACCAGATCGTCGACATAGCAGAAGGCGCGCGTCTGACTGCCGTCGCCATAGAGCGTGATCGGTTCGTTCTTCAGCGCCTGCACAATAAAGTTGGAGACCACGCGCCCGTCATTGGGGTGCATGCGCGGGCCATAGGTATTGAAGATCCGCACGACGCGGATCTTCACCTTGTGCTGGCGGTGGTAATCGAAAAACAGCGTCTCGGCGCAGCGCTTGCCTTCGTCATAACAGGCGCGCGGCCCGATTGGGTTGACGTTTCCGCGATAGCTCTCCTGCTGCGGATGCAGTGTCGGATCGCCATACACTTCGGAGGTCGAGGCTTGCAGGATCTTGGCCTTCACCCGCTTTGCCAGACCGAGCATGTTGATCGCGCCGATGACGCTGGTCTTTGTCGTCTGGACCGGATCGAACTGGTAATGGATCGGCGAGGCCGGGCAGGCGAGGTTG
>JBKOVT010000137.1:0-10565 GCA_046724035.1 Pseudomonadota bacterium | reverse complement strand
CGCCAGCCGCGCGACCTTCCTGAAGAACCCGTTCACTGACCCGCTTCCCCCTCGGGCTGCTCACCGGCGCGTCATCTGATACATGAGGTTTGCGGCGGCACCAAGTTGATATGTCGGCGAAATGTGGCAGCGGCAAGGCCGAATCAGCGGGCGCAGGTCTCGTCGAGCGGTGGGACGCCAGGCGGCATCTTGCGAGCCTTGGTCGCCTGCTCGAAGGCGTAGGCGATGCGCAACAACATCGGCTCGCTCCAGGCCCGCCCGGTAAAGGTGGCGCCGACCGGGTAATCGGGCGTCTCCTTGCCGCCGGCACGGTCGAGAAAACCCGCCGGCACCTGCACGCTCGGATAGCCGGCCTTCGCGGCGATTGCCGCGCCCGCGGTGCCGGGGAACAGCACCGCGTCCAGCCGGAGCTTGTCCCTGTAGATATCGAGGCCCAACGTGCGGCTGGCGCGCAGATCCATCGCGCGCGCCGATTTGTATTCGAGCTCCGAGAGATCGCCGCGCGTCGCCTCGGCGGCGAGAAAGATGTCCTGGCCGAAGCGCAAGGCCTTGTCGGCATGCGCCTCGTTGAACCGGATGATGTCGGCCATCGTACGCATCTCGGTGCCATCTGTTTGCGTGTTGGGCAGCCAATCGCGCAGGTAGGCGTTCAAATCGTGCTTCAGCTCATAGACAAAGACGAGCGAGCGGCGTGCCGGCTCGTATTTCGTGCGGCTCTCCGGGTTGCGGTTGAGCACCGCCATTTCGGTGCCGGGGCCGCCGATCCAGCCTTCGGTCGGAATGTTGGCGCGGATGATCGTCGCGCCCTGCGCCTCGAGCGCCGCGATGACCTCGCCCATGACGGCCTGCGCGCGCGGGCTGATCGAGCGGTAGTAGAAATCGTTGGCGGGATCCGAGGGATCGCTCGGCACGCCGATGCGCGCGCCCTTGAGCCCTCCGGCATCGAGAAATTTTGTGTAATCGGGCGGGCGCTTCAGGTGCAGGGTCGCGGAATCGCGCGGGTCGGTGCCGGCGAGCACGTTGAGGAGGATCGCGGCGTCCCGCACCGTGCGCGTCAACGGGCCGGCGGTGTCCTGGCTGTGCGCGATCGGCAGGATGCCGGTGCGGCTGATGAGGCCGACGGTCGGCTTGACCGTGACGACGCCGTTCTGCGTCGCCGGCGACAACAATGAGCCCGAGGTTTCGGTGCCGATCGCCGCCGCCGCGAGACCGGCCGCGACCGCCACCGCCGAACCCGAGCTCGACCCGCCGGGCGAGACGACCGGCACGCCCTTGTCGTCGAGCCCCGGTGCGTAAGGGTTCTTCACCTGGCCGCCGCGCGAGCTGTACCCGGCCGGCATGTCGATCGCGAGAATGTTGGCGAATTCGGTCAGATTGGCCTTGCCGAGAATGACGGCGCCGGCGGCGCGCAACCGCGCGAGGAGCGCGGCGTCGCGTTTCGCACGCGCCTCGGCGAGGGCGCGCGAACCGGCGGTCGTGTGCTGCTTGTCGCCGGTCGCGATGTTGTCCTTGACGAGGATCGGGATGCCGGCAAGCGGCTGCTTCGGATTGGGCTTGATGCGGTCGAAAGAGGCGGCGATCGCCAGCGCGTCGGGGTTGATCTCGCGCACCGAATTGAGAGTGGGGCCGGCGCGGTCATAGGCCTCGATGCGCGCGAGATAGGCGCGGGCGAGCGCGCTCGATGTGGTGCGGCCTTCGGCGAGCGCCTGTTGCAACTCGGCGAGCGAGGCATTCTCGATGCACAGGTTCCCGTCCGTGACGCTTTCCGCCGCCATCGCCGCCCCCGCTCTCGTCAACGCGATCAGTCCCACGCCGACGATAGCGAAGGCGAGGCGGCATCGCGACGCCGTTCGCGAGCGCAGGCTCACAGCACCCACCGAGCCGCTCCTCGCCTGCTGATATTCCGGAATTCCGCGCCCCTGAGAACCTAACAATTTGTTTCCATTCATCTATTCGCGTTTATGACAGCGCCGGAAACAGCGGGATAACAGCGGCGAAACAGGAAAAAAGCAGCGGCGAAACAGCGAGTGGAATGCAGATCGTTCAGGTAAGCGCGAGTTCGGAACACGCGACTGGATCGAGCAGTGCGGGCAATCTCTCACCTGAAACTCGGTATGTGTGTTCTCGCTTCGTTCACGTCAAGGCCCTGCCCGCGCAGCAAATGACTCACGCCGCCGAGCCGTGATGGCGCGCATCGCCACCACGACCGCGGCGGCGCAGTTAGATGCCCGGCGCTGCCTCCTCCGGTGCGCTTCGCGCGCCACCTCCCCGCAAGCGGGGGGAGGAGCCGCCCCGCTCAGCCACGCTGCGCGAGGTACCAGTCGAGGATCTGCTCGCCGGTCCAGAACAAGACGCCCGGGTGCTGCTGGATGTGCGCGAGGGCGGCGCGGAAATATTTGAGGCGGTGCGGCGCGCCCATGATGTAGGGGTGCACGACGAGCGCCATGACGCGCGCGGAGTGGCGCGCATCGCCGTAGAGCTGATCGAACTGGTCGCAGGCGCGGTCGCGATACTCGCTCGCCTTGTGATGCTGGATCAGCATCATCGCGACGTCGTTGCATTCCTGTGTGTAGGGGATGTTGACGATGGGCTTCGCGCGCGTCTTTAAGACGGTGGGCTCGTCGTCGAGCACCCAATCGCAGACATAATCGTAGCCCTCCTCGGCGAGGAGATCGGGCGTCTCCCAGGTCTCCGTGAGGCCCGGGCCGAGCCAGCCGCGCGGATTTTTTCCCGTCACTTCGCGGATCGCGGCGGAGGTCTTGCGGATGTCGTCGCGCTCGTCGGCGACCTTCTGCATGTTCTTTTGCGAAAAGCCGTGGCCGATGAATTCCCACTGGCGCTCGCGCGCGGCCTTGACGATCGCACCGTAGCGGGCGATCGCCGAGCCGTTGATCGCGAGGACGGCCGGGATCCGGCAATCGTCGAATACGTCGAGCATGCGCCAGAAGCCGACCCGGTTGCCGTATTCGTGCCAGGCCCAGTTCGGGATGTCCGGCATCGGCGCGCCGCCGGCGGGCGGGGTCAAGACGGTGCGCGGCATCGTCTCGTTGATGTCCCATTCCTCGACATTGACGATGACCCAGACCGCGAGCCGCGCGCCGTCAGGAAGCGCCAGCGGGCGGCGCTCGCTGATCGCGGAATAATCCAGCCGTTCGGTCGGGAGCATTCAGGGATTCCTCTTAAGATCGTGATCCCGGCGAAGGCCGGGATCCATTTGTCAGAGGCAAGAGCGACTGAACCGTGGGTCCCGGCCTTCGCCGGGACTTTCGGTTTTGAGTGCGTGCGTCGCAGGCTGTCGGGAAAGCTGGACCTCAGGGTAGTTCTTCCTCGTCTAGGAGCCAGGGCACTGCTCTGGCGTCGAATTCCAGCTGCACAACGGGTTTTCCCTTCAGGCTTGGCAACCTAGGTGCCGATGCGTGACACATCCAAACTCTGAAGGCATCGCCGAAATGAACCGGCGGAAAATCCCCGGTGTGCTCCAGAGCGCCCACGAAGTGATACCAGCCCTCATAAATATGATGGCCGGAAGCAAGCCGGGCGACGTGAGACACTTCCGCATCTTTGAGAGCGTCGATCCCTAATTCGTCCAGCAGTGCGAGAAAATCGCGTGGAAATGCCTGCGCCCGCGCGAGCCTGAAATTTCTGCAGCCCGAGCAGTCGCACATGTCGGCACCTCCGCGCTCGACTTGCAGGTAAGCAAGAACCGTCGCGTCCCGATCCACGCTGTACTTCCATCGGCCAAAGCTAGGCATAAACCTGGACCCGTTTAGGCGAGCCGCTTTGTCGAGAGATACCAGTCCAGGATCTCGACGCCGTTGCAGTGCAACACGCCGGAATGGCGGTTGAGGTGCTCGTAGACCTGTTCGAGGTATTTGATGCGGTGCGGCTGGCCCGAGATGTAGGGATGGATCGCGATCGCCATGATCTTGGCGCGATCTTTCCCCTCGTGATACAGCCGGTCGAAGGTGTCGATGCAGCGCCCCGTGAAATATTCGGATTCGTGGTGCTGCACGAGCATCATCGGGATGTCGTTCAATTCGACCGTGTAGGGCAGGGTTACGAGCGGCCCGTTCGCGGTTGCGATCTCGGTCGGCTCGTCGTCATAGACCCAATCGCCGATGTATTTGATGCCGGCGCCGACGAGGAGCTCGGGCGTGTCGTAGGTCTGCGTCAGGCCGGGGCCGAGCCAGCCAACCGGCTTCGACCCGGTGAAGCGCTCGATGACAGCGACCGAACGGTCGATCATCGCCTTCTGATCCTCGATCAGATGCACCGGGCCCTGCTCATAGGCGTGGCCCATAAACTCCCATTGGGCCTCGTGTGCGGCGCGCGCGACCCGCTCGTAATCCTCGCAGACGCGCGCGTTGATCGAGAGCGTCGGCCGGATCTGCAGCCGGCGGAACAGCTCGAAGAAGCGCCACACCCCGACCCGCATGCCGTATTCGTGCCACGACCAGTTCGGCACGTCCGGCAACAAGACCTGGCCGGTCGGCGCCGGCAGCACTTGCCGCGCCATCGGCCGCGCGATGTCCCAGAATTCGAGGTTGACGATCGTCCAGACGACGAGTCGGGCGCCGCCCGGGAGCTTGAGCGGCGGGCGATCGACGATCGCCGAATAGGGGGTGCGTTCGCGCGGGATCATGGCGCCTGCCCGTGCAAGGCGGCGGCGCGTCGGCCGATCTCCTCGGGCGAGACATCCTCGATATGCGTCGTCACGTACCATTTGTGGCCGAACGGGTCTTCGATCGTGCCCATGCGGTCGCCGTAGAATTTGTCCTCGACGGGATGGACGAGCTTGCCGCCGGCCGCGACGGCGCGCGCCACGACCGCATCGACCTGCTCGACATAGAGATGCAAACCGACTGGCGAGCCTCCGAAGGCCCGCGGTCCCCGCGCGCCGATCTCCGGGTGCTCGTCGGCGAGCATGATCACCGAGTCGCCGATCTCCAGCTCGGCATGGCCGATCCTGCCGCCCGGCGCGTCGAGCCTCAGCCGCAGCCTGGCGCCAAACGCCTTCTGGTAGAATTCGAGCGCCGCCGCGCCGTCGCTGACGATCAGATACGGCGTCAAGCTCGGATAGCCGTCCGGCACCGGTTTTACCGCCGCCATTAACGCCTCCATCATTTTTTGCCTGCGGAATGCTGGCCCCGATTCGGCGTAGAAGGCAATGCCGGAAGGAGGGCTTGGGGCGGCGAAGCGTCGCGGCGCCGCAGGGCAGCATTGCAGACAATGCCCGGCTTCACACATTGACGCTCTAGAAGGCGCGCCGCTAGGTAAGCCGGCGCAAGGGGATAGCCACGAGGCTTGTTGATGCGAGGTCGCCCTAGCAAGGGGAATGTGTTTGTCGGCAACCTGCCGCCGGATTTCCCGGACGAGCGGTTGGCCGAGACATTCGACCCTTACGGTATCGTGCTGAGCGCCGCGGTGGCGCGCGACCCCGACACGGGCGCGCGGCTTCGCTACGGGTTTGTCGATATAGCCACCGAGAAGGCGGCGACCCAGGCGATCACCGCGCTCGACGGCCTCGAAATCGACGGCTGCAAGCTCAACGTCAAGGCGAGCGAGCGCAAGCAGGGCAAGGCGAATGGCCCGCGCCGACCGAATGCCGGACCGGCGCGGCGCCCGCCCTTCCGCGCGGCCCCGCCCCGCCGCACGCCGATCGGGGCGGCCGAAGCGCCGCCGCGACGCTACCCCGCACAGCTTGGCGACAGGCCGGAAGAGCCGGCGCGGTTCGACAGGCCCGAGCGGCCGCAAACCCCCGAGAGAACCGAAAGGCCGGCGCAGAGCAGCATCATTGCCGCCGAACTCGGCGAGATGGAGCCGCCGCCCCGGCGCGATTTCGAGGTCGTCCATAAGCCGACACGCCGCCGCACGACACCGAGTTTCCAGGTCGAGCGCCGCACCCTCCCCCGCCGCGGGCAGTAGGAGCTCGTAGTTCCTTGATTCGCGTCTCGGCGAAAGCCGGGACCCACGGGTCAGCCGTTCGTACCTCTGAAGAATGGGTCCCGGCTTTCGCCGGGACGCGGTCTTAGGGTGCGGGAGAGGGGCTTTGGGGTTCAGATCAATTCGATTCCGGCGTCGCGCATCGTGCTGAGGGCGCGGGCGAGCGAGCCGTCGAGATCGATGCCGCGCGACGCTTCGAGCACGACCGCCGCCTCGAAGCCGGCCTCGCGCGCATCCATTGCCGAGAAGAACACGCAAAAATCGGTGGCGAGCCCGCACAGGGTCACGCGCTCGAAGCCCCGTTCGCGCAGATACCCGGCAAGCCCGGTTGGCGTTTTGCGATCGTTCTCGCGAAACGCCGAATAGGAATCGATCCCGCGGTGATAGCCCTTGCGGATCACCAATTCCGCATGCGGGATGTCGAGCGCCGGGTGAAATGCTGCGCCCGGCGTGTTCTGCACGCAGTGATCCGGCCACAAGGTCTGCGGCCCGTAGCCGACCTCGATCGTCTCGAAGGGATGCTTGCCGGGGTAGACGCTGGCAAAGGACATATGCCCCGGCGGGTGCCAATCCTGGGTGATGACGACATGCGCGAAACGGCGCGCCAGGCGATTGATGGCCGGCATGATTGCGTCGCCGTCCGGCACAGCGAGCGCGCCGCCGGGGCAGAAATCGCGCTGCGGGTCGGTGACGATCAGAACATCGCGTTCGGTCGGGTCGCCTCTCATCGCACCGGTTATCGCCTCACTGCAGATTCGGCCGGCGTCCGCGCCACGGTGTCGCCTGCTCATAGGCGTGCGCGAGGCGGAGCACGGTTGCGTCATCGAAGCGCTTGCCGACGATCTGAAACGATAACGGCAGACCGGCCTCGGTGTAGCCGCAGCACACCGACATCGCCGGCGAACCCGTGACATTAAAGGCAATCGTCAAGCTCGGCCGCTCGAACAACGCGAATTTCGGCACTTGATCGATCGGGGGCGCTTCGCTCGGCGCCGACGCAGTCATCAGGACGTCGACACTCTGCATCGTGCGGTCGAATTCGGCGACGAGCTCGCGGCGGCGGCGCAGCGCCTGCACATAATCGGCGCCGCTGACGAGCCCGCCCAACACCATCCGATCGCGGAAATTCTCGCCGAAATCGGTGAAGCGCCGGCGCAAATTCGCTTCGTGGATCGAATAGGCTTCGCACAGCATGATCGTCATGCCGCAGGCCGACCATTCCGGGAGCGGCGACAGCGTGACATCGCGCACCGAGCAGCCGAGTTCCGCGAGTTTTTTCGCGGCGGCATCGATTGCGTTCCGGGTCGCCGCATTGACCTCGTTGTCGCGCTCGTGGAAATGGCGAACAAGGCCGATCCGCAAGCCTTTGACGTCGCCCTTGAGCGCGGCGCGGTAATCGGGGATCGGCCGGTCGGCGCTGCCGGGATCGGCCGGATCGTGGGCGGCCATCGCTTGCAGCATGATCGCGCAATCCTCGGCAGTCCACGCCATCGGCCCGGCATGATCGAGCGAGAAGGCGAGCGGCAGGATGCCCATGCGGCTGACGATGCCGTAGGTCGGCTTGATGCCGGCGAGACCGCAAAACGCCGAGGGCCCGCGGATCGAGCCGCCGGTGTCGCTGCCGGTGCCGCCAAGGACGAGCCCGGCCGCAACCGACGCGCCGGTGCCGCTCGACGAGCCGCCGGTGAAGCGCGTCGTGTCCCACGGGTTGCGCGCTGGCGGCCAGGGCAGGTCGAAGCTGGGGCCGCCCAAGGCGAATTCATGCGTCGCGAGCTTCCCCATGACGACCGCGCCGGCCTCACGCAGCTTCTTCACCGAGAACGCGTCGGCTTTCGGCACATGGTCCTGCATGACCTTGGAGTGACCGGTCGTTGCAACACCGCCGGTCTCGTAGATGTCCTTGAGGCCGATCGGGACGCCGTGCAATGGCCCGCGGTATTTGCCAGCGGCGATCTCGCTCTCGGCGGCGCGGGCTTCGGCGCGCGCCGTGTCGGCGAGGACGCGGATAAAGCTGTGGAGCTTGCCGTCGAGCTTCTCGATGCGGGCGAGACGGCTGTCGACCAGCTCGACCGGCGACAATTCGCGCTGCTGGATCAGCTTCGCGGCTTCGGCGATCGTCAGGAAATCGGGGACCATCGGTCAACCCTCCGGGAATTTGACGACATGCGCCGGCTCGGCGGCAACATCGCGCCCGCCCGGCGGGCGCAAGCGATCAAGCATCTGATGCAACAGCGGCAAGACGGCGACGACCTCGTCGCGCTCCTTCACCGGCACGTCGAGCCCGAGCCGGGCCAAGGCCTGATCCAGTTCCTGTCGGGTCATCTCGCCCTCCTTTATAATATCGGTACGCGATTGCTTGGCTTCGCTCGCAATGACAGCAAATTTATCGTAGCGAGGAGCGAGGCAGCGCGACGAAGCAATCTCCAGTCAGCAAAACGGCTCCCCATCAGCGGAGGCGGTCGGTTTTGGCCTCGCGCAACGGCGTGCCGGCTTCGGCGAGGCGTCGCAATAGCGGCGAGGGCGCCCAGCGCTCGCCATAGCGCTGATGCCAGGCGGCGATCTGATTGTAGACCTCGCGCACCCCGATCGTGTCGGCCCAATACATCAGCCCGCCGCGATAACGCGGGAAGCCAAAGCCGTAAAGCCACATGACATCGACATCGCTGGCGCGTAATGCCTTGCCCTCGTCGAGGATCTTGCAGGCTTCGTTGACCGACGCGAAGAGCAGCCGCTTCAGGATCTCCTCGTCCGTGAAGTTTTGCTGCGGGATGCCGAGCTCGGCCACGGTCTCCTTGATAATGCGCGCGACCTCGGGATCGGGATGCGGCGTGCGGTCGCCCGGCTCGTAGCGGTACCAGCCCTTGCCAGTCTTTTGCCCGAGCCGCCCGGCCTCGACGATGCGGTCGGCAATCGGCGCGCCGCGGTAGTTCGGGTTCTCGGCCTTGCGGCGCTGGCGCACATCGTAGCCGATGTCGAGGCCGGAGATGTCCGAGACGACGAACGGCCCGACCGGATAGCCGAAATCGACCATCACCTTGTCCACCTGATCCGGCGACGCCCCCTCCTCGATCAGAACGTTCATCTCGGTGCCGAACGGGCCGCGGCTGCGGTTGGCGACAAAGCCGTCGGTATTGCCGGCGAGTGCGCTGACCTTGCCGATCTTGCGGCCCAGCGCCATCGCCGTCGCGATGACATCGGGAGCGCTCTTGGTGCCCTTCACGACCTCAAACAGTTTCATGACATTGGCGGGCGCGAAGAAATGCGTGCCGGCGACATCCTCGGGACGCTTTGTCTCGTTCGCCATGATGTCGATGTTGATGCCCGAGGTGTTGCTGAAGAGGAGCGCGCCAGGCTTCATCGCGGCGTCGATCTTCTTCCATACTTCCTGCTTCACCGGGATCTGCTCGAACACGGCTTCGATGACGAGATCGCACTCGCCGAGCGCATCGTAATCGGTGACCGGCTGGATGCGCGCGAGACGCTTCTCCATCTCCTCGGCGGTGAGGCTGCCGCGCTTGACGCTGGTTTCATAATTGGCGCGGATGCGTTGCATGCCGCGCTCCAGCGCCTCCTTTGTCGAGTCGGTGATCTTCACCGAATAACCGTAATCGGCAAAGCTCATCGCGATCCCGCCGCCCATCGTGCCGGCCCCGACAACGGCCGCGGTGTCGGTCGGCCGCAGCTGAATGTCGCGCGGCAGGTCGGGGAGCTTTTGCGCCTCGCGCTCGGCGAAGAAGGCATAGCGCAACGCCTTCGCCTCCTCGGAATTGACCTGCTCCTCGAACAGGCGCCGCTCGACCGCGATGCCCTCGTCGAACGGCAATTTGACCGCCGCCTCGACCGCCTCGATGCAAGCGTAAGGCGCGCGCTGGTTGCGGGCGCGGCGCGCGATCGATTTGCGGAAATTGTCGAACAGCGCCGGATCGGCTTTGGCTTCGGCGAGCTTCTCGTCATGCTCGCGAATGACCGGCAGCGGGCGCTTGTCGGCGATCTTGCGGGCGAAGGCTATGGCGGCTTCCCTGAGCTGCCCCTCGGGCACGACCTCATCGACAATCCCGAGCTTGCGCGCCTCTTCGGCCGGGACATGCCGCCCCGAGGTGATCATTTCGAGCGCCGCCTTCGGGCCGATCAGTCGCGGCAAGCGTTGTGTCCCGCCGGCGCCCGGCAGAATCCCGATCTGCACTTCGGGCAGCCCGACCTTGGCGCTCGGCACCGCGACACGGTAGTGGCAGGCGAGCGCGGTTTCGAGACCGCCGCCCAGCGCATAACCGTGGATCGCGGCGACGATCGGCTTGGGGCTCTGGTCCGACACGTCATAGTGGCGGCGCGTCGGCGGCGGTGTCGCGGGGCCTTTGCCGAATTGGCGGATATCGGCGCCGGCGATAAAGCTGCGCCCCGCGCCGATCAAGACCATGGCCTTGACCGACGGATCGGCGTTCCCCTTGTCGATCGCCGCCGTGATGCCTTGCGGCACTCCCGGCGACAGCGCATTGACCGGCGGGTTGTCGACCGTGATGACGCCGACATCGCCTTCCTTTTCGAAGCGGACCAATTCGCTATCGGGCATAGAATGTCTCCGGCGTGACGGTGGATGTTTCTAACCTGCCATAAAGTCCCGAGAC
>JBKOVT010000210.1:0-22436 GCA_046724035.1 Pseudomonadota bacterium | reverse complement strand
CTGCGATCCGCCTCTGGAAACTATATGACGCACCTGTTCAAAACTGCCTGCTGGGACCGCTGTAATCGTGGATTATGAGCGACAGCGGCTGGTGGCGGTTTCGGCTGTATCGCTCTTCGGATGGTAGTCGGCAGGACAGTTACGAAGAGGAGGGACGTTTTTGAATATTCGAGTGTCTGCGGGGACTGCCCCGAACGAACCGATTCCCGTGCTCCGGCCGGAGCTGCCGAGCGCCGATCGTCTGCTGCCCTATCTCCGCCAGATCGATTCAACTCGTTTTTATTCCAATTATGGCCAGCTGGTGCGACAGCTGGAACGGCGCCTAGCCGAACACCTGAAGCTTGCGCCAGGCAGTGTCGCATCTGCTGGGTCGGGTACTGCCGCGCTGATCGGAGGCATCCTCGCTACCGCCGGCCGTGCCAGACCAGAACGCAACCTAGCCATCCTGCCAGCCTATACTTTTGTCGCGACAGCCGTTGCGGCGGAGCAATGCGGTTACCAGTCGTACCTTGCCGATATCGATCCGGATACCTGGATCCTCGATGCACGCCGTTTGATTGACCATCCTCAGCGCGACCGGATCGGTCTGGTCATTCCGGTGGCCCCGTTCGGACGGGCAGTTCCGCAAGCGCCGTGGAACGCTTTTACCAAGGAGACCGGGATACCGGTCGTGATCGATGGCGCAGCCAGTTTCGAGGGGGTTGGCGACGATCCGGCACACCATCTCGGCCTAACCCCGGTTGCTCTCAGCTTCCACGCAACGAAGAGCTTCGCGACTGCCGAGGGAGGCGCCGTGATCTCCACAGATCTCGCCCTCTGCGAACGAGCCGAGCTCGCGTTGAATTTCGGATTTGGCGGTACCCGGGATAGCGCGACGGCAAGCATCAACGGAAAGATGAGCGAGTACCATGCGGCAATCGGGCTGGCAGAGCTCGACGGTTGGGCGGCTAAACGAGCCGCCTTTCGCAAGGCTGCCAAGATGTACCAAACGCTTGCGACCGCTGCTGGCCTCCGCGGGCGCCTGGTTACCGCGCCCGACGTCGCCGGATGCTATCTGCTATTCCGTTGTTCAACTAGCGACGAAGCACGAGGTGTCGGAGACAGTCTGGAGCATTCTGGGGTCGATTACCGTCTGTGGTATGGGCTGGGGATGCATCAGCAGACCTACTTTAGGGGGCTTCCGCGTGATGACCTCGCGGCGACCAATCACATTGCGCCGCTGGTGTTAGGCCTTCCTGTTGCGACCGATTTGACGGAAGAGGCGGTCACAAGAGTAATTGCGGCGCTGGCGCGAGCCTGCGTCTAATTCGCCGAATTCCTGCGGTAATCGGAGCGCCAGTTACGGGATTGTGAAGGACGGAGAGATCGTTCGCTGCCGGACTGGGCGGCGGCGAACGCGTCTCACCCGGCTTTCAGCCAGTCCTCCAGGAAGGCGCAGAAACGAGACTCGTCAATTTGATAATCCGATTCCTCTGGGCTTTTCACTTTTTTGCGGATGTAAGGTCCTGTGAAGAGGGTGACCTCGACTCCGCTCAGCAGGGCGGTCTCGGTTTGCATCATAAAAATCAGCGGATGGGTCAGGATGCAGAGCTTCGTTCCGGGACGTGCAAAATAGCCGAGAAACAGGGCCGAGCCGTCGGGCGCTACTATGTGGCGGGCATTGCGGACCAAGCGGAGTTGCCCCAGAAAATCGAGATCTTCAGGATAGACGATCGCAAAACCGCGTGCTGCGGCCGCGGCCTCGATTGCCGTGTGGTTGATGAGCCGGCGATGGAGGGATTCCTTGCGGGCGAGAAACACTCTCTCGGGACCGTCGCCCGGAGGAAGCGCCTTATCGGCGCGGCGGCGAAATTCGTCAACAACGGGTCCGAACCGGGCCGGCGAGATGGCCGTATAATTCCATTTCCAGCGGTCGGTCTCTAGAAATCCTGAATTAATTTTGTGGCTGGGCGCGCACCATAGCCGCCGTACGCGCGCGATCTTGAAGGGAGGCAGCTCGATGATTTCACTCTTCCCGGAAAGCATCAGTTCGAGCGATCGCCGGTGCGTTGGCGGCATCCCTGCATCGATTAAGACGGGAACCGGCGGCAGAGCACGTGACAATGTCGCGGCGACGTACGTTGGCAACTGGTCCAACATCCAATCGCCGAAATAGTGCGCCCATGGGCCCACGAGCGTGAACGCCTCCTCGAGTTCGATAGAGTCGGCGTCGTCCTGCGGCGTAATTACCCACGCCGCCTCCTGTGATGCGTGGAATACCGCCGTATCGAAGTCGAAAAAAAAATCGATCTGAGCCAACTCCGCGCCCTGGTGATCGAGGACCGCGGTCTCGCCGATTTCAATGAAGGCAGAGCGGCCGCGGATGCGCGCATCGATGAGACAGGTTACGAACATCGAACGCGTCGTCCCCTCAAGTGGCTGGCAATCGCCCTCGCCAATCATTTTTGGGGGAGGTAACACAAACCGCTCGCCGCCTCGCGCTGCTTCAAAAAACGCGCCATACCCCCTCTGGGCGACTTCGCGCAGGCTCTCAATCGGCTTTAAACGAAGATGCGTGCTGTTCGGTAGATCCAATGCCTGCTTGTACGCGGCAAAGCCATTCGCTACGCCGAGTTTTTTGATGAGAGCTTGCTTGAAATGCATGAGCGGCAGAAGGTCTCCCCCTTCGATGAAGGAGCGGAGGAAAGCTTCCCCGGGAAGACCCTCTATTGACATTCTGCTGACGAACTCCGCGTCATACACCGACCGAGCACGACAAGCTGGATATCTGCTGGCAATCTATCAAACCGGACGGCGCGACGCCCATACTCGCCGGCCCAGCCGGGTCACCAACGGCTCACCGATCACACTGCCGATGATGTTCCGATTCAGTGAGGAGCATCGGCGACAGTTCCGGATTTGGCACTTCGAGAGTCGTTGCTAGTAGGGTTGTGGCCAGATTGCGTGTTCATTTGAGAACAAAAATTCGCCATGCCAGGTCATCTGAAGAACTGGCGGCATACGCGATATCCACAATAGCGTAACGCCCCTGATTGCAGGCCTCCTGGAGGAGATTTCCAAAGAGCAAATCCTTATTTGCCTGATAAACTCCTACGATGATGATGCCGCCGTATTTCAGGAACGATCGGTATTTATCGATTATTTCGAAGGGTGTCGCCGTATATTGTAGCGACCCGTTGAATACAATGGCGTCGAATTTAATGTCGTCCGGAGGCGAGAACGCGTCGAACGACGCTTCGATCGCGTATCCGCGAGGTATCCTATTGTTTGCACGCTCAACTGCGATCGCAGAAATATCGAAGCCGAGATAGTCAACTTTTTGCGGGTCAAGATAATCGGTTAAGGTCGCCTCGCCGCATCCTGCGTCGAGCAATATTCCCTCTTTTGCGAGCTTGTGAACGTAACCAGCAACCATGGCGTAGTGCGGAAGTTCTCCGATACCAGCCCAATCACATTCTCCGGCTCTATACAGTCGGTCCCAGTCACCGACCCGGATATAGAGATCGCGCCAATCGGCGTAGCTCACCTTGGTTCCTGCCGAGTCTTCCGGCATCATTTCCGAAAGGTGAGATCGCCCGACGCCCAGACGCTCATGCTCCGCAGACTTCAAAAGGAGCGAAACGAGCTCGTGTGGCGCGAGCCCCGCATTCAACATTTGAGTATAGCGGCGCAGGCAATGCTCATCGGGAGCGCGGTTAAAAAATACTCGATACAGACCGTGGATAAAATCGGAGATGGACAATTCCATGGCCGTCCTGCCTGTTAACTCGCCGGTCGCGCCATATGGGTTTTTGACACGATGATCCCGACGTCTATGAAGTACAGCGCGTCGAGCGGCACTCTCTGGAACGTGTTAAGCGCATCTACCGGCGTCTCGACTATCGGTTCACGGTCATTGAAGGACGTATTGATCAGCATCGGAACCCCAGTGGAAGCATGCCACTTCGACAGCAAGTCGTGAATCGACGGCGATAATTCGCGGTGGACCGTCTGCACTCTTGCGGTCCCGTCAAGGTGGAGGATTGCCGGCACGAGCTCCCGCAGCTGCGGTCGTACGGGCACTGCGAATGACATGTAGGGTGACATGAATTCCGCACCGCACTCGAACCATTCCGAGGCGTGTTCTGCAAGCACCATCGGTGCCAGAGGCCTGAACCATTGGCGATGTTTGATCTCGCTGTTGATTCTATCTTTTATCTCTGAACGCCTGGGATCGGCGACAATGCTTCTATGACCGAGGGCGCGGCGGCCCGATTCAGAAGCGGCACTGAACAGACCAATGATTTGTCCAGCCTCGAGCAGGTCTATGGCCTGCTGAGGTCCGGCTTGCTGCGCAATCAGACCAAAAGAGCTGCAGGCATCGAGTATTTCGGCTCGGGAATAAGATTTTCCCATTCCAAACGGCGCTATGCCACTTGCGCCGATTGTGCGCGAAAAGCCGAGCTTCATGTGCAGCACGATCTGCGCCGCACCGATGCTGATCCCACCATCGTAAGGGGCCGGAGGAATAAACACATTGCGGATCTGCGGGAAGAAATGTCGCAACTTTCCTAATAGCTGACAGTTCAAAAACAACCCGCCCGCAACGCATAGGTTTGTTACGTCTTCGCTTATGAACCTGCGCATGAAGGCAGCGACACGCTCCTCGGTCGCCGCCTGAAGCGCCGCTGCCATGTCATATCGATCTTGCTCATCCCGCACCTGCTCGCGCCCCGAGGACACAAAGATGTTTATTTCCTCGGCTGTCGCGGGATCCAAATCTGCGACATTCGGCATCCAGAAGAACGGGGCTTCGAAGAGAGTCCTGAACCGCGCTGGATCGCCAAGGGCTGCCATGGCCATGACAGTCCCTTCCTCTCCCCAGGAGAGGCCTAGCATTGCCGTTACCCTCACCCATGCCCAGCCAAACGAAACGTCTGTTAGCTGTGCAACCGTTCGGCACGAAGTCCCCGCGCATTCGTATATACCCCCATAGATCAATGCTGTCTGACCTTTGCGGGGACCGTCGATGAGCCAATCCTGGCCACCACCATCGAGCGTTACAGTCAATGCGGAAGCAAAGCCCGAGGAAAAAAACGCATTCGCAGCGTGCGCCTCGTGATGGCCGCAAAAGTAGATTTGCGATTCATCCTTGAGAAGATGTCGAAAGAACTTTTGTACCTGCGCTGCCGTAGAAGGGCCGTATGATGTCTCGAAGCCTGCCGTTTCGGGCATGTAGTCACCGGCGCCGGCACGCGCGGCGGCCACCTGTTGCGTCAGCTTCACAGGATCGTTCAGCAACTCTCTATTAGAGAGAACGCGTCTGACGAGCGGGGCGAGAAAATAGCCCTCTTCTACAGCAATGATCGGAAATTCCTCGACTGCGTCGGGGTACAGCTCGCAGAAGCCAATTACCGGGTTTTGGGTCTCGTATTTCCTTCGCGTGAAGCGCTCGATTTCGACATGGGTTGTGCCTGTCTTCCGGTACATGCAGAAAGATGAATCGTGAATTGGATCATTAAAAGCTAGGATTGGCGGTGGACCGTTGCTGCTCAATTCTAGAAATCTCCTTTACCGATGCGGCCTTGAACTGTCGGTACCCAAATGCTGGCGAACAAGAATGACATCCACCCGTCGCAAGCGTCAACCCGACCTGATGACCCGTCTCTTGGCTGGGGAAGCATTTTAAGCCTGGTGCCATGGGTCCCGCGCCCACGGTGTCGGTGGGCGGAGGAGAATGGCTACAGTGGTTCGGGTAGACGTTCGAACTGCGCCGGCCCGTATCGCCGGTGGTGCGCTTGCACCCACCAGGAGCGGTTGGCTAAACCCTTAGAACAGCGCAAGCGCGAGCGTCACCTGTATCTGGCCTGGTATTGTACCGCGAGGAGTTGCTCAACCGGATAAGCCTATCGCTCGTCTCGCCTCCGGCAGTAAAACATCGCTTTGCTGGGGATCGCGGTGCGCGGGTCTTCCGCGCTATTCATTTTCGCTGGGAGCGCAAACCCACAGCCCGAGGCGATGTGAATGCCCCGAGATACCAACGCATCGCTGGTGCGGCAGCGGGACAGGGGACGGGATCAACTCGAGTATAGAAGAGGCTCCTTCGGCGGCCCTGCCGCAAATGTCAATGACCTAGACTGCTATCGTCGGGGAATCGGACCGGATTTAGTACATGGCTAACCCGCGAATATCGGTGGTGCTCGTTGCCCACAATATGCAGCGCGAAATTCCGCGCACACTGCGTAGCCTCGCGCCCGATTACCAGCGCGGTATTGCCGCCGAAGACTACGAGGTCATTGTGGTCGACAACGGCTCGACCCAGCCGTTTGACGAGAAATTGTGCCGGTCCTTCGGTCTCCGGCTTGTCATCCATCGGATCGATCCTGCGCCGCCCTCCCCAGCGCGCGCAATCAACCAAGGGCTTGCGCTCGCAAAAGGGGAACTCATCGGGGCGGTGATCGACGGTGCGCGGATGGCATCGCCCGGGCTGTTAGGCATGGCGATGCGTGCGCGCCGCCTGCATGACCGGCCTGTCATCGCCACGCTCGGGTTTCATCTGGGTCCGGAAATTCAGATGGTCAGCGTTACGAAAGGCTATGACCAGCAAGCCGAGGACCGCTTGCTTGGAGAAGCACAATGGGCCGATGACGGGTATCGCCTGTTCAGCATCTCCTCGCTCGCCGGATCGTCTCAGGGCGGCTGGTTTGCTCCCATGTTGGAGAGCAATGCGCTTTTTTTACCCCGCGGTCTTTGGCAGGAGCTTGGCGGGTTTGATGAAGCCTTCACAAGTGCCGGTGGTGGCTTTGTCAACGCAGATCTCTTCGTCCGCGCTTGTCGTCTTCCGGATAGCCAAGTCATCGTTTTGCTGGGCGAGGGCGTTTTCCATCAGGTGCATGGCGGTATCGCGACCAACAACCCGAACGCGCCGCAGCGCCTCTGGCTCGATGAATACGCCAGGATTCGCGGACACGAATTTGAACCACCGGTATATACGCCATGGTTATTCGGCCGTGTTGTACCGGAGGTGCTCCCCTCGATCGAAGACGCGGCCCGTCAGGCTGTGCGATCGGCCCCACCGGCCACTGATCATCCGTCGCCGGGTCCTGACAAAGTCAACGTCACCCTCTGCTCTCGTGCGCTGCTTAATGGCGCGCTCGATGACTACCGCGACGCATTAGGCCGCGAACATGAGTGGCGGAAGGAGCGAAACTACCCGCTCAATCAGTTCTGGGGAAACGCCAATCAGATCATGATCGCGCAGGCGCTCGATGAGAGTCAATCGGCCGAGGAGGCTGTCGCCCGCATACTCGAAAGCGATCTTTACGTCCATCACGTCGATGCGCCATTGGTCGATAAATCCATCGATTGGCATTTGCGCAAGTACAAAGACCTGGGATGCGACGTCGATCAGCTATCTCCGGGCGTGCAGGAATCGTTTCTGTTCCCGGCCCGGGAGGTACGGCAACGCGCTGGCCGGCGTTTGTCGCCGGATTTCTTTCGCCACTGCTATGTCGCACATAGGGCAGCGACAATCATGTCGGGGAAGAGCCGCCCGCGCATTCTGGAGCTAGGCGCTGGTATCGGGAACGTCGCCCGTTTGTTTCGGGAAATCCATGGCTCCGCCAATTATTTCATCTGCGACATTCCCGAGACGCTGATTTTCGCGAGGCTGTTTTTGTCGTTGACCCAGCCGGCCGCGAGGATCCTCTGGGCGCATGATGCCGGCGAGCTCGAGAGAGAGGATACCGCCTCCTACGACTATGTGCTGGTCCCAACGGCACTGAGCGGCTCGCTGCGCGCGCACTCGTTTGATCTCTTCATGAACTTCCATTCACTCGGTGAGTTCGACAACGAGGCGATTCGTTTTTGGATGGGCTGGCTGCAAGGAGCGGAGCGGGCGCGTCATATTTTTGTCTGCAACCGATACCTCAACCTCATTGAGCCCGGCCGGCATGATTGGCGCCTTCGGGAGAACGAGGCGTCGGTATCATTCGACGACCGCTGGCGGCCGATCGCCTGGGAGGTTGAGCCTGGCCACCTTGCCTGTCCCTATATCGGCACGATGCAGAGCCGCTATCTGCTGTTTCTCGCTGCCGACGAGCCGCCACAGCCCGAGCAGATGCGAAAGACCGAAGGCGAACGTGCGCTCGCAGCAGCATTGGAAATGAATGCACTCCGGGTTCTTACAGCGGGGCCGCCGACTTCATTCCGGCTTGCGATGCTTGCCCACGATCTCACGATGACGGGGCCGCTGTTTCATCTGTGGAATGCCGCGCGATTGACCGAATCGGCTGAGACTCTCTTTCATTTGGTGCGGTATCTCGATTGCCTATTCCCGCCTGGTCACCGATTTGTTGAGGAGCGGCCGTTTTATTTGCAGAAATTACGCAAGCGCTTGGCGCACGAGCCCCCAGGCGCTTATCCGGAGATCGAGCGCTGGGTACAGGACGCGCAGCATGAGCCGAAGTCTCGGCAACGGAACATCAGGCTTGTGAGTTCGTATAAGGGGTACAATCTGGTGGAGATCGACGGGACCGTGGTTGCGTTGCGGCAGGACCTCGGGCCTATCGATCTCGATAAAGAGCGGGTCGGCGAACGCGAGCTACCGCCCTTCATTCTGCGATCTGAGCTATCGGATTTTCCCTCCCGCATGGCCGAACTCGAGGCGAGGATCGAAGCGCTTTCTGAATAGCCATCATGAATCGTGCCGCGCTACGGCGCCACCCACAGCGCTTACCGATGATGGCTGCTGGTGGCTGCTACGCGCCGAAAGGTTCTAGGCGCTACCCCGCCGTCGGTCGCCGCCGCTTACCCGGGCATTCCTGGGCAGTGCCTGTCGTAAACTGGCCGGTGACCCCATCGAATCGCAGGGGACGCAGGGCGCCAACGGCTTGTCTTGATAGTCCTCCAGCGTCCATCATCAGGCAGCAATCATAATCGCTAGAGCGCCGGGGATCGATGTCGTTCTGCTCAATGAAGATGTCTGTCTGATGCCCCTCGCGGTAGAGGGGCTGGGACGGCGGCCTCCCTTGTTCTTTTTGCATGTACCGCGGACCGGCGGTACCAGCCTGATGCAATACCTGGACAAGCAGTTCAAGGCAGACGAAATTTGCCCGGCCCACAAGATCTTCGAATTCGAAAGTCTGCGGGAGCAAGACAGGCTAGCCGGCTATGCGTTCTATCGCGGTCACTTCGGGATCAACCTGCCGCGGCTGCTCGATGCTGGCGGACAAACTATCACGTTTCTACGGGAGCCGGTCGCCCGCTTCTTCTCGATGTGGCGTCATCTACGCTCGCGGCCTGTGCCGTTTGAAGGCCGCTCAGGCCGCTTGATCGATTATACCAAGGGGATAGCGGGAGCAGCCCACCAGCTCGGTTTCGAGGAATTCTGCTACGCCATGATGGCAGAAAATGGACCGTTGTTCTTGAATTCAATGACCATGTTGCTCGGGCATGGCGCCGGTTCGCAATTGCCGGCAGAACCGACCCTGGACGAGATGCTCGACCGGGCAAAAAGCGCCCTCGATGGCCTGGCGTTTGTCGGCTTCACCGATACGTTCGCTCATTCGGTCGCGCGGCTTCAATCGCAATTCGGCTGGCCTCTGGAGGAGGTCCGGCACGTCAATGCGGCGCCGGCGTCCTCATTGCCACTGGGCACGACGTTCTTGGATTGGCTGAGGCGGGCGGTTCGCTTCGACAACGAGCTCTATGAGCACGCAATCAAGCGATGGGGAAATCGCGTTTTATGACGCGAGGCGCCGAGACCGGTGCGGCGACCAAGAAACGGTAACGGCCGCGGGAAATCGTGACATGCGCCGGCGGCGCCTCGTCGAAGTTCGCCGCAATCGAAATAGTCTGCGTCATTGAGCATCTAAGTCGCGGGCCTGTTCGAGGACCGCGATACGGCGTTGCAATGCCGTGATCTCGTCCATCGCCTTTTTCAGGAGCGGCGCTTCGGCTTGGCGTTCGAGCTTCGCGCGCAAGTTCGGGAGTTCCGGATCCGAGGGCAGTGCGCTCAGTTCGGCTTCCGTAAACGCCGTGAGGTTTCCTTTCGGTCCGTCTTGCGGTACCGCGTAATAGCGCCGGCGGAAGCGGACGATATTGAAGCCGTTGACATCGGCCTCGACGAGATAGGGCGTATTGATCGCGGCGACCTCAGGGATCTCGAGCGCCCGGCGCCGGTAATCTTCGCAGTGTGACGGGAACGGTCCCGCCCGCCCATGCGGATCGTAGCCGTATCGATGCATGAAATCCTGAGGCAACGCGGCGAAGCGATGTTGCACCTCATCATCGAAATGCTCGCGCCAAGCGCCGATCTGTCCCCTATCGAAGGTCGGGCTGGAGCGGTCGAATAGGCGACTGGCGAACTCAGCGGGGCGGCCGTCGACCTGAAGCTTTAGCTGCACCGACCAGACGGCGCGGTGCTGCTCGCCGTCATCACCAGCTCCGGCTGATCCAACGAGCTCTTCAAAGGAAACCGGAATGACGTTGCCCAAATCCAGCCACGCTGCGTACCCAGCAACGCGGTCGCGGATCGTGCCAACGCAAAAGGGGTCGTCGACCGATCGAAGCAGCCGCTCGCGGAAGCTCAAATGGCCGAAATAACCTTTGAGAAGATGCAAAGCCTCGTCGCGAGGGTACCAGTTTGCCTCGGAAACCAGAATGTCGCGCGGATCCCGGTAAATGAACAATGCCGGCGACTGCAGGAATGGGTGGTCGCTGGCGCGGTCGCTGAAAAAGAATTGGGGAGCGACCGTATGTGGCTGCGCCCCTTCAATGCAGTACCACGAACCCCCAACCGGGAGCGGGGGACAGATTCGCACCCGCTTATACCCGAACCCCTCGGCCAGGCGGCGCAAGAGGTGAGTGCCCGCTTTGGGAATTGATATCAGAAACAACGGGCGGCGCGTCCAATGGTGGTCGGTGAGCAGAGCTAGGACGAGCCCCGTGTTCAGATCGAGGCAGCTCATCAAGGCGGCGTCAATGCTTGCGGGATCCGACGCGGCGATCACAACCAGGTCCGCCTCCGGTGCGGTTGCAGTCGATGAGGCTGGCTTTGCCTGTTCTGCCTCGGTGCTGGAGAGGAACCGCAGTCCGGAATTCGCGTCTGGCGCCAAGGCCGAAATAAACGCCATGGCGGCTTCGGGAGGCTCGATGCGGATCCGGCGCGCCCCCGCGGCGATGCTGTTTCGCGCCGCGGATACCAGTGCGTCTTCGATCTCAACAAATCGAAGCTCTAGCGGCACGGCCGTTCCCGATGGCCGCGCGGCGAGCATGGGTGTCGACATGTCGTGCCCTTCAGGGGTCTGCCGAGGAATTATCCTCATCGGATTTCTTCAGCGCGTACTCGTATAGCTGATCGTCGACGGCTGTAGCATCTGCGAGCCAAGAGTGGAATTTTTCGCCCGGGGACTGCTCCGACGGCGGCGCGGCGTTGGCATGAGCGATCGTTTCGGGCAGCCATCCAAACCGGCGTTGCAGCCGTGCGACGGATTGGTTGAAGGTCTCGGTGAACCCAACAAAAGACAACTCGTCGATCAGTCGTTTTGCGTCGTCGAGCAGTTCGTGCGGCCATCGCGTGTCGGTAGAGGCCGGATTGCGTCCTTGTGTGCACAGAACCGTCATTGAATTGAAAAACCACAGCCCGTGATGCTCCATTGCGAACTGGCAAAATGTTTCAAAATCGAAGCTGTGGGCCGCAACTGCCATGTCCTGAATGCGGCGTGCCAAACGGCCCGACTCCTGCTGAAAGGGTACGGCATGCGAGCGTAAATGGCGCCAAGTCGAGAACACGCGTGCTATCGGCCGCCGCAAAAACGTGATTACCGAGGGAGAAGGATCAACCAGTCGCGGCAGATCGATACCGTAATGCCCGCGATAGAATGAATAGCCGGCCAATTTGTCTTGCTGCTTCAGCTGTTCGAATTCGAACATCTCATGCGCTGGGCAGATCGCCGCACGTGGAAATTTCTGATCGAGATATTGCATCAGGCTGATGCCGCCGGTGCGGGGAATATGCATAAAGAACAAAGGCTTGCCTGCGAAGTTAGCAATCATTGCCGGCCAAACCTCATTTGATTCCTGACGTTCCGGCGAGCTCCGTCCAACGGCGGCAGTCCGGATCGATTGGAACAGCCTGGGACAGAAGGGGTCGCTTCATAAAGCATCGTAACTTTACTCATTTATTCGTGTCGCCGAAACCGGACCTCCTGCCATTCCCATATCTTCGCCGCGATTTCGACAGCTTTGTCGAGATCGAGCGCAGGAACCCGTTCGGGCCGACCGCGCGACGGCTGTTCGATAAACAGCGCCCGATCCGCGCGATTGAGGTATTTGCCAGCGACTTGGGCATTCGAGGCAGCGTACCTCCCGAGAAATTCAGTTCCAGCTTCTGCACTCGGGGCCATCCGATCCCGTGTTGATATCGCCGCGAGCGCCTGATCAATCTCGCCACGGCTCAGATTGGGTCGTCCTGCGGCCAGGAGAGGCACGTGCGCGTTGAAGCGTCGCAAAAATTCGAGTGTATGGACGTCGAGACTCTTGTTCTGGTCTGGCGGGTGTTGCAGTCGGTCGTGTGGCTCGAACCCGATCGCGACACTGAAATCACAGAGCAAGCCGCCCGGGTGCATCTGCGCCGGCTCGAAGATCCGAATGACAAGATTGTCCGGGCCGAATACCTCGGCCCACATGTCGAGCAATCGGCTGTAGTTGAACCAGAAGTGTCCATCGTCGAATTGGAATTCATTAGTGGACCCCGCTTGCACGCTTGCCGAGTAAAGGCTGATCGCCAGGTCGTCCTGGCGCCGCAGGTACACGATCACGCGGATCTCGCGGGCCAACGGCGAAAGCAGCGCGTGGAGGCGAGAGATCGCCTCGACTGTCGAAAGTTCAGATGAGCAGTGCTCGTTTGATAGGATGGCGGTGTGAATGTCGGCGGCCGTCACCGCGGCGGCCAAGCGGGACGGAAATTCACCAACGAACTCGGCCATTCGATCCCCGTCCGCCAACCCCACACGGGCTCGCAACCGTGCACTGGTGCTCTCATTGGCCGCGTACAGCGCCAGCCCTACGTGATGGTGGCCCGGCAACACCGGATACACAAAGCCGTGCCGCCTCAGAAGGTCGCCATTGAGGGTCATCGCGAGCTGCAATGTCTTCGTCCCGGTCTTCGCGACACCGATATGCAGACACAGGCGCTTAAGCATCGGCAGGGAGCTTCGCAATCACGGCAACCCTCGGCTGCCGATCACCCGTCTCGCTCGGTGTCGGTAAAATGACGATCGGACGGTGCGGGATCGGGGCTCATGCGGGACGATGTAACAGCCGCAAGGTTGACGAGCGCCAGAAGACACTCGGGGAGTTCAGCCGCTTCTTTCTCGGCGCCTCGGGATGCGTGGCGCCCAGCCGGAGCTCACGTATCTCTAGGCTCGCATTGGCGTGGTGCGAGAGACGAAACTCTATCTTGCAAGTTTCCACGTCAACTTCGGAGGGGACTGTGAAGGCAATCCTCACCAAATCGTTCGCGTCCGCGGAGAGGACCTCGGATGCCAAGATCCTGTCCGCAGTGGCGATCTCAATCGTCAGGACTGGGTCCTTCGCTCGCAACACCCACGCCGCCCGGAATTTAACGGCCAGGGTATAGCCGCCTTCTTGCAACGGCAGGTACGGACCGAACAGGAAATGGCCCGGCTCGCTAGTCGGCAACACCAGCACGCCCGAGCCGGTGTCCATTGCGATTTCCTTGCGGTGCAAGAGCGGGAGAAGTTCGAGCTCTGTGCGGAATTGCAGCACGTGGTCACGCCAATGCCGCGCCTCCCGGACGACTTCCTCGCGCTCGCGCTCGATTTCGACGATACGGTTCTGTAGCGTTGCGATCAGCCGGTCTTTTTGGACGCTGGCCGCCTGCACCTGCTTGAGCAGTTGATTTCTGCGCTCGTATTCGGCCTCGATCCGATCAAGACGCTGATTGAGGATGTCACGCTTCAATTGACTTTGCGAAATCGTCCTAGTGATAAAGTCAGCGATCGAGCCGGTACCGTTTGCGGTCGGTTCCGAGGACGCCGTGAGCCCCGGCACCGGCCCCGCAGTGACCATCAATTGGCGGTCCACCGAGCTCGCGGCCGCTCCATTGGGCGTAATCGCCGGCCGTTCTCCGCTCGCCGGTAGGGCAGCGGGATATTCGGCTGAAAGCGCTTCGATCGCCGCCTTCAAGGTCTCCAGATTAGCATCGCGGATGATCCCGGGGTCCTGGCGCGCGCTCTCCTGCTCGAGATCTACTGGTCCAAGTTCTCTCGGCACGCCATAATATTGCCCGTCATATGCGACGATGTTGTGCTGATCCAGGCTCATGATGAGCCGCGGCGCAGCCTTGTTTTGCTTGAACAGCTGGAAGCGGGGCGAGCGGGCGACTGCTTCCTCCGTCCATGCCTCGCAATAGCTCGGGTCGATAAGCACCGACAAATCGAGCCCGCGGCCTTCGCGCAAGCCGCGAATGCTCGCGTTCTCAACCAGCGGCATGACGCGTCCGTTCTCGCGAACGGCTAAGGCCGTTGCCGACATATGGCGGCCGTCATGCGGGCCGATATAGTTGAAGTCGCCATCCGAGCCGGGATGCCAGGTATGATAAAGGAAAACCTGATCGTGCCAGATCTCGCGCAGCCCTTTGTTGACCAAACGAAAGGTCAGCTCGTAGGGGCCGCACACATGTCCCAAATAGTCGAGATGCTCGTCGGCGCCGCCGATCGCAATCAGATCGGTCCGCCGGGCGCAAAAGCAGGCACCGTAGTTACGCGTGTGTAACGGATCCGCAGTATCCCAAAGACCGTTCGTTTTGCCATCGCGCCAATTGATGACACCGGGTCCCAATACTTCTTCGAAGGACGGGTAATTGAAGGGATAAAATTCTTCGCGTGCGTTCCGCACCTCATCGAAATGCACGACGCTGTTTGGGTTCTCTCGGAAGGTGGTAATAACCGTTTCAACAAAGTCGGGCGGGAACATCGCATCGGAGTCACAGATGACAACAATGTCACCGCGACTTTGCACGACACCGATATTGTACATCAGGTGTTTGTGATAATATAGCTTCCGGTCCATTCCAATAATGGTCCAGATATCAATCGGAGCGGGTCGGCCGCGGGCGCTATAGTCCGCAAGTTTTTTATCCAGTTCGGCGGCACGCCGCTGATAAAATTCGATCCAGATGATTTCGTATTCGTCGCGATCGACTGTCTGCTCGGCCAGGTAATCGAGTGAGTGGAAGCTTTCTCGGCAATCCCAATCGAGAAGTACGAAACTCACCGTCGGCGCCTTTGCCGCCGCTGGCCGTCTGTAGGCGACCGTAACCATCCGCTACTCCACCCAACTCAAATGAGGGCTACCAGAATTTGATTTCTCGCGAGCTGCCGATACCGACGAGAGCTCGGCCTCGATCCGAGATAACCGAGATTGGCCTAGATCAGCCTCGACTCCTTGCAAGCTCTCCTGCAGCAGAGCGACCGCGTAGAGCGCTTTTTCGATCGTCGCACGCAGCTCGGCGACCTCACCACCGAGCGCTTGCAGTCTCTGCTGCTCCGCACGAACGCTCGCCAGACCGGCGGCCGCTTCAGCCAATCCCGACCTCAGCTCGGCGACCTCGCCATCAACCGCTTGCAGTCTCTGCTGCTCCGCACGAACGCTCGCGAGACGGGCCGCCGCTTCAGCCAAGCCCGACCTCAATTTGGTGACCTCGCCACTAACCGCTTCCAGTCTCTGCTGCTCCGCACGAATGCTCGCGAGACCGGCCGCCGCTTCAGCCAAGCCCGACCTCAGCTCGACGAGGCTTCGGTTCTGCCCGGCGCTCTCGGTCTTGCGTTCGGCCGCGCCGTGCTCCACCGCAGCAATGCGGTCGATTTGCTGATGGAGCAGCGTCTCCAATTCGGCGGCTCGATCGGAATACCGCGCGCTCGTCTCTCTCATATCGGCTTCCTGCGCGGCGACGCGGCGCTGCAGTTCCTCCAGCCTGCTTTCCACAGTGACCAAGCTGCCGGCGCGCTCTTCGACTGTTTGTTCCAGGCTGCCTAAGCGTTGTTCGCGAACGGCGTTTGCCGCCTCGGTGCTGCCGATTCGCCGCGTATGCTCCTCGATAGCCGCTTCGATGGCCGCTAACCGCCCCTCGCGTGTTGTGTCGCGAACCGCAAGGCTGCTGATAAGCTCAGAATACCCCTCCAGACTGCTCTCTAGTGAGCTTAGACGGGCACTCCGCTCATCGATTGTTTGCTCCAGTTGCCGAAGGCGCTGATCGCGGATGGCATCGGGCGCCTCTAATCCCCCAATGCGTTCGCGAAGAGTTGCCGCGGTTCGCTCGATGCCGCTGAGACGGGCGTCATGCTCGAGGATACTCGTGCCGAGCGTCTGCACCCGCCGAAGTAGGGGTTCGTCCGCCATTCCCTTCTCCAACGGATCCGAAAAATAGCTGTATTCAAAATTCAAGCTGGCCAAGTGGAGCAATTCGGAATTCGGCGGCAGCTCAGCTGAGTGGTAGCTCCAACTCAGGAGGTCGGGTGGAAATGTCGCTGTCGTAAGCCGATCCCAATCGGGTTGCGGCGGCATTCCCGGCGGCTTTGGCAATGTCGCGGCGAGGGCGGGACCGTGGTCTGTACCCCGCCAGTAGGCCATGGCCGCCCGGAGATCGCTCGCGAGCCGTGCCGGCAGCCGAGTCAGCGCGGCTTCCAACCGAGACCGGCCCGCTGAGGTCGAGGCGGCGAGGAGTTCGGCGACCGAGTTCGGCAGCGCGATGCGGGGGCTCGAGTTTGGTCTGTTGTGCAACAAGGGCGAGTGGGGCGTAGGCTTTTCCAGGCCGAGAAAATCGTAAATCTGCTGCGCGGCGTGCTCCGGCTCGGCGCCAATTATCTCCGAGCTCAAAATAAGGATCTGCTCCGCAGGAAAATGCTCGGCCCAGCGTGCTAACGGTCCAGCATAGTCGTTAAAAGCGCGGACGACCGGGTGCAGGAGGGAATGGCACCATTCCGTCTCGGAGACCTCTTCGATGCGCCACGCCGTCGACGAGCGGAACCAGCCCTCCTTGTACTTGAAGGTGTGCCGGGCATGCGACCAGAGACGCTCGCCGGGATCGCGCAGCAGAACGATCAGTTTCGTGTCAGGGAGCTCCCCGCGGATTGTAGCTATCACCGAGGAAGGCAGGATGAAATACGACGGACTGGCCTCGCCTCGCCACACCGCCCCAAACGGGTTCTGGAATTGCGCGTAATAGGAGGCGAGCGGATACTCACGCCAGAAATGTGAGAAGTACCGGCACTCCTTTTCCGGCATGAAAAACCGGCGATCGGTGGAAAGGATCTCATAGACCCAGGTCGTCGCAGTCTTGGGCGGCGCGACGACCAGAAAGTTCGGCGCATTATCGCGCAGCCGGCGCGCGCTCTTCGCTGCCAATCGCCGTGCGTAATGGCGCCAGGGCGCGAGGACGTCGGCTTCCGAAACGGTCTTCGGTTTCGATGGGACGGTCGCCTTCCGCGGATTGCGGGTGCGCTGCTCCGCCGGAGCGTCAGCCGGCCGGCTGCGCCGGTTGCCGCTGCGAGGATTCGTCATACGCTTCTCTTGCCGGGGACATGGTCATTTTTAAGCGGAAGGGAGTGGTAGTCTAATGTAAAGAGCGCCGACCGCGCCACCCTCTTTCGGCCGCTTCGGCGAGCCATGCACAAAGGGGAGTGGCGTTTTGACATTCCTGATTTGTTGACCGGCCCGGCTGTATCGGTAGACTTTGGCGTAGCAATCTAGCTAGGCCGTCGGCCGGCGCAAGGTCAGGCGAACCGCGGTGATGAGCCGCCCCGAGTCCAGGCGACGCAGCGAAAACCTTTCTGAACGAGGCGGAATGGCGACACCTGATCAAACGCAAGCACGCCGCCCCCCCACATTATGGCAGCAATGGCGGACGCAGAAGCGCGTGATCGGCGCGTTGCTGATGCGCGAGGTACAGATGCGCTATGGACGCGAGAGCCTCGGCGCCGGATGGCTCGTTGCCGAGCCGCTCGTGTTCGTTTTCCCTGTCATGCTGATGTGGTCCTATATTCGCGTGCGGTACGAGCGCGATGTGCCTGTGATGGAGCTGTGCTGGACCGGCTATCTTCCCCTGATGCTGTTCCGCCATATCGGCGGGCTGATGCTGCACACGATCAGTGCCAATTCAGCCGTATTGTACCACCGCGCGGTCGCGCCGATTGACCTTGTACTTGCAAAAATACTAATGGAAATCGGTCAGAATTTTCTTGGTGTCGCGTTTAGCTTTTTTGTTCTGCACATGCTCGGCGTGATTGGATTTCCTAAAAATGTGCCAATGTTCTTCCTCGGCTATTTTTACATGGTATGGTGGTGTTCGGCGATCGGCCTGTTCATTTCGGCACTGAGCGAGCGCTCGGTTTGGGTGGAGAAGGTTTGGTTTCCGATCTCATATATGTATATCGCCCTCAGCGGGTGCTTCTACATGGCCTTTTGGGTTCCCGAGCCGGCCCGCAAGTACGCGTTGCTCCAGCCATCATTGCAGGCTTACGAGATGATCCGCGCCGGAATGCTCGGCGACCGTGTGCCGACGTTCGGCGATCCCGCCTACACTACGGCAGCGCTAGCGGTGTTGACCCTGTTTGGTCTCATCTTCACGCGCGACGTCAGGAAGTACATCGAGATTGGGTGAGCGCGCATCTTGATAATGGTATCCAACTGTCCGTGAATGAGCTCGTCAAATTGAGAGATTCTCTGAGCGATTGACCTCATGGACCGATGATCCCGTAAGACGGGCCACGCTGTCTCGCCGCTCCGGATCTTTTCGATGTCAAATAAGCCTTCCGTTTGACAGGCTGGGTAAATACTGCCGTCGAATTCCTGGATATCTTATTGCGTATCCGCATACCCAGTGACCAGAAGCTGGTCTGGTATCGGCAATTCAGCCGGCGCAAGCGACCACACGATCCACAGCGACTAGGGACCACGAGAACCGTCTGCGTGGATATGTCGGGGCGATATCTCACGGAAAGCCTGGCTGACAACATCCGAGAGCGAGGCACCCCAAGCAAGGCCTTCCGGGTCGCTGATCAAGGCATCGGGATCGATGCAGCGTCCGACGGGAATGGCGACATAGAGAAGGTGGAATTTCACGACATCAAACTGCGGAAACGACTTCAACAGTTCGATTAGCGGATAGAACAGCCGATGATCGAATAGCCGCGGCCTCTCACTGGCGTGCAACGCTCGGCGAAGCGTTGCGCAAGCACGCTGACAGGTTGCCGGAAGCAGCTGAAACGGCGGTTGGGTTAGATCCGGTTCGCCGACGGGCTCAGGTGTTACGGTTGTGCCGTTTGCGAGCCGCTCCGCACGAGAGAGGAAGTCCTCGACCAA
The DNA here is from genome assembly GCA_046724035.1 of Pseudomonadota bacterium. GTDB lineage: Bacteria > Pseudomonadota > Alphaproteobacteria > ATCC43930 > CGMCC-115725 > DATARH01. The sequence goes on along the minus strand of JBKOVT010000210.1, from coordinate 3,071 downwards.
TGCTCTGTTGCCCCCTTCGGCAGCTAGCCGGGCGCACTCGAGAACCCAGAAATAGCTGTTTGTCCGCTCCGCCATTCGTCGAAGGGTAACCCAAGCTTCCTCCGGCTGATCGAATGCAAGATAGCTCTTCGCACAGAAGAACGCGAGATCGCTGCCGACGTCCAATGCGGTAAGGCTGTCCAAAGTATCGAGAGCTTCGGCGGCCGGCAGGCTAACGGCCCTCCTGATTTCGTCCACTGTGCTCAGCGTCTCGCTCGCGCGACGCGCATCCAGCGGTTTGTCGAACAGTCTATGGTAGAGGCTGGCCGCGCTCTCGCCTGTCCGCGCGTCCCATTTGCCAGCCACGATCTCGTCGAAGCGCGGCGCTATTGGCATCTCTTGAGAAGCGAAATTCTTCAGGTCCCAAAAGAGTCGCCGGTAAACGGCATTATCGTCAGGGCACGCTAATGAGACACGAATTTCCATCGATATCCGCGGACGCAGCCCGGCTGCTACCGGAGATGCGTGGTATTGTTCGGAATGAAAGAGGAGAGCATCGCCCCTCTGGAGCGCCACCTGCAGTGGCCGGCCATATCCCCACTGTTCGGGCGGAGACCCCGAAACCGGAAGGTATGAGCCGACACGTTGGCGCGCCACGTCGGGGAAGAGCAAAAGGCTTCCGTCGGCTTCCAGATCGTGAAGTGGAAACCAGAAATTCATTTGTGTGCTGAAATGCGGCGCCTGGATGTCGCGATGAGCTAATGCCCCGCCGGTCATTATCATTACCTCAGGATCGTGTCTGTCTCTCATCTGGTAGAGTTCCGGTCGGCGCCGAATCTGCTCGTGCAAGGGCCCAGACGGGAGGACGATCCGGAGATAGCCGGTATCGATGAGCGTTGGCTCAATCCCAGACGTGATTTGGAAGATGGCAGAGGAAAAGACGCTGCTGAACGCACGACTGTCTCGGAGCCGTTCGACGAGCGTTACGAAACGAGTGAAGCAGTCCTCTGAGGGAAGAGTCCCGTGGTCCAAGAAGCTTGCGACCACCGCGCGATCTTCTTTGCCGTATTCGGCTTCGGTGGAAGCCAATATTAAGTGATAAATAGCATCAATTGCCGGAAGCTCCCGAATGATGAAAATGTTCGAGCGAACGAGTTCGCGGAGCGGCTCAGCGGTTGTGAGCGCCGCAAGCTCCATAAGCCGAAGGTAGCGTATACCAGGTTTCCGCAAGTTTCTGTCTCCCCCGCAGCACAGCGCCGTACCCATCCCGTGCCCCACCGAACAGCAACATGAGCTCTCAGCAAGCGCTCGCGATTATCCCTGTTAGGGCGCTGCTGTTCCGCTGAACGGATCCGCCCAGGTACCCGATTAACTGGGTGATCACATCTTCAACCGATGACCCGGCAAATACCGGGTGTGCCGTATCGCCCTTCCGGACCTTTTCGATGTCGAAAGGCCCTTCCGATTGATGCACCGCGTAGATGCGGCCGTCGAATTCGCAGACATTGTATAGGGTATCTTCGTACCCATTAACGAGCAACTGAACCTGCGGCGGTAAGTCAATCGGCGCCATCGACCAAAGGTTCGCGTTGCTGCTCAAGCGCCTATGCGAACAGAACTCGTCAATGAAAATGTCTTGCGCTCGCAACAGGCCCATATAGCGGTTATCAGTGTTCTGCTCGAAGAACAGACCACCACTCTTGATCCAACGCGATTTCATGAGCGCGACATACCGACGTACCTGGACGGCGCTCATCTCGCTCATGGACACCGTATTAATCACGAGATCGAATTCATCGTGCAAAAAATCGGCCTGATAATTCGGAGCAAACCGCATCCCGAAAGGAACCGGTTCCAGACCCCAACCGGTGCGAACATCGGGACGGGAGAGAGACAGGTACAGTCCGGAAAACAGCAGGCATTCGGGTAAATCGAGAATCGTGTACGAGCAATTTGGGAACGCGGCTCGAAACCAGGAGGCGAGCGCGCCATAGCCTCCGCCGATCTCTAAAATCTTGACCTCGCCGTTGGCGCTTGCCAAATCGTCAAGCCAGCCTACGACCCCGGAATCAGATAGGAAATTGACCAGCCGCTGATAGATGACGGTATCGGGGTTGACGATCACTCCGCGAAGATCGTGTCCGATCTCGCCGAACCGCCGTGGCGGCGTAAATATGCAGCGATATGGAAGATGCTCCGTAAGAGCCTCCCAGGCCGTTACACTAGATAGGTTGGAACTAAGCTTGGCTGCGATTGCGTCGTCGGTGTAGCCATCGAGTTGTTCCAAGATCGGGACCGGGCCGTCTTGCATCTCATACAGTTTGACGCCGCTGAAGACCTGGGTGAATGCCCTTAATTGACCAATGGCGTCCGTGTCGCAAACAGCAACGCGCGCGAATAGGCGCAGAAATTCATTCCGCGGATCGCCGCTCCAGTTCCCATCGGGATAAGCGAATGCCGGATCGACCCCTTTTGCTTTGACATAATCGGAGCGCGAACCCACCAAGTCCACCACGCGCTTCGTGATCTCTCTAGCCCTCGCGAGATCCTCGGGAGGAAAGCCGCGGGTCTGTGATGGCAGTATAGCTGGGGCCATTTAGGCCATCCCTACAGAGGTAATGATGTCGATCTAGAGTTGGCGGTCTGCTTTCGCAGTGCAAAAAGGGAGACGCTACCGCGCGATATAGAGCTAGGTGTCCACCGTCCCGTCCTATGCAGTCACCAGCTCGCCAATCTGGCGCTTGACGTCATCGAGCGTCGCCGCGATCAGGATTGCGGGAATGCTTGAAAGATCTGCGGTATCGACATTCACGGGTCCAGCTGCCTGCGGTACACCGATATAGCGCTGCTCGTAATGCACGATGTTGTAGGAATTAAAGCTGTCGACCAGCTTCGGAACATAGCCGAGGGTATCGAGTAATTCGTGCAGATCGCGCCCGAAGCGCAGTTCGTCCAGGCTTGCGATGCGCAGCGTCTCGCCGTCATAGGCGGCTGCGGGAGCTGCCATCACCCAGGCTCCGATCTGCCAGAAGCAATGGCGGCCGTGCGGTTGTCCAATCTCCGTCGGAGCGGATTTTGCCAATTCGCGCGAC